>JAJQIB010000012.1 GCA_021199375.1 Ruminococcus sp. | reverse complement strand
CTACGCCGAAAATACTTGCCTGGCGACGGGCTGGGAAGATAGGTAGTTGCCGACATTTTGCACCATTAGCTCAGATGGTAGAGCAACTGACTCTTAATCAGTGGGTCCTGGGTTCGAGTCCCCGATGGTGCACTTTACAAACGGCCGGTTGGTCAAGCGGTTAAGACTACGGCCTCTCACGCCGTCAACACGAGTTCGAATCTCGTACCGGTCATAGACTTATTTTGTCGCAAACGGATTCAAGCATTTCTCGATTTGCTTGAATTTTTTTGTATAAGGGTCATTAGCTCAGTTGGTTAGAGCTCCCGGCTCATAACCGGACGGTCCTGGGTTCGAGTCCCCGATGACCCACCAAGCCCTGCACATTTTGTGTAGGGCTTTTATTTTTTGTAAAAATGCGAGCAAGATGCTTGAATCATCAGCTTGATAATTCGTGAGCCGAGTAATTCTATCTTGAGATTTTTGTAAAAAAAGCGCAAGCTCTCAAAAAAAGAGCCTGCGCTGTCATCTAAAGCTTACGCCTTACGTAACCTCATCCAGTGCCTCAAGCACCGCCTCACGGCATTCGGGTTCGGTCACCTGCATCAGGTTGTCTTTGCTGTCGTCGTAGGTAAAATCACAGTAAACTCCATTAATGTAAATCTCCTGCGACTTCGAGATGTAAAAATCTATATGTACATAGAATTCCTCGTCGTTTACGTTTTGGGTGATCCGCAGCTTGGTGAAATCATCCTCATAATGTTTGTAAGTATTAAGGTCGTAAATAGATTTGACGGTCTTGCCGTTTTCATCAACCGGTTCAACGACATCAGTGTAGTCGTACATCGCAAAAAATATATCATCGTCAAGCTCAATCTCGGTGCTTTCGTCCTGCGAATCCTCTCTTGCCGTGTATTTTAGTTCGCAGCTTCGGTAATACTGTGTCAGCTCATCCTTTTGGCTTTTCGGGCAATAGACCTTCTTTATGCAGCAAAGCATATCCACATCTGAATCGCTGCTGTATTCAAAGAAGGTAAGACTTCCATCCGTAGAGTTTGCCACGGCATCCCCTCGGCGTTTATCTCTATATTCAACTGTCAGGTTTTTAAATTGTACATAAGTCTCATCGTTGTATTCAAAGGTATCGGGAGCCTCATATTGGCTGCTGCAGAAAATAGAATTGTTGCCCGTCTTGACATCTTTATGAAAATAATTGTGTTCAAATTGGTCCTGCAGTGTAATGCTCAAAAGAAGTAAAAAAATTCCCACCGGAATGACAACCGTAATCCCTCCGACAGAAGCTATAATTATACCTGCAGCCTTAGCACCGGTGTATTTTTTGTAGGTCTTTTTTTGAAAATAGAGCCTAAGGACAAGAATGAGTATTCCGGCAATGGTGACAAATCCTCCCACAGCCACAATAAACCCTACAAATCCCAAAAACATAGCAACCTGCATAATAATCCCCCTAACTTTTCATTATAACCATTATACCTCGTCCCGATGTTTTTGTCAAGAAAAAAACGCAAACTTCCGTCAAAAGAGTTTGCGCTTTTCATATATGGTGGAGGCGAGGGGAGTCGAACCCCTGTCCGAAAACCTATCCACACGAATTTCTACGAGTGTAGCTTATTATTTTGCGCACCCTTCGGTTTGCCCTTCCCTTGAAGTGCCGCAAACAAGCACGCGACAAATCTCGGTAGACTGCGATACATCAAAAGAGCTACAGTCATCACTCAGTGACGTTCACCACTAGTCGACGCCTATGCCTAAGTCGTGGTAATCAAAGGCTAGACGAGCGCTGGCTTAAGCAGCAGCTAGTTCAAAATTATCGTTGTCGTCTAATTTTAAAACGTGCGCCGTTTTTAGAGTGTGCGCTCCTCTACTCGCTTATCTTGCTTCAAAATCCCCGTCGAAACCATTACGCCCCCTCAGGTGGACACTCTATATAGAGTGAGTTTTTACTATTCTACGTCCACTTTTGATTTACAGATTAATCTCAGAGTATCTCACGTATTCACATTCACATGCTGCTATTGTACGTTCACCCTTTGAGGTTGTCCAAACCTCTACGATTTTTTGCACCTTGGACATGTTGTTTTAACTGTCCCCATCTGTGCCATTTCCGACATTGCCTGCTTTGCTAGTGCAATTGACTCCTCTGTAATTGGAGGTAATGCTTTTTCGCATGAGTTATCATAAATTTCCACATTCATGTTCTGTTCGCCACCTTAAGCTTGTCGATACAGGTAAGCAATTCTCAGCATTTCTAACACTACTGATTTTGTTCCTTCAATGCTCTGTCGATAGTGCGCTGAGCCGCTTTCTTTGCCATATCATCACGCTTGTCATAGAGCTTTTTACCCTTACACAAGCCCATGCATAGCTTTACTCTGCCGTTTTTAAAGTAGAGTGAAAGCGGGATCAGTGTTAAACCCTCTTGCTTTACTCGCCCAAAAAGTCGGTTGATTTCCTGTTTGTGTAGCAGCAGCTTGCGCTCACGCCTAGGATCTCGGTTGAAGATGTTGCCCTTTTCATACGGAGAGATATGCATTCCTTTTACAAAGCACTCGCCATTTTCAATAGAGCACCATGCATCCTTTAGATTAACTGAGCCGCATCTGATGCTTTTAACCTCAGTGCCGCAAAGCTCTATTCCGCATTCGTATTTTTCAAGCACAAAGTACTCATGATACGCTTTTCTGTTGTCGGCAATCTGCTTGCTGCTCTCCTTTTGAGCCACATTCTTCACCTTCCTTTCTGAGTTAGTATTTTATTATATCATTTTTTTACCTTTCTGTCAATCATTTTTGCAATAGTTTACAAAAAATTCAAATACATCGGTTATAGAAATTCCTCTCTTAGAATTCCAAGCAGCTTCTTTTCACGTCGTGAAACCTGCACCTGTGTCATACCTAGCACCTGTGCTGTTTGTGTTTGCGTTTTCGAACGAAAATAGCGCAGAATTAAAAGATTACGATCTCGCTCATCAAGCTTTTCGAGTGCTCTTTTTAGCGTCATTGAGTTTAATATTTCCTCCTCGGAGGAATCTATAGGTATATCCGTTTCGTTGCTTCCATCCTCGCTTTGTACAGTTAGGCTTACAGTAGGCTGAGATGCTTCGATTGCCTGAGCTACCATCTCTTCACTTTCACCGCTGTGCCGACTTAGCTCGCCTATTGTGGGCTCTCTTCCGTTTTGCGCTATAAACTCGTCCTTATATCTGTTAAGCTTAAGCGAAAGCTCACGTAGGCTTCGACTTACCTTAACCATGCCTCCGTCTCTAAAAAGCCGCTTTATTTCGCCTAAAATGACCGGCACAGCATAGGTTGAAAACCTCACTCCACGTGCTTCGTCAAAGGCAATTGAAGCCTTCATAAGTCCCAAACAGCCTGCTCCGTACAGGTCGTCATATTCTATTCCACGTCCTCTAAATCGGTTCGCACATAGGTGAACCAGACCCAGATTTTGTTCTGCTCTCGTCTGAAATGTTTCCTTTTGCTTTAAAGCTTCCATCTTCCGTTTTCTCCTGCAAGGTTTTTTCCATGACAAGCGTCGTGCCCTTCGATGGACTGCTTTTTACTCGCACTCTATCTGTGAAGCTTTCCATTACGGCAAATCCCAGTCCCGCACGCTCTTCCTCCGGAGCAGTCGTAAAAAGTGGCTGCATAGCCTGCTCTATGTCCACGATTCCGCATCCCTTGTCACGTATTTTTATGTACACCCTGCGGTCTGAAAAAAGCTTTATGCTCATATAAATTATACCATCCGAACGACCTCGGTAAGCGTGTACTATGCAGTTCGTAACCGCCTCGCTTACTGCGGTTTTAAGCTCTGCAAGCTCGCTCACAAACGGATCCAGCTGAGATATAAACGATGAGGCACACGCACGTGAAAAGGCTTCGTTCTCACCAATTGCAAGAAATGATGTCTTCATTTCGTTAATACACCTTCTCATAGCTTAACACCTCCGTCCGATTCATTAGTCTTAACAGCGTTTGATGTGTATATAATTCGGCACAGCTTTCCTATACCCGAAAGCTTCATAACCTTTGCTATGTAGTTAGGTGGATTCGCAACTATGCAGCGTCCGCCCATTTCGTTTATAAGCTTGTATCTTCCAAGAACAAGCCCTACACCTGAGCTGTCCATAAAGCTTACATTTGCAAAGTCTAGAATAAGCTGGTCGATTGGCGCACCTCTTACCATTCGATCTATCTCAGTTCTTATATCGCTTACTGTGTAGTGGTCTAAATCTCCCGACAAAAGGGCAGTTAGCTTGCTGCCATTGGTTTCGAGCTTTACAGGCATATCTTCCAAGTCCTTATATAACATATTTACGGGTAATTTCAAGAGAACCCGTATAAAACCTCATGCTTTACAATTATTTTAGCACAGCTTATCTGCGCAATTTGTCATAATGTGAGGCTGCAAGCATAGGTATTCCTGACCATTCCAAAATGGAATATCACATTACAAAAAATAAATACCTTGTGAAGCTTGAGCATCACAAGGTAATATATGGTAATTTGATTTTTTATTTGTTCTACAGTGGAAACATTCAGAGCTAATTTTTTTGGATGTGGTTAAAATAATGCCATAAATTGGAGCGGTTTTCGGGAATATTTCGCTTGATGTGTGTATTTGATTCTAACTTATTGTAAACTTTTTTCGAGAGAATTTGACATTTAGAAAATTGCACAAAAATATGTCACTCTAATTGTCGAAAATCTACAAATTGTTTGTTTTGCACAAAAAGAGGCTGCTTAAACGTTTTCAAAAGCTTGACAAAACCCTCGAAAGTTGATATAATTATAAATGGTTACTTACGCCTTTTTGGACATATCTAACGAAAAACATGTTGAAAAAATGTGCAAGATTGTTAATTTTTCTGTACAAAATTCAATATGAGGGGCGATTTATGTGCAAAAACACAATATGTGAGGTTTCTGGCTTTACATACGTGCAAATTGCACAAAGGATTTTCAAAATTCACGCAATTGGCTGTTACAAGAGGTAAATTATGGGCGAAATCATACTTTCGGCGCAGGATGTTTGCCGTGACTTTAAAATAGGAGACGGCAGTACAGTTTCGGCGTTAAAGCATATTGACATTGAAATTGAACAGGGCAAGCTCACGATCCTCAGAGGCAGATCGGGAAGTGGAAAAACCACGCTGATTAACATTCTCGGAGCATTAGACCGTCCGACAAAGGGAAAGGTAGTGTTTCAAGGAAAGGATATCACGAGGTATTCTGACAAAAAGCGTGACAACCTGCGCCGAGTTGATATGGCATTTGTTTTTCAGTCTGTGGCACTCATGAGCGGACTTACTGCATTTGAGAATGTCGAATTTGGACTCAGACTTGCAAAGTATCCCTACGAAAAGCGCAAGGCACGTGTTACTGAGGTAATGACCGATGTCGGACTTGACAAGCGTATGCATCACCGACCTGCTGAGATGTCAGGAGGCGAGCAGCAGCGTACAGCGATTGCAAGAGCTATTGCTCACGAGCCCAGTGTGGTTTTTGCAGACGAACCGACAGCCGAGCTTGATACAAACACAGCACTTCATGTTGTGGGGCTTTTTAAAAAGCTTGTAGCTGAGCGGGGAATGACAATAATAATGACAACCCACGACCCTAGCATGATTGATATTGCCGACAGGGTTTACACGCTTGAGGATGGTGAGATTGTTGACGAAGCCTGATGCTACATCCGATAATGCAAGCATAGCACAAAACGATGAGGAGCAGATGATACGCTGCGAAAATCTTGTGAAAATATACAAAACTTCTGAGGTTGAGGTTGTGGCACTTCAAGGACTTGACTTAAATGTCGGGCGTGGAGAGCTTATGGCGATTGTGGGCAACTCAGGAAGTGGAAAGTCTACACTGCTTAATATGCTCGGAGGTCTTGATCGACCGAGCGCAGGACAGCTTTTTGTTGACGGAAAGAACCTGCTCAAATTTACAGATAAGGACTATGTTGAGTATAAGAGAAGCACAGTAGGATTTGTGTGGCAGAATAACGCAAGAAATTTGGTGCCCTATCTTACAGCTGTTCAAAATGTCGAGCTGCCAATGCTTTTGCTTGGCGCAAAAAAACGACGAGAGCGTGCGCTTGAGCTTCTTGACAAGGTCGGACTTTTGAACCGAAAAAATTCTCGGCTCGAACAGATGTCGGGAGGAGAACAGCAGCGTGTAGCGATTGCTATTGCGCTTGCAAATAATCCGAGGCTTTTGCTTGCAGACGAGCCTACGGGTTCAGTTGATACTAAGACGTCAAATGTAATTCTTGATATATTTAAAGAGCTTAACAGGACAGAGGATTTAACGATAGTTATTGTTACTCATGACGTTAAGCTTGCAAGGCACATTGACCGAGTCGTGGCGATTCGTGACGGCAGAACAAGCTCTGAAATTGTGCGGCGCAGATCCTATAGTGAGGACCTTGAGGAAATGCGAAAAACGCAGGACGATGCGCAGCTCGCAGACGAAGAGGACGAGGATTTCGTTCATGAGGAGCTTGTAGTGCTTGATAGATCCGGACGACTTCAGCTGCCTAAGGACTATATGGAGGATATGGGACTTAAGGGCGGCGACAGAGTTAAGGTTGAGCTTGATGAAAATGAGAAGAGGCTGTATCTCATAAAATCCGGCTAACCTACAAATAGCTCAAATAATACATACGATATTCTATATCCTACGCCGTAAAAAATCCGTCTTTACGGCATCAGGTATTAGATATAAGTACAGCAAATTTACTGGAAAGGTGGATTCATAGTGAATAACACAAAGAAGATCAGGCGTGTTATCTCATCTGCGGTCGCTGCTGTAATGCTTGCAACCGCTGCGCTTCCTGCTTATGCAGATGCTGACGAAGAGGATACTTCGACTGCTGATAGCTTGACTACAGAGAGTGCAGATACCGATGACGCTGAGGCGGATGCTGCTGATGATACGGACGATTCCGAAAGTGAAGGAAAACGTGTGGAAGACTCCTATAGAGATTTCTACGTCAAGTATTCCGAAGAGGTCGGTTCGGATGAAGAAATTACTATTACAGCGGCTGACATTTACAACAGCTCTAACTTTACTGTCGACGAAGGCACGGATATTTCTCTTACCGAGGTTGGCGGAGAGAGCGATGTTCTCTACTGGGCAAATCAGACGGGCGGATTTTCGTTTGATTTAGATGTACCTACAGGAGGTACATACAACCTAAGGATTACCTATTACGTGCCTGACGAGAATAATACTAACGATGTCGAGTTTGAGATGGACATTAACGATGAGTGCCAGTATCCTACTGCAGGTCGTCTTACTCTTTCTAAGGTTTGGGTAAACGAGGAGACCGACAGCGATACAGGAATAGACATGGACTCGCGTGGAAATGACATTCGTCCCGGACAGGTAGCTGTCGCAAAATGGCAAACCTCGCCCATTAAGGATATCGACGGACTTTCAGCTCTTCCCTTGATTTTCTATTTTGAAGAGGGAACAAACACGGTACATATCACTTCCGAGAAGGCACAATTTGCAATTAAGGAAATTACACTTTACCAGTATGAAGCTCCCGCAGAGTATGAGGTTCCTACTTCAGAAGAGCTCAGCTCAACAACAGGACAGATGATTACGCTTGAGGGCGAGCTTGCGGATGAAAAAAGCGACCGTACGCTCTTCCCGACAAACGATATGCATTCATATGTAACCTCTGCTGTAAACGGCTCAAGCCCCACAAAGACCCGATACAACACTATCGGCAAGGACAGCTGGAGCCAGTCGACACAGTCGGTAACCTGGAACTTTACCGTAGAAGCAGACGGATGGTATAAAATCGGTATAAGAGCCAAGCAGGACAGCATGAGAGGTATGTATTCGAACAGACGTCTTTATATAGACGGTGAGGTTCCAAACGAGCAGTCAGAGCAGATTAAGTTCTACTATGATTCCGACTGGAGCGTTACAGTTCCGAGTGTTTCGGATGATGAGGATGCAGAGCCTGTTTACTACTACCTCACAGCTGGTACACATACACTCACGCTTGAGGCAGTCCCAGGAGAAATCGGCGACATTATGAGCCAGCTTGATGACATTACATATGAAATCAACAGCTATTATAGAAGAGTACGTCAGGTTACAGGACCGGATCCTGATGATTACAACGACTACATGATCGACCAGACAATTCCTGAGATTATCCCCGATTTCACTGAGTACGCAGCTAAGCTTCGTGAGCTCAAGGAGGAAATTGAAACCCTTTCTAATCAGGGAGGATCCGAGGCTGTAACGCTTGAAAAGATGGCGCTTACGCTGGACGAATGTATAGAAAAGCCGGATAGAATTCCGGATATGATGGATACGATTAAGGATAACGTTACATCGCTTTCCTCGTGGGTAAGTGAGTATCGTGAGCAGCCACTAGAGCTTGACCTTATCGAGATCTGCACTGCCGACCAGGAGTTCACAGACTGTGACTCACATTTCTTTGAATCATTTAAGTTTGGATTTGACGCATTCATCGGTTCGTTCTTTGAGGATTACAACTCTTTGACGGATATTGAGGACGGCGATGATGTCATGACCTGCTGGATTGCACTAGGTCGTGATAATGCAACTGTTGTTACAAATCTTGTAAATAATGAATATAATCTTACGGCAGAGACAAAGGTAAACATGAAGCTTGTACAGGGCGGTATCATTGAGGCGACGTTCGCAGGAAAGGGACCTGATATTGCACTGTTTATGGGTGGTGACTTCCCGATACAGCTGGCATCTCGTGATGTGCTTGTGGATTTGACGCAATTTGACGATTACGAAGAGATTACAGAGCGATTCTCGTCTGATGCAATGACGCTTTACCAGTATGAGGACGGAGTATACGGATTGCCCGTATCGCAAACCTTCCCGATGCTCTTCTATCGAAGCGATATCCTTGAAGAGCTTGGCATAGATGCTGAAACAGATTTGGCAACATGGGATGGACTGCTAGACGTACTTCCTGTACTTCAGAGAAACTACATGGAGGTAGGACTTATCCTTCCTGTAATGGGCGGTACTTCAGGCGTTACAACAATTTCACCTGTAACTGAGGCTGGTAACACATTTGCAATGCTTCTGCTTCAGCAGGGTGTAAACTACTATAACGATGATCTAACAGCAACGAATTTCGATACACAGGAAGCAGTAGATGCTTTTGAAATGTGGACCGAGTTCTATACAAAGTATAGCTTTGACCAGACATACGACGCATTCACACGTTTCAGACAGGGTGATATGCCGGTTCTGATTCAAAACTACACCTTCTACAATCAGCTTTCGGTAGCGGCTCCCGAAATTAAGGGCTGCTGGAGCTTCATGCACGTTCCCGGAACTGAAAATGATGAGGGTACAGTAACACTTGAGGATGGCACAACAATAAGCATAGCTTCAAGCTCGACAGGTTCAGGTGCGCTGATATTCAAAACCTGCCCCGATATCGAAGGAGCTTGGGACTTTATCAAGTGGTTCACGTCTGACGATGTACAGGTAGAGTACGGAAACGACATCGAATCTGTACTGGGTACGATGGGACGTTTTGACACAGCAAACCTTAACGCTTTGCAGCAGCTGTCATGGACACAGACTGAGCTTGAAAAGCTTACTGAGCAGCTTGAGGCTCAGGTCGAGATTCCTGTAATCCCGGCATCATATGGAGTAACAAGAGGACTTATCAATGCATTTAGAGAGGTTGCTAACAACTACGAGAACGCTAGAGATACCTTGTTCTGGTACAACAAGGACATCAACGATGAGATAACTCGTAAGAATAACGATCTTGCAATGTATGATGAAGATTAGAAAGGAGAGAGCACCTAAATGGCAAAAAATAAAAATCCTGATGCGCCGGTAAATAAGCAGGGTTATTGGGCTTATACCTGGCACATGATGAAGGTGAATAAAGGGTGCTATGGACTGATGGCTCCGTTCATGCTTCTCTTTATACTCTGCACAGCGATACCGGTTATAATGTCGCTGCCTATGAGCTTCACAAACTTCAACATGATTCAGACACCTAAGTGGGTAGGACTTTCTAACTTTTCAACACTGTTTTTAAACGACAGCGTATTCCTAATAGCAGTTAGAAACACACTTATCTTTGCAATTTTCACAGGTCCGTTCGCATACGTCTTGAGCTTCCTGGTAGCGTGGCTTATCAACGAAATGAATCCGTTCCTAAAGACGCTTTTCACATTCGTGTTCTACGCTCCTTCAATGACCACTTCGGTTTATGTAACCTGGCAGCTCATCCTTTCGGGCGACCAGTACGGATACCTAAACGCAATACTCATAGATCTAGGCTTTATAAGCACTCCGGTTCAGTGGCTGACCGATACAACATACATTTTAGGTGTATGTATCATAGTTCAGCTGTGGATGTCAATGGGCGCAGGCTTCCTTGCAATTCGTGCAGGCTTCCAGAATATCGACAAGTCGATGTACGAGGCGGGCGCAATCGAAGGTATCAAGAACAGATGGCAGGAGCTCTTTAAGATTACAATCCCTTCAATGGGACCGCAGCTTCTGTTCGCAGCCGTAAACCAGATCGCAAGCTCCTTCACAGTAGGAACTGTAGGACAGATGCTGGTAGGTCTTCCTTCGACAGACTATTCGGCTCACACCATTATGAACCATGCTACCGACTATGGTAGTGTACGTTACGAGATGGGCTACGCCTCAGCAATATGCTTTGTTTTGTTCGTAGCGATGCTCTTAGCGAATAAGGGAGTAAACTGGCTCCTCGGAAAATATGTGGATTAAAGGAGGTGCAGATAAATAATGGCCAGAAAAAAGAAAAAGAAGTCTATTGAACAGCTTAAGGTAAGAGATAAGCATAAGAAGGTAAACGGATCTGTCGGCGGCGATGTCTGCATCTTCATCTTCCTAGTACTGCTCGGACTGTTTATGATCTTCCCGATTTACTACTCTGTAGTACAATCGCTGAAGCCAATTGAAGAGCTGTTCGTATTCCCGCCTAAGCTTTATGTACTGAATCCAACAACGAAAAACTTCTCGGATTTGTTTAAAGTAGCGGCAGAGTACACTGTACCTCTATCGAGATACATATTTAACTCAGTATTCACGACAATAGTTATCTGTGTTTGCAACGTATTCGTAACCTGTATGGCAGCGTTTGTACTTTCAAAGTGCAAATTCCCAGGTTACAAGGTATTAAATCAGATAATTGTAATTGCCCTTTTGTTCCAGTCGCAGGCTACATGGATCATGCAGTTCCTAGTATATTCGACGATTCACATCATTGATACCTACTGGGTACTCATTCTTCCATACATCGCAACTGCAATGAACCTCTACCTCATGAGACAGAGTATGTCGACTATACCTGATTCAATGATTGAGGCAGCAAAGGTTGACGGAGCGGGACTATTTAGAATTTGCTGGCAGATAGTTGTTCCAAACTCGAAGCCGGCAATCATGACAATCATAATTTTCGCATTCCAGCAGGCATGGAACCTAAACGGTGGTTCGGTTATCTACTCAGAAGAGTACAAGACGCTACCGACAATCGTTCAGCAGATTTCACTTTCAGGTCTTGCTAGACAGGGCGTTACATTTGCTTCGGCAGTATTGCTCCTGATTCCTCCGCTGGTTGTATTCCTTATCGCACAGGGCAACGTTATGGAAACCATGGCAAGCTCAGGTATGAAGGATTAATCGGCACAAAAGCAAACAACAATTACTTTAATGAAAAGGAACGGGTGATAATACAGTGAATGGCTTTAAAGAATTTAAAGGCACTCTAAGAAGGCTAACTTGTCTGGCACTCGCGGGTTGCACGGCACTTTCACTGAGTTTGACTGCGTTTGCAGATGAACCGTATGAGTCGTACAACTACGACAAC
Source organism: Ruminococcus sp. (assembly GCA_021199375.1). Lineage (GTDB taxonomy): Bacteria > Bacillota > Clostridia > Oscillospirales > Ruminococcaceae > YE71. The sequence goes on along the minus strand of JAJQIB010000012.1, from coordinate 68,182 downwards.
TGGGACGAGGCTATCCCATCACAGGTTGGATACACAGTTGAAAGAACTGTAACCGGTGAGGATATGGGACTTGAGAGGCTTTCGACACAGGGTGATTCGCTTTACTACAGCGATGACGCCTCCGCTTCACTAAGCGAAGCAAAGGATATTTACGCATTTAATGATGAGGAGCTCTGGATTGCCGATACGGGCAACAACAGAATTCTCAGACTAAACTCAGATCTTGAGGTAACGGGTCGTTATTACGGCGTTATCGGTGAGTCACAGCTTGATACAGTTGCTACAAGCGAGGATGGCACCGAATCGTTATTTAACGAGCCACAGGGACTTTTTGTAATGACAAGTCCAACAACAGGTCTGCAAACGGTGTATATAGCAGACTACTCAAACTCACGTGTAGTAAGAGCTTATGTAAAGAGCGATACAGAGCTTGTTCTTGAGCAGGAATTTGTTCAGCCGACAGAGGCACTTTACACGTCACAAACATTTAACCCCACAAAGGTTTTGGTAGATTACGCTGAAAACGTGTATGCTGTAGTAAAATCGGTAAACACAGGTTCAGTACAGTTTAGCTCAGACGGCTCCTTCACCGGATTCTTCGGTGCTAACCGTGTTGAGGTTACAGCTTCGGTTATCGCACAGAATCTTTGGAGAAAGATTGCTTCTAACGAGCAGATTTCAGGAATGAGTCGTAATGTACCTGTTGAGTATGCAAACTTTGATATCGATGATGATGGATTCATCTATACGGTAACAGAGGTTTCGACAGATACGGATGCCGTTAAGAAGGTAAACCCCGCTGGTTATAACATTTGGGATAACTCAGTCGGTGATGAATACACCTTCGGTGATAACACCACGGCGGTTTACGATACGGCAACCAAAACAACATATTCGACAAAGCTTACGGATATTGCGGTTGACAGTGACGGACTTATAAATGTCTTGGATTATGAGACAGGACGTATATTCCAGTACGACAGACTTTGTAATCTAATTTGCATTTTTGGAACAAAGACGTCAGCTGCAGACCAGAGAGGTTCATTCTCAAGCCCGAATGCGGTCGATACACTTCAGGACAAGGTTCTTGTAATTGATGGTTCGCAGACAAGAAATGACCTTACAGTATTTGTAAAGACTAAGTTCGGTGAGAGCCTACATGAGGCATTCGCACTATTTGATGAAGGTCTATATGTAGAGGCCGCATCCTACTGGGAAGAGGTTATCAAGTGTGATGGCGGTTATACATATGCACATATCGGTCTAGGAAAGGCTGACCTTAAGAACGGTGATTATGCTTCTGCAATGGAAAGATTTGAAATTGCAAATGATAAGGATGATTACGACAAGGCATTTGAGTACTATCGTGAAGAATGGCTGCAGAATAACTTCACAGGTATTGCAGTAGTAGTCATAATAATTGTAGTTCTCTTGTTCGCAAGATGGATTTTAAAGCGACGAGGAATTAAGATTTTTAAGAGAAAAAAGAAGAAAAAGGAGGCGCAATAAACGATGTATGAATTTTCAACTCTAGGTTGGGTAAGACACGTTTGCTTCCATCCTTTTGAGGGCTTTGAGGATTTAAGATGGAAAAAGAAGGGCTCGTTAAAGCTGTCATTCATTATAGTTGTCATGCTATTTATAGCAATGGTTGCTAATGACCGAATGGTGGGATTTGCATTTAACACTAACACCGTAAAGGTATTTAACGTTGTTCCTCTTGTAGTTCAGTCGATAGTATACTTTGCGACATGGGTTATCGGCAACTGGTGCATTTGTACACTACTTGATGGTGAGGGTACTCTGAAAAAGATTTGCATATACTCAGCTTATGCGCTTGTTCCTTACATCCTATGCTCTTATATTTCAGTAATTTTATCGAATTTCTTGATACTTGAAGAGCAAATCTGGGTTTCAGCATTTAGCTACCTAGGACTTGGCTGGTCGGTAGTACTTATGATTTCAGCAATGAAAGCGGTGCATCAGTACTCAATTCCTAAGACAATCATAGCAATTGTCCTGACATTGGTTGCAATGCTGCTGATACTCTTCCTAGCTGTACTGCTTCTCTCGTTGTTCCAGCAGGTTTACGTTTTCATTTATACAATCTACACCGAGATTTCTTACAGAATTCGTGGTTAACATAGAAAGGATGGTGTAAAATGCAAAGTAAAAATTATAAAAGAGCCTTGGCTTTTGCTCTAGTTCTTTCGATGATTATGCCAATCGGTACTGTAGCGGCAGATTCCGAAGAGGAGGACACCATATCTGATTCTGAGGTTTCTACAGACGATACAGAATCTGAGGACAGTGAAGATGAAGAAACTGAAGAGCTTGCTGAACCGATAACGGATGATGAAGCGATTGCGATGTGCGAGCTAGTTGCAGAAAACGATAATTTGCTTCTTTACCTTGATGAGGAAAACGAGCGTTTCTGTATGAAGGTTAAGTCTTCAGGAAAATGCTGGTGGACTTCACCAATTAACGCTGAGGCAGATCCTACAGCAATTGATGACAGCGGAAGTACGATGAAGAGCGGACAAATCAGTCAGGTTCAATCGTCACTCGCTATCAATGTAGGTGACCTCAGACAGGAAAAGAGAACCGAGCTTCCTGCTCCTGCTTATTCGTCAAAGGCAAGCGTAAGCTTTAGCAATGAATCTAATGGATGCGCAGTAACCTATAATTATAGCTCGTATGGCGTTAAGCTTACTGTTCACTATGAGCTTACTGAGGATAGCTTACATGTATATGTAAACACTGATGAGATCATAGAAGAGGACAGCACAAGCGATGAGGGCAAGGTGCTTACAAAGATAATTATCTGCCCGTATATGGGAGCTGTTTCAAGCGTTGATGAAAATGGCACACCTACAGAAGGATACATGATTGTTCCGGACGGAAGTGGAGCTGTTATCGAGTACAATAACGGCAAGAGCGCATACGCAAGCTATCAGCAGAAGATTTACGGCAGAGATTATACGACTGTTCCACTTACTGCTCCTCGTGTTACCGAGCAAGCTTATATGCCGGTAATGGCTACAGTTGAGGGCAACTCAGGACTTGTAGCAGTAGCTACCGAGGGTGAGGCAAATGTGTATGCGAATGCACAGGTAAGCGGTCAGAACAATCAAGCCTACAATAACTGCTACTTTATGTTTGAAACAAGAAGCAGCGATGAGTACTACATGAGCGGTACTGATGCAAATAAGATTACGGTATTTGAAAAGAACGGAATCAAGACTGAAACGTTCGGAGTTGAATACTTCCCAATCGAATCGGATGATGGCGTAAATTATGCGGATTGCGCTGAGGTTTACAGAAATTATCTAATTGAGGAAGAGGGACTAACTCAAAAGACCGAAGCGGATGATGCAGATCTTTACATCGACACCTATGGTTCAGTGCTTAAGGAGGAGTCAGTTCTTGGTTTGCCGATTACGATGAAGAAAAAGCTTACAACCTTCTCTCAGGCATCTGAGATAGTTGAAGCACTTCAGAGTGCCGGAGCGGATTCATTAGTTGTAAACTATAACGATTGGACGAAGAATTCGGTCAATAATAAGGTTTCAACTGATGCAAAATCGCTCAGCAAGCTAGGCTCGACTGACGAATTTAAGGAGTTAAACAGCGACAGTGTTACTGTTTACGGCTCGCTCAACAATTTTACAATGGAGAGCAGCACATGGGGCTACTTCATGCTGACTAATACAGCGGTAAGAATTTCGAGTGCATACTCAAGACAGTCAAGCTACAGTCCGGCATTCGGTGTAGCAGAGTCGGGAGTTTCACCTGCACTTATTACTCCAAGCTCTTATTCAAAGATTTTTGATGAGGTGCTTGAGAGCTTTACTGGAGAGAGCATAACCTCACTTGGATACGGCGACTGGTCAACGAAGCTTGTAAGTGACTATTCTAAGAGAAATCAGTCGAGCAGAAACGATACGATGAACACCATCGTTGAGGGCTACAAGCAAGCATCAGAATCAGGCGAGTCGATTATCGCAGAGGGTGCAAACTCTTACGTTCTGCCATATGTAAGTGCAGTAACTGATGTGCCGGTTTATTCGAGCGGATTTAATGTAACTGATGCAGATATTCCATTCTACCAGATGGTAATTCACGGATACATTCCATATTCGACATCAGCGATAAACGCAAGCTCTGATACGAATCTTACATTTATGAGAGCAATTGCGGCAGGCTCAAATATAAATTACGACATGATTTACGAGGATGCTTCTGAGCTGCTGGATACCGAAGACGATGACCTTTACTACTCGAATTATTCGGGATGGATAAGTGAAGCAGCAAGTCAGTACAAGGTAACAAGCGAGGTTCTGGCATCAGTAAGTGATTACACGATTTCAAACTATGAGATCGATGGAGACATATTAAGAACAACCTACAGCAAGGACGGCGAATCAGACGTTGTAATTGAGGTTGATACTGAGAATGCAACTGTTAAGGCAAATGGAACGACAATTGACCTTGTAGCCGAAGGTGCGGTAGATGAAGGAGGTGCAGAAGGCTGATGAGTGAAATGGAAAAGAATTTGGAAAACGAAGAAGAAATCTTGACCGATGAAGCAAAAGAAGAGGCTGTTGCTCAAGTAGAGGACGCTTCTGAGGTATCAGCTGAGGAAAGCACCGAAGCGGAAGAAACCGAAGATACTCAGCTCGATGAGAATGAATCCGACGACGAGGCTGACAGCGAAGAGATTTCTGTAGCTGCTGCTGTTCCTGTAAAGCAAAAGGGTCTAAAGATTCCTTACGAGAGAAGAAAGGCACTGTATGGATATGGCTTTATAGCATGGTGGTTCTTAGGAAGCTTATACTTCTTTGTAGCACCGCTTATCCAGTCGCTAATCTACTCCTTCCACGATACAAAGATTGTAACAGGAGGAATGCAGCTTTCAAATCTTGGTTTCCAAAACTATTACAACGCATTTAGAAAAGACCAGTACTATTCACCTGCACTAGTATCGACACTTAAGGATACGCTAATTAATACACCGCTTATTCTTGTTTTCTCGATATTCATTGCTGTAGTACTAAACCAGAAGTTTAAAGGAAGAACTGCTGCTCGTGCAATCTTCTTCCTGCCTGTAATTATAGCGACCGGACCTGTTATCGATATTATCAATGGTAACATGTCAACGAGTGGTTATTCGGGCGGATCCGAGCAGTTTAGCACGATGTTTGAAACCGACCTTGTTGACCAGCTGCTTACATTCCTCGGAGTGTACAATATAAGCGATTCGCTGACAACGGTAATATCGGATTTAACGTCAGACATAATGAACCTGATTTGGAAATGCGGTATCCAGATACTGCTGTTCCTATCGGCACTCCAGGGAATTCCTTATTCTGCAAAGGAAGCAGCCTCAATGGAGGGCGCAACCTCGTGGGAGTACTTCTGGAAAATTACACTGCCGTATATCAGCCCGATGATCATCGCAAGCTTAGTATATACGATAGTTGACTCATTCGTAGATCCTTCAAACGAAGTTATGACCCTGGTTCTTAACCAGTCTAAGCAGTGGGAGCACGGCTATTCAGCTGCTATGGCGTGGGCGTACTTTGCGATTGTTGGAGTAGTCCTAGCAATAGTAATGGCGATCGTAAACCGATTCGTTTATTACGAAGTAGATTAAAGGGGGGGATTACTTTGGCAACTAAAAAGGAAGAAAAACAATTCGAAAAGGAACGCAAGCAGGCGAATAAAGAGCGTATGGCTCGCATGAAGGAGGAGGGTCTTGATAAGTACTTTACTCCTGAGCAGATAAGCTACAATCGCCGTAAGCGTGCAATTGCAGCAATTTGGCCGGTTTTCAGATTCCTGATTCTGTTTGGATTGGCGTTCGTAGTTATGTACCCACTAATGTACATGATTTCTACAGCCTTCAGACCTAACGAGCAGATGAATGACCCGTCAATAGTTTGGCTGCCTAAGAGCCTAACGCTTGATAACATCAAGCAGACGGCAACAGTAATGAAGGTAGATTACTGGGATTCGGCAGATCCGTTTGAAAACACGCTTTTAAACACAGTAGTCATAAATGTTTTATCCTCAATCCTGCAGGTAGTAACCTGTTCGATCACAGGTTATGGTTTTGCAAGATTTAAGTTTAAGGGCAGAGGATTACTTTTCGGTATCGTTATTTTAATGATTATCGTACCTCCTCAGATCACGTCAATCCCGTTGTATCTACAATACGCATACTTCAAGCTGTTCGGAATTATTCCCCTTTACAGCGGTGGTGAGCCTGTATCGATCATTAACAGTGGTCTTACGATGTATCTGCCGGCACTGTTCGCTAACGGAATTAAAGCGGGACTGTTCATCTACATCTTCCGCCAGTTCTTCCGCGGACTGCCTAAGGAGCTCGAGGATGCTGCTTACCTTGATGGATGTGGACCATTCGAAACATATGTTAGAATCATGGTTCCTAATGCAAAAACCTCATTCCTTACCGTATTCCTATTCTCGATTGTATGGTATTGGAACGACTTCTACGTATCGTCCTCGTTCTTCACGGACAACAACACTATTGCACTGATGCTCAAAAACCTTGATGCAAACCTGCAGCAGCAGCTGTTCGATGGACAGACGGTAAGTGTAAGACAGATTATAGTTTGGCTTGAATCAGGCTGCCTGATTGCGATCGTACCTCTATTGGTTATGTACACATTCCTGCAGAAATACTTCATTGAAGGTGTTGAGCGTTCAGGTCTAACTGGTATGTAATTTAACACATAATTAAAGAGCTGTTCTTTCGAGAGCAGCTCTTTTGTTATGACATATTTTACTGTTCTATTAAAGGTTTAGAATGCTAACATCATAAAATCCATTGCTTTCAAAGGTGATGTTGTCGATTGTTATTTCATCATCGGTGAGGATGATTTCGTGGTCGTCAACTGCAATTATATATCCGTCTTCAAATTTCACCTGTGCTGAGCCTACTGTAGCCTCGCCTCCCTCAAGCGAATATATGCTATGCTCAGTATCTGAATACATCGGAGAGAAATACTTGATAGAGTCTGAAAAATCGTCATTATAGCAGGCTGAGGTAAATGGTGCCTCAGTTGATATGAAAATGTATGAGTTCTTAGGATGAAAGCGCTGTGTGGCTTGTGCAAGTGTGTAGCTTAGGTTTCCTTCACTTCCGATATCAAAAATCAGAAGGTTTTTATCAGAAGAAATTGTTACACAGTAGCCGTCAGAGTCGGGATATATCGTGATTTTATCGTCAGTATCCGTATTAGATAAAACCTCTGCAGCTAGGCAGACAGCGATGAAGACTGCAACACACGCAGTAATGTCATTACGCTGCTTATTCTTTTTAATTGCACAGATGCAAAGGACTGATATTGCCATGATTCCAATCAAAATAAGAGCCTCACGGTGATAGGTGCCAACGTATGCAAATGGTGAGGCGGTAAAAAGCTTACAAAGCCATATGATAAGCTTTGAAATAAGTCCTGCAGCTTTTATTATAAACGTGAACACTCCGCCTGTAAGGGTGAAAACATATGAAAGTGTCAGACATATCGTGCAAAGTGGAATAAGAAGCATATTTACTGCAATGGAAACGACAGATATTTCGCTGAAGAATATGGCACATAGCGGAAAGGTTACGGTATTTATACAGATGTACGACACAAGCGTTTGTTCTCCAGCATTAGTTATCCTACCACGGCAAAGCGCAGGAGAGATGACTCCAAATGAGAAGGCTGCACAGAAGGACATCACAAAGGACACAGAGGTGAGAATATATGGACAGCTTAGTGTAAGCAAAATCGCTGCTAATCCAAGTGAATTTGCACTGTCAGATGTACGATTAAAAAAGCTTGCTATCAGTGAAACGCTTGTCATTATACAGGCACGAACGACAGATGGCGAGCCACCGGCAAAAAGTGCAAAGCTCCAAATAAAGGCGAGGCAAACAAGCGATCTTAGCTTGCGTGAGTAGATGAGCCTCGATAGAATCGGAAGAATGAAAGCGGTGAGCATTACGACATGAGTACCCGACACAGCGAAGAGATGTCCCAAGCCGCTACGATATATAGCGGCACTTGTTTTTGCACTGACATTTGATTTCTCTGAACAGAGTGTGGCTGCTAAAAATGCGCCTGCCTGATTTGGGCATGCTGCATATATTTTGCTCACCGTGCTGTCACGCAGCAGCTTTATACGCCTAGCAAACTCGTTTGCACATCCTCCAACTTTTTCACATTGAGCAGTACCGCTGCCCTGAAGATACACTCCTTGAGAGCGGTTATAATCCTCGCCATTAAAGCTAACGCTGTTTTCAGGGATTTTAACCTTTGAGGTCACACGGACATTATCATAGTAGTCAAAATTCATATCTGTTACAAAAAAGCTAATTTCAGTTGCTTGCTCAAGCCCTTTGATCTCTCCCTTGACTGATATTCTGACGCAGTCGCTACCTACGAAGCTGTAATCTGATACGTATCCTGTTATGGTGATTTCCTCTCCATCAAGTGCAGTGATTTTGTTATAAACCTCAGTCTCATAGTGTGCAAAGAAAAGTGTTCCTGCCATAGCTGAAAGGGTAATAAGGGTTACAAATCCTCTATATTTAAATCTGAGAACAAAAAAGGTCGCAGAGATTAAAATCCCTGCGACAATAACAGCACAAGCTGTAAGCACACCTAGGTTAAGACACAAAATAAGAGCAAGGATAAATCCGAGGGCGGTGAAAAAGAGTTTTCTTGTAATTATTACACCTGTGCCCTTCATGCTATTTAACCCCTTTTACTTTGCTTTATTCCTCTTCCGCACTCTCTTCCTCGGTGTCAGTATCAGCATCCTCCGTAGAATCACTAGCTTCGTGATCTCCTAGCGGATAAACCTCGCTTTCTGCTATTTCTACTATTTTCGCTACAGCAGGCTTAATATCCTCAAGGTCACCGCAGTTATCAACGCCGTTTGAGGTCCAAGCCATAACTCCGTTCCATCCATTGTTGTATGCGTTCTCATACTTTTCATCAAGGTATTGACCTGATTCACTGTAGTCATTAGCTGCAGCCTCGCCGATTACACAGGGCTTTGTTCCGTCAAGCATAAAGTCGGTTGGGGACATGTCAAATGGATAGCTGTAGTAGGGCTTCTCCCAGTAGTAGAAGTGAGTCGAATAGAAGTCGAGATATGAGTTTTCATTTCCTGAAAGGCTCTGTAGATATTCGTCTGAACCGTAGTTGCCCTCGTATTCGTCTGAGTTGTATTTCACAATTCCAAATCCTACAGTTACCAGAATGTCCGAATGCTCATGAATAGCTGTTGCTGCACGTGAGAAGTAATTTGATATATCATCCCATTCGAGCTGTCCGCATTCCTCATTCTCGTGAACCCAGTCAGGCTCGTTCATGAGGTCAATACTCCATAGATAGTCACAGCTGTCATAACGCTCTGCAAAGGGAATTACATATCCTTCAACAAAGCTGTCAATGTTGTCACTGTCAGTAATCATGTTTCTCCAGTTTTCGTAAGCATTGTTCTCATCCTTAAAGTGGTCGAATGAAAGAAGAGTTGCCATTATGTAGATGTGATGCTCCTTTGCAATTGTAAAGAGCACATCAAGATCCTGCCAGTGATCCTCTGAAACGCTTGCAAAGCTTCCGTCGTCGTTGAGCGTAACGCCAACCATGTCGTTGCAGTTTATCCAAACTCTAGTTGCATTTACTCCTGCCTCTTCAAGCTCTGTGAAGTGCATTTCCCAAAACGACCAGTTGAAGCTGTCACTTCCAAAGTCGTTCCAGTTATTCCACGGTGTGTTTACTCCGTTTATCCATAGATCATTGCCGCCTACGACAAATTCTGTGCCGTCAACTGTTACTTGTGCAGTTCCATCTCCTTCATAGTCGATGTCAATAGGCGGGTCGTAGTAGGAAAATGACTCTGTGGATGCTGTCGATGAGCTGCTTGAGGCGGATGATGTGTCCTCACTTGAATCGCCGCATGAAACAGCTGATGCAGCCATTGCCGCACACATCAAAAGTGAAACAATTCTAAATTTAGCTTTCATATAAATGTCCTTTCTGTAAATTGTAGATATAGTGTATTACATGAGCTCAACCGTTTCGATTCCCAAAACGTCAAGCTGTTTTTCTATAACGGTTTTAACTGCTGTGCAAATGCTTAGCCATGTGTTTTTCTTGTCCTCATCCTCTTCGGTAAGAATGTGATTATCATGATAGAATTTAGAAAAGCAGGATGCAAGGTCGTATGCGCTCTCACAGATGACGCTTGGAGCTTTTTCACGATAGGCAAGTGAATATGCTTCGCCTGAAAGCGCAATTTTTAAAAGCAGGTCACGCTCGGTGTCGGAGTAAATCTGCTTTGAGTCAAAGCTTTCATTAACCTCCGCCTTCTTTAGGATTGAATTTACACGTGCGATAGTGTAAAGCAGGAAGGAGCCGGTTTTTCCGTCAGGAGCCATAAACTTGTCGAGATCAAACACATAGTCCTTCATGCAGTAGTTTACTAAATCTCCGAATTTAATTGTAGCAACCGTTATCTTGCGTGCAACCTCAGCCTTTTCGTCCTCACGGCTAAATTTAGACTGTGCTGTGCGCTCGTAAGCAGCATTGTATATTGTGTCGTAAAAGTCAGAGAGCCTCATGACTCCGCCCTCACGAGTTTTGTAGGGCTTGCCGTCACTGCCGTTCATGGTGCCATAGCCTATGTGAATCAGCTTTACATCCTCCGGCACAATCTCAGCTTTTTTTGCACAGCGAAATATCTGCGTAAAGTGCAGACTCTGACGCCCGTCAACCACATACCAAACCTCATCCGGATTAAAGTCATGCTCACGCTGAATAAGCGTTGCAAGATCTGTAGTAGCGTAGATGTTAGAGTTGTCAGATTTTTTTATAATAACAGGCGGAATTTCAACCTTGTCTGTATCCTCGGCAACATCAACCACCATTGCGCCCTGGCTTTCGTGCATAAGTCCCTTTTCACTCAAAAGCTCTAGCAGCTCAGGAACATATTTTTCCGCATCGCTTTCGCCGTACCAGTAATCAAATGATACATTAAGCTTGTCGTAGTTAGCACGGACATCGGCTACAGATACCTTTATAATTTCACGCCAAAGAGCTGTGTAGGCGGGATCTCCCTTTTGAAGCTGGGCGGTTACCGCACGAGCCTTAGCCTTAAACTCTTCGTCGTTCTTGCTCTTTTGGCTGGCAAATGGATAAATCTCATTTAGCTCCTGTGAGCTTATGCTGATGCCTTCAAAGCTATCGGGATCAAAGTCAGGTGAAAAGCATTCCCAGTCGGGATTTCTTTCACGCAGCTCAGCAATAACAAGACCGATCTGCAGCCCCCAGTCGCCAAGATGTACATCACTTATCGTTTTGCGTCCGGTAGCCTTAGCTAATCTTTTGAGCGATTCGCCGATTACCGCCGAGCGTAAATGTCCTATGTGAAGTGGCTTAGCCACGTTAGGTCCGCCGTAGTCGAGCACAATTGTTTCGTGCTTTTGTGACTGCTCAATACCAAGATTTTCATCCTCAAGCAGCTTTTTGACAAATGAAAGCAGAAATTCATCTGTAAGGGTAATATTAATAAAACCCGCACCTACAACCTCGATTTTTTTAAGGTCGCAGTCATCCGAAAGCTTGTCCACCACATCCGCTGCAATCATGCGTGGAGCTTTGTGATAAAGCTTTGCACCGGCAAAGGCTCCGTTGCATTGAAACTGACAGAGATCTGGACGATCCGAAAGCGATACCGCTCCTAGCTCAGCCGAGTAGCTGCAAGCCTCAAAAGCGACGGATAGCTTTTCAGAAAGTATTTGCGTCAATGACTTCATAAAATTTGTTCCTCCAAACGGGATCTAGCCCGAAATATTCCGATATTCATTATACCACTGAATAGGAAAAATGTCAAGTAAAAGCGTGATAAGTCGTTACAGGCTTTTAAAAATACAATTCATACCCCCTGCGTCACACCTTGAAGTGCGTTGGCATTCCGTTTTTCATGGCAATATTGACCTCGCCTTGTATTAATGGTAGGAAGTACTTTATTGCTTCATCGCTGACTCCGTTGCCATTTTCGTTTATCCACTTGGTTGGAAATAGCTTTTCTTTGTTTGCCAAAAGATTAGTTGGTGCGGATTCAATTGTTACCACATAGGGCTTATCAGATATGCGTCTAAACACCATAGTAACACCTGTTTCTCCACGCAAAGCGGCTTTTACCGCCTCGCCGCCAATAAGCTCCGCCTCGTCAATGTCAGTTTTTGAGCATATGTGACTTGAACAGCGCTGCATAACATTAAGCTCAATCGAACGAACCTTGCCGCCTATTTTATCTCGCACAAGCTGTTCCAGAGCTTTGCCTACTCCCGAAAGATTGCTATGACCAAAGGCATCTATTGTGTCAATATGCGCCTCACTGCCCTCAAGCTCGATTCCTTCTGAAACCGCTATTATTACCGCCTTGTGCTTTGCTCGCTCAATGCGTAGATCTTCAAGAAAACGCTCGGTACTGAACCTGCTTTCTGGCAGGTAGATTAGATGCGGCGCAATTTCGTCATTTGCACGGAGCACACAGGTTGATGCTGCGAGCCAGCCTGCGTGTCGTCCCATGATTTCAATTATCGTTACAGAATCGATTGAATATACTGAGCTGTCACGTATTATCTCCTGTACTGTTGCGTTTACATATTTTGCAGCTGAGCCAAAGCCAGGTGTGTGGTCTGTTATAGGAAGGTCGTTATCTATCGTTTTTGGTATTCCTACAAATTTAATCTGTGAGCCGATTTTTACCGCATACTCAGAAAGCTTTTGTACAGTGTCCATCGAATCATTTCCGCCAATGTAGAAAAAAGCTTCTATTCGGTGTTTGTCAAGACAATTAAAAATATTAGTGTAGACTTTAGGTGCATCTTCATCCTCGATAGAGGGAAGCTTTCTTCTGCATGAGCCTAAAACCGTTGATGGAGTCTGACGCAAGAGCTCCATATCCTCATTGGTTTTAATTACACGTTTTAGATCTATAAGCTCATCGTTTATAATTCCCTCAATTCCGTTTTTCGCTCCGAACACAGCATCTATCGTGCTTGTTTGCAAAGCCTGCTTGAATACTCCTACAAGTGAAGCGTTTATGGCACAGGTGGGACCTCCGGATTGTGCTACAGCGATATTCATATTCTTACATCCTTTCTTATTTTTAAAGATTTCACTTAGTATTATACCATATCATAGATAATTTAGCAATGGTAATTCTGCCGATTTTTATACCATTATTCTAATGTAATTGCACTAATGCTACAAAGTAAAGCACTTTTTTTGTTCATTGATTAGAGGAGATTGTATGATGAAATGAGAATTCATGTAAATAATTAATCTTGTGTAAGCCAACTTAAATTAGTAAAGATAAATGAAATTAAGATGAAATCCATCTGAAAAGTATTGAAAACACCCGAAAAGATAAAGTAAAGTTAACGTAAAGCGTTTATAATGAAGTTGTAAAGAAAAAAGCATCTTAAGGAGAGGTGATTTGTATGGCACAGGAAGTATTTAAGAGAACCGAAAAGAAGTATCTGCTTGAGCAAGCGACCTACAACGAGCTTGTTAGACGGCTTTCCTACTATATGAACAGGGATAAGTTTTACGAGAGCAATATTATTAGTCTTTACTATGACACGCCTGATTATAGGCTTATACGTACTTCAATCGAAAAGCCGGTATTTAAAGAGAAGATTCGTCTGAGAAGCTATGGAGTACCGACTAGCGAAGATACTGTGTTTTTGGAAATCAAAAGGAAGTACAAGGGGGTTGTCTATAAAAGGCGCAGCGTAATGCCGCTTGATGATGCTATGAAGTTTACTCACGGCAGACAGATTACTCCGCACAATGCACAGATTGAGCATGAGCTTAAGTGGGCGTTTGATTATTATGAGGATTTAGCGCCAAGAATGTTTATTAGCTATCACAGGCTTGCTTTTTCAGGCAAGGACGATTCTAATCTTAGAATCACCTTTGATAATCACATAATTTATCGTGACTTTGATTTGGATCCCTCAAAGGGAATTTACGGACGTGAGCTGTTAAAGGACGGTCAGAGGCTTATGGAGATAAAAATTCCGGATGCAATGCCTCTTTGGCTGTCGGATATTTTAGATGACCTTAAAATCTACTCGACATCCTACTCAAAGTACGGTAAAGCTTATCTTACATTGCTGGGCGAAAATGCACTCGGCAAGCACAGCGGACTGAGCGTCACACGCAGAGCAATCTAAAGGGAAATTCATAAACGAAAGGAAATAATTACAATGACATATTTTTCGACTAGCGTAAGCGATCTATTCTCAATTTCATCAACAGACATGAGCCTTGGTACACTTCTTGCGTGTACGGTTACTTCATTAGTGCTTGGACTTGTAATAGCGGTGGTTTTTTGCCACGGACATAACACCTCGAAGGGGTTTGCTATAACACTGGCACTTCTTCCCGCAATAGTACAAATTGTAATCATGATGGTAAATGGCAATCTTGGCACAGGAGTTGCAGTAATGGGAGCCTTTAGCCTTGTACGTTTTCGCTCGGTTCCCGGAACGGCTCGTGAGATATGCGCTATCTTTCTTGCAATGGCAGTAGGTCTTGCGTGTGGTACACAGTATCTGAGTGTTGCCATTATTTTTACAATTATAATTTGTGCAATAAACATAATCTACTCAATAGCAGGCTTTGGACAGTCAAATGGTGAGAAGCATCTTAAGATTACTATTCCGGAATCTCTTGACTATAGCGGAGTTTTTGCTGACATATTTGAAAAATACACCAAGAGCTGTGAGCTTGACACTGTAAAGACTACAAATATGGGAAGCCTTTACAAGCTCGAATACACCATAGTTTTAAAGGATGACTCAATGGAAAAGGCTATGATTGACGATCTGCGTACTCGCAACGGAAATTTGGAAATCTCTTGCGGCAGAGCGGTAGCTAAGGTGGCGGAGCAGCTTTGATGGGTAAGGCTTCAAAAAATACAAGGGAAGAAAGGATGAATAGCATGAAGTATAATAAAGGTAAAGGAATGAGAGCATTTGCGGCAGCAGCGGCAGCGGTGCTTGCACTAAGCGCATCAGGATGCTCGTTTATTGATTCATTAAAGGGGACAAACAGCGATGAATCGGAGCAGTCCTCAACCTCCGACTCGGCATCAGGTTCAAGCACGACTTCGATTTCAGATGAGGCGCTTGAGGTGGATGCGGCAGACCTGGATACAGGATACGATGAAAGCTCCTCGACAACAATAGCGCTTGACGGCACAAGTGCAGATATCTCAGGCGATGGAGCTGAGTGTGAGGACGGAACGCTTACAATAAGCGAGGCAGGAACCTATATTCTCAGCGGCAGCTTTGAGGGACAAATTTACGTACACAGCAAGGGAAATGAAATTCAGCTTGTGTTAAATGGTGTTACGGTTACAAATTCGGATCATGCAGCACTTTTAGTCGATAAGGCGGAAAAGGTGACGCTTACACTTGAGGATGGTACAACAAACACCTTCTCAGATGGCTCTGAGTATACTCTTGTGGATTCAGATGACAATACAGACGGAGCGATTTTTTCTCGTGCCGATCTTACTATAAATGGTAGTGGCTCGCTTGAGGTTACAGGTAATTACAAGCATGGAATTGTCAGCAAGGATAGTCTTGTTATCACCGGTGGAGATATTACCGTTTCGGCATCATCCGGTGGAATTTATGGCAAGGATAGTGTTAAGATTACCGATGGAAACATCACCGTTACAGCGGGCTCTAACGGAATTCGTGCTACAAATGATGAGGATAGCTCTCTTGGATATATGTCAATCACTGGTGGTACAATCAATGTAACTGCTACGGGCGATGGAATTGAGGCTGAAACTGCGCTTGTTATTGACGGTGGAGACATTACAGTAACCACAGGCGGCGGTTCAAGCAATTCAAGCACAAACTCGGATGGAAGCGCTAACAGCGACTGGGGCACCTGGGATAAGGGTGACATGAATATGGATATTCCAGGAGGAGGCTCAGGCGGCGGACGTGGCGATATGGGCGGAGACTTCGGAGCTGGTGATGACAGCTACACGGGTGCCTCTTACACTGTTTCAACGAGCGATGTCTTGGTTGAAACGTCCACTGACGATTCGTCAGATGGAGAGACATCAGCGAAAGCTATAAAGGCTGGAAGCTCAATTGAGATAAACGGCGGCACGCTTACCATTGATTCGTCAGATGACTCTCTTCACTCAAACGGTACAATTAGCATAACAGATGGTACTATCACAGCAAGCTCAGGAGATGACGGAGCACATGCAGATGCTGAGCTTTATATCTCAGGTGGTACGATCGATATAACTCAAAGCTACGAGGGAATTGAAGGCTTATGCATTTATATTTCGGGTGGAGATACAAGTGTGGTTGCATCTGATGACGGACTTAATGCAGCAGGTGGCAGCGATACGGGTTCAACCGATAGAATGGGCAGAGACAGCTTCTCGACAAGCTCCTCGGGTGAGTATATGCTTGAAATAAGCGGCGGCACACTAACGGTTGATGCTGACGGTGATGGTCTTGACTCTAATGGAGATTTAGTAGTAAGCGGTGGCACTATTTATGTGAGCGGACCTACTAATGGCGGAAATGGAGCGCTTGACTATGGTGACGGAAACGTCACGGCGCAGATTACGGGTGGCACGATTATAGCTGCTGGAGCTGTTGGAATGGAAGAGGGCTTCAGTGATAATTCCACACAGTATAACGTGCTCTATGACTTTTCATCCACAATTTCAGCCGGAACTGAGTTTACGGTGACTGATTCTAGCGGCAATGTTATACTTTCGTATACATTTGACAAGACCTATCAGTCGGTGGTGTTTAGCTGTGAGGAGCTTGTAGAGGGCACCTATACAGTTTCCGCAGGAGATCAGAGCGGAGAAATCACAATATCTTCAATCTGCACATCAAACTCGACCTCGTCCGGAATGGGCGGCGGCATGGGCGGAATGATGAGATAATTTAAAGCGCAATAGGAAGAGTGAAATATAAAGGGAGCGGTGTAGAAGATGCCGCTTCCTTTAGTTTACGAAAGCTTTGATGAATTTTCACAAAAAATCAATACAAATAATTGACATGATGTTATAATTGTATCAAGAATATTTTCAGGAGGTATTTGCTATGAATGGCAAGGATATAAACCGAGTAAGACGAGTGTTTTCACTTGATTCTGATTGGGCATTTCATTTAGGCGATGTTAAGAATAGCGTTGGAAATTCACATGGTGATGTTTACTCTATCGCAAAGGCAGGTGCTTGTCCCGGAGTGCCGCAGTCTAGCTTTTCAACAGGTGATTGGAGAAGGGTAAATCTTCCTCATGATTGGTCGGTAGAGCTCGAAAATGATCTTGACGGCTCTCCTTCATGGGGCTACAAGCCAAAGGGCAAGGCTTGGTATAGAAAGCAATTTATGCTCGATGAGAGCCTGGAGGGAAGTAATCTTTCTCTTGAGTTTGATGGAGTTGCAAAGGATTGTATTGTCTATTTTAATGGTTCGATATTAAAGCGGCATTATTCGGCGTATGCTCCATTTAGCGTTGATATAACAGATCGTGCGAGCTTTGGAAGAACGCCTAATGTTCTTGCCGTTTATGTGGATGCTGACAGCTGGGAGGGCTGGTGGTACGAGGGAGCAGGAATTTATCGTCATGTTCGTCTTGTATCAAAAAATGAAGCTGCAATAGCCAGGTATGGAATTTATGTGCCGACAATGTATGAGTTTGACTCTTGGCATGCACTTCCTGAAATTACACTTGAAAACACGGGCTATCAGCGCAGGGATGTTCGACTGTTTTGTGAGATAATTGATAAGCAAAGCGGCAAATGCGTTGCTTCAGACAATGTAAAAACCGATATCTTGGCGGGAGATGTAAAAACCTGTAGATTTAGCTTCAAAATAGATTCTCCTAAGCTTTGGGACACAGAAAATCCGAATCTTTATACCTGCAGAGCATGGATTGAAATTGGTAATAGTGTGCGTGATTTTGATGAGGCTACATTTGGATTTCGCACTATAGAGTTTGATGCACAAAAGGGCTTTTTCCTAAACGGTAAAAGCGTTAAGCTGTATGGAACCTGCAATCATCAGGATCACGGCGGAATAGGTGTTGCAATTCCCGACAGCGTACATGAGTATCGAATTCACAGGCTTAAAGATATGGGAAGTAATGCTTATCGCTGCGCTCATGGAATGCCGCATTCTGAGCTGCTTGATGTATGTGATCGAGAGGGAATGCTTGTTATGGATGAGAACCGCTCATTTGAGACAAGTGAGCAGTGCCTTGATGAGCTGCGTACGATGGTGCTTAGAGATAGAAATCATCCGAGTGTTATCATGTGGTCTATATTCAATGAGGAGCCGTTACAGGGAACACCTCAGGGTGAAAGAATGGCTAGACGCATGAGAAGAGAAATTCGCGCACTTGACTCTACACGCTTTGTCACCGGAGCAATGAACGGTGGGGTCAGTCAAGATGTCGGTGCAGTTCAGGTGCTTGATGTAGCAGGCATAAACTATCAGCTTTATATATACGACGAGTTTCATAATAAGTATCCGAGCATTCCTATAGTAGGAAGCGAAACGACTTCAACTTTTTCGGTGAGGGGCTGTTATAATACCGATTATGAGAGTCATATGATATCCTGCTATGACGAGAATCCCGCTGATTGGGGAAATACAGTTCGTGAAACCTGGAACACGATAGATACCCGCGAATTTGCATCCGGTGGATTCATGTGGACGGGCTTTGACTATCTTGGCGAGCCTACACCATTTGAATATCCGAGCGTGTCAAGCTTTTTTGGCATGATGGATGTTTGCGGTTTTGAGAAGGACGGATTTTGGCTTGCAAAAGCGATTTTTTCTGACGAGCCTGTTTGCCATGCTTTGCCACACTGGAATCATTGCGGACATGAGGGAGAGGCTATCCGAGTGATGAGTCATACAAATTGCGAGCAGGCGGAGCTTTATTTAAACGGTGTAAGTCTTGGTAAACGTGATGTGGACAGGCTGAGTCAGACCTATTGGGAGGTGCCGTATGAAAAGGGCACGCTGACTCTAGTAGGCTTTAACGGCGGAAAAGAGGTAGCTCGTGATACCGTTGAAACCACTGGTGAAGCGGTTAAGATTAGGGCGGATTTTGCAAATATTCATCCTCTTAATAACAGCGGACTTGATGCGGCAATTGTAAATTTTGTGGCAGTTGATGACAATGGCAGAGAGGTACCGGACTTTTGCGCAAAAATGAATATTATGATACAAGGCGGCGAGCTTATAGGAGCGGCTAACGGAGATCCAAACTGTCATGAAAGCTTTGTTAGTTCTGAGAGAAGTCTTTTTAATGGCAGAGCGCAGGCTATTATTAGACCTCAAAGAGGGGCTAAGCACTTGACAATTGGAGCAGAATGTGGTACACTTATATGTGACATGCTTGATGTTGAGCTTGCAGACGCAGGTGAAGCAGATCTTGAAGTGATAGAAAGTATTGAGGAAATTAATGTTAATAGCTGGCGAGTGTCATCAAGGCTAAGCGATGAGTATCCTGATCCGCTCAAGCAGCTTGCAAATAATGATATGAATAGCTTTGAGCCGTTTACTCCGATTCATGGAAATGGCTCAAAGATGGCTGGGGCAGTCGGCAGGTATGCTCTTTATCGAGCAAATGTGACGATTCCAGAGAAGCTAAATGGCAGAGCGCCGACAATTTACTTTTATCAGCTTTGGGGCAAATGCGAGGTTTGGGTGAATGGGCGCAAGCGTCTTGATTTCGAAAACGAGTGGGCGCAGCCTGCTGAAATTGAATGTAGTGAGGATATGATAGGTGAGGCTCAGATAACAGTTGTTGCAAAGAGCCTAAATGAGTATGGCGGCGGAGTAACGTCCTTGGTCGTCATCCGATAACAGTCGTTAAGTTATAGGGAACCATAAGTGGGGCAGCTTTCAACTCTAATAGAGGTATATAATGAGAGACTGTAATTTTAAGAGAGCTATGGCTATTATGTGCATGACAGCAGCCTTGACATCTGCTTCATGTGCCGTAACCAGCACCGATTCCGAAAGCATCTACACAGAAAGCAGCGAAACTCAGACAACGCAGACTGAGGCATCACAAGCTGATGATACGCAGAAGGCTGATGAGGACGCGCAGGAAACCACAACCACCACGGCAGAAACGACAACGACAACAACGACAACTACAGCAGCGCCTGAGGCTATAAGCAGTGACGCTTTTGACAGCAGAAGCTTTTATAGCGAAAGCTTTACTGACGAGGTTTATTCAAATGACGAGCTTATAGCTGCATTTGACGAAATCGACAGCATATGCTCGCAGTATGGCAGCACAATAAGCTTTGTCTACAAGAATTTTGAGACTGAGGCGACCTGTACATACAACTCTACAAAGAGCTATAGCACCTGCTCGACCGTAAAGGCACCTTTTTGTAAGTGCTTGTTAGAAAGTGGCATTGATCTTGAAGAGGAAATCACCACAACGGTTACATGGAGCAACGATTATAATACCACGGCATCTGAAGGAATAGGCGCAACTCATACCGCTGAGGAGCTTATCACAAGGGCTGTAAATCAGTCTGACAATACGGCGTATTATAATCTTGTAAAGTACTATGGATACAGTGATTTTAACAGCATGAACGAATCATTGGGTGTAAGCTATCGCCTTGGATCGACATGGATATTCACAAAGTGCACGGCAGATGACCTTGCTTTACAGTATGAGGATATCTATAATTATGCTGAGGAAACCGATCGTGGCAAGTGGCTTATCGGGCTGATGAATGAGACTGATTTAGAGGTTCAGATATCGGCACAGCTTGGCGATAAATACTTTGTGGCGCACAAGTATGGTACAGACCGTACTCAATATTGCTATCATGACTGCGCAATTGTTTATGCTGATTCGCCGTTTATGCTTATAATTATGACAAGTCAATACGGAGAGACTGACGAGAGCAATGAGGTCTTTAAGCGTCTTGCTGAGCAGTTTGATATTGTCAATTCACAGCTTGTAATTGATGAAGCACAGGAATAAAAATTTTCTATCATACAAACGTATTTTAATTTAAAATTCAGGAGGAAGAATTTATGGAAGAAATCAAAGCTTATGCGGTACATATGGGAAAGGCTAAGTGTGCCGTTGACCTGGGAGATGGTTCTGAAAGAGGCGAGTATGTAAATCAGGATTATATTTTACATAAGCTTGGCAGACCTCATCGTGGCATCAGCCTTATGTATTGCTACTATCCGCTTGATAAGGAGTGGCCGGGAAGAATTTCTGAGGTTTGTAAGGATATGGATGTATCCTTTCAGTGGGATTACCCATATGATGACTACTTTACCTATAAGGGCGGACTTAATGGCACAACCGACGATGAGCCCTTTACCTGCATGAGAGATGTCAGACGTCACGGACAGGAGGTAGTGCTAACCCTTACAATAGACCCGAATGTATCCGATGAGCATCTTATCGCAATTGCTAAGGATTTAAGACCCTATGGCAGAATGATGCTTAGAATAAATCATGAGGCTACGGGAAATTGGTTTTCTTTCACAAAGTGCACCACATATCAGGGCGTTGCAGACTTCTATTGTCGCTTTAACAAAATACTTAAGGAGTATGCGCCTAACGTATCGACTATACTTTGTATTGGCGGTATCGAGGACAAGAACGCTACTGAAATCATAATGGAAAAGGAGTTTTCACAGGCGGTTAAGGAAACCGATATCTGGAGTGTTGACAAGTACATGGCACTTCACTGGGGATGGCCGTATGATGTAGCGGAGCATGGCGGAAGCAGTCATAGCCGTTCGAGAGTAGACGATACCTATACGCTTACAAAGATGAGCTATAATCGCTTTAAGGAAATAAATGGCGGCGAGGCTAAGCCTATGGTTATGAGCGAGTTTAATGCTGATGGCGATGTTACAGGAGCATATGATCAAGCTCAGATGGTAAAGCAATTTTGCGATATGCTAAAAAACGATCCTGAAGATTGGTTCTCAGGCTTTACCTTCTATCAATTCCGCGACAGAGGCAGACTTGGACTTGAGATCGAAGACCCAAATTATTCCGATTGCGGCATTGAACAGCCTGTAATGCAAACATATAAGGAGATTATCCACGACGATTTCTTCTCACCATCAATGACCAAGGGCGATGAGCTTTCGTTCCCCTGCACTTTGCGTTGGGGAAGCTCTGAGGATGCTGAGGGAATTGAAATTCCGCTGCATTTTGATTCGAACCCGCATTTTTGTGAGGTAACGTTTGATGACGACAGCAATCTAATGCTAGAGATAAACGGAAAATGGTTCTACAAGTCGCCAAAGGCTAAGACCATAGATCTCATGAGCGCATTCTTTGAAAAGCCACTGGAGGGAGCGGCAGATCTGACGCTTCGCATCTTTGCGCCTCCTGCAAGTGGTGAGAACGACTTGACAATTTCAGACGGTCTTTATAACAGCTACACGACTATCGAGAAGCTCCCGGATATCAGAATCAGATTTGAGCCGGTAGAGAAGTAAGCTATTTTCAAAAATATTCAAAATTGTAGGGGTGACACTTAAAGTGATAAGCAATAAATTTAAAAATAGGCTCTTTGTTGCCAATGCATTGGCAATGTTTGTTACATTTGCAATAATGGTGTTTCTATGCGCATTATGTCCTTATTTATCAGACGACTGGCATTTTAAGTTTGTGTGGGAAGAAATATATCCACATGCAGATGTTAAGCCTGTGGAGAATTTCGGGGATATAGTTACTTCTATGAAAAACTATTATCAATATAGCGGCGGAAGAGTAACATGTCATATTCTTGCCTACGTTTTTGTAAATCTCAATAAATGGGTGTATAACATCGCAAACTCGGTTATATTTGTAATTCAAGGAAGGCTCATGTATGCGCTTATAAAAAGGCAGTTTAAGGATGAGGATTTTGGCAGACTAAAGAAATATGATTTTTTGGGTTTGCCATTCATCTATTTTCTGACTTTTTTTGCTGTGCCATGCTTTGGCGACAATGTGCTATGGATTTCGGGCTCATGCAACTATATGATACCTGAAACGCTGTTATTTTTCACCTTTTGGCTCATTGAGCGCTATTTTGACAAATCTTCCTTCGGGGGGGGTACTTGGCTACTTGCCTGGCGATATTAATTTCAGCCTCAACAAACGAGGTTACGGGTGGTATGATTATACTGCTTGTCTTTTTTAAGATGATTGCACGAAGAAAAGAAACTATCAGCGAGAGAATTCGTGAAATAGTTATGATTCTTCTTTGCTTGCCGGGGATGATATTTATACTTAAAGCTCCTGGAAACAGCTATCGAGCGGCTCACCTTGAGAAGGTTGAGTTTCTTGATATTGATAATATATTAGATGCCTTTGGATATTATATGAATGCAGTAGTTGGTAATGGCTTTATTCTTATATTAATCGCCACTATGGTCATAATTATGCTAAAGCAAAAGCAGGCGATAACAGAGATTCTTCATAAGCTTCGCTATTATTTTGTAGGAGCGGCGGGAATAATTGCAATGTCTATTACAGGATTTAACACAGAAAGACCCATTTATTTAGGTTATCTACCCATGCTTATAGGCATTTTGTGTATTCTAGTGTATTCGATAAAGCTTGTAGCTAAAGGATGTGTATCGCCTCTTGAATTTATTAAGCGAGTGTTTTATATAATAGATATTTATGCACTTGTTTTCATACTCAGACAATATCCGGGTAATACCAGCGATTTTATGACGGTGGTGCTGATCACATCATCACTGATTCTTGTTGGAATGCTTTTGGGTATTATCCATTGGGCGCTTAGGTCGGAGCAAATTCTCACGCAGGTTAGCGAGCTTAAAAATAACAGAACATTTGAAAAGATTAAGAGCATACCACATAAGCTTGATGCAGTAATGGCAGTAGCTTGCGTATGTGCAGCAGGAGTGATGGTATATAATCTTGTGATTTACGCTGACAATGCCAAGAGGATTACGGAATATCAAAATAGGGGAATAGAGCTTTGGGAAAACCTAGACTTTGAAACCGCAGAATCAGAGGTGTTGGTGCTAGAGCACAGAAGTGCTTTTGACACTGAACATTCTAAGTATTTCGTGGTTGCCTGGGCTATAGCACAGGATGAGGAGGTTTGGGAAAGAAACAAGCAAATTTATCTGGATTATACCGAAGAGCATCTTTTTTATGGATCGTAGGTAGGGGATACTATAATAATAGGGGTGACACTTAAAGTGATAAGCAATAAATTTAAAAATAGGGTCTTTGTTGCCAATTTAATAACAATGCTTGCTGTATTTGCAATAATGGTGTTTCTATGTGCATTATGTCCTTATTTATCAGACGACTGGCATTTCAAGTTTGTGTGGGATAGCTTCTATCCTCATACAGATCTTACACGCGTTGAGAGCTTTAGTGATATAATACAGGCTATGAAGTATTATTATCAGTATAATGGTGGAAGAATAACTACACAGATAGTAGCTTATATACTTGTCAATGCAAATAAATGGGTATATAACATTGCAAATTCACTTATGTTTGTACTTCAAGGCAGGATCATGTATGCGCTTATCAAGCTAGAGTTTAAAAATGAGAAATTAGACAGGCTAAAGAGGTATGATTTTTTACTTTTGCCGTTAGTTTACTTTTTAACCTTCTTTGCTGTTCCTTACTTTGGAGATGACGTGCTATGGATTACCGGCACCAGTAACTACATGATACCTGAAACGCTATTGTTTTTCACCTTTTGGCTTATTGAGCGTTATTTTGAGTCTCCATGTACAGCAAGATTTTTAGTTGCTTGCCCGGCGATATTAATTTCAGCCTCAACAAACGAGGTTACGGGCGGTATGATTGTACTTCTCATATTCTTTAAAATGATTGTGTGCAAAAAGGAATCAATCTGCCAAAGAATCCGAGAGGTTATATTAATTTTGCTAAATCTTCCTGGAATGGCGTTTGTGCTGCTTGCTCCTGGTAATAGCTTTAGAGCAACTGAATTTGATAATTCTGAAGCCTTTGATGTGGAAACGTCTGCTATTAACTACTACATAGGAGAAGTGACTAATAATTTGCTGGCATGTATTTTGCTTATTGTTGCTGTTGTTATAATGTTAAGAGAAAAACAGTCAATTTTTGAGATAGCGAACCGATTTCGATATTTCTTTATTGGAGCAGCCGGAATTATCGCCTTATCAGCAGTGGGATACATAACCAGTCGACCGGTGTATTTGGGATATCTACCCATGCTTATAGGCATTTTGTATATAATAGTGTATTCAGTAAAGCTTGTAGCTAAAGGATGTGTATCACCTCTTGAGCTTGTTAAGCGAGTGTTTTACATAATAGATATTTATGCACTTGTTTTCATACTCAGACAATATCCGGGTAATACCAGCGATTTTATGACGGTGGTGCTGATCACATCATCATTGATTGTTGTTGGAATGCTTTTGGGCATTATCCATTGGGCGCTTAGGTCAGAGCAAATGATTTCTCAGGTTAGGGCGCTTAAGGACGGAAAGCTTCATAATAGGGGAAACAAGCTATGGAGTAGAATACATGGTTTTGACGGAGTAGCGGCGGTTATTTGTGTTTTAGCTGCTGCAGATATAGCCGTTAATCTTGTGCTGTATAAGTGTAATATGGATGATGTAGCTGAGTATCAAAGCTATAGATATGAGCTATGGAAAAATGGCGATTACGTTCAAGCTGCTAGTGCCGGGCTTAGCTTAAATAATCCGACAAGTGCTTTTTTTACAGAGGATTCTGCGCGTCACTATGTCAACATATGGATGTTTACAAAGGATGATGAGATTTGGGCTGAAAACGGCGAGTCTTATGTCGAATATCTTTACGGTGGGCGCGGTGTTGATGAGGTGATTCTTGATCGCTTAGAAAGCGAGGGGTAATGAATGATAATGAGAAGGGAGCGGCTTTCTATGCTGGAAAGTCCAGGAAAAGAAAAGGAAAAATCAACTTTTCTTGATAATTTCAATGAAATAAATGAACAGTTTGGAAAAAGACTCAATGAGTACAAGATAATACAGTCGTTCTTTCCGTTCGTTTTGTACTTCTTATTTTTTCTTGTTTATTCCTGCTTATTCAAGGTGCTTATTTTGTCCGTTGTTGGACACGCTGATTCTTTGCTTATTGTCTTTTTGGAAGCTTTTTTTCTTCACTCCTTTTCGTCACTGATTTTATCGTCATTTATCTTTATACTGCCCAAAAAAGCACAGCTTGTGGTTTTTCCTTTGACATCAGTATTGCTTGTCATATATACAGCAGCACAGTACACAATGATGCTACAGACTGGGAAGATGTTTAGACTTGCTACAATTGCGACAGCAACAAACGCACTAGGCTTTGCGGGAACAGCGCTTAAAAATGTTCCAATATACATATGGGTAATTCTCGGTGTTATTTTGGCAGTTATAGTTTTGATAGATTTACTAATAGCAAAGAAAGCCTGTGGCAGAGCTAAGAGGGATGAGAAAAATCGCCGGCTTTTTTCGATTATATATTCTTTAGTGTTTGCTCTAGTGTTTATTGCTTCTTTGATTGTCACAATTTCATTCGTCCCTCAAAATTACTCTGAAATGGCTAAGATAAGCTACGAATTTGTAACTGAACCGAAAAAAGCTTATTATGATACCGATCTATTTACCTTTTTAGTGCATGATGCTGAAACGCAAATTTCTTCATTTTTTGTCAAAAGCACAGTGACTCAGGAAATTGATGAGTATTTTGAAAATAAAGAGTCGCTTTCTGAAAACGACATGACGGGAATATTTAAAGATAAGAACCTGCTTATAATTCAGCTTGAAAGCTTTGATAAAAGACTTTTGGATGAGGATATTTGTCCGAACATTTGTAGCTTACTTGATGACAGTATCTATTTTGAAAATTATTATGGAATCCTCGCAGGTGATGAGCCTACCTTTGATAATGAATTTGCAGTGAATACGGGTTATTATGCTTTTAGTGGATTCAATGCTTCTACAGAAATTGTCGATGATACCTTTAGCTATTCACTTGCGAACGCTTTTTCAAGGGGGGGGGTATCAAACTAACGTTTATCACGCTAATGATTCATCTTTTTATAATAGAGGCGAAACTGAGCTTGCCTTTGGATATGACAGCTACCAAGATATTCAAATCATTTCGGACGAGGATAGATGCTGGGGTGATGATTACAATATAGCTGATTGTGATGACGTATACGAGGCAATAACTGGTGGTGATAGGTTTCTGAGTTATGTTGTGGCAATATCTACGCATATGCCCTATGTGGTAAGTGATGATGAGCTCGATGTTTCCTCTAGCATTACTAGTCTTGAGGGACGCTATGAGGCGTTTTTAAGTCGGCACTCGCAAATAGATGCTTCTGACGAGGAGCAGGTTTATCAAGCTTTTGCTATGATGACGGATGATTTTGTAGGAAGATTAATCGAACGCATGGAAGAGGACGGCAGGCTTGATGATACAGTAATTTTATTTTTGTCTGATCACTATTCATATTCCTTAGACGGAACTCCAACAGACTCAAGTCTTATCGATATTCAAAATATTCCCTGCTTTATCTATTCTAAAGATATTGAGGGACAAGCTGTAGAAAAGGTTTGCTCGAATTTAGATCTTCTCCCAACGATAACGAATCTGTTTGGAATTGAGACAGATACAAAATTTATGGGAAATGACATATTTGATGATGAAGAAGGAATTGCCTATCTTCCATCTGGAGATTGGATTACAGACAGGTGTTTGTATTTTGACGGTAATGTTGTAGAAAGCTATGATGATGAAGTTACCGAGGAGTATATAGACGAGATTAATAAAAAGGTACTTACACAAATTAGAATAGGAAATCTCATTGACTATTCACGTTATTATAAAGGCAAGTAATATATGTAATAAATGCAAAGGAGTATCCAATATGAACATGCAATTTATAAGAAAACTCCCTATCCCTAAGGAGATAAAGGAGCAGTTTCCTCTGTCGGAAAATCTTAAGAGAATAAAGGCTGAGCGTGACGAGCAGATTGCAAAGGTCTTTACTGGCGAATCTGATAAGCTTATACTAATAATAGGACCCTGCTCGGCGGATAGAGAGGACGCGGTTCTTGAATACACAAGCCGACTTGCGGGACTTCAGGAGAAGGTTAAGGATAAAATTATAATTATTCCGCGTATTTATACCAACAAGCCTAGAACCACCGGCGAAGGCTATAAGGGTATGGTTCATCAGCCGGATCCAAATAAGGATGAGGATATGCTTGAGGGACTTATCGCAATTCGTGAGCTTCACACTCGTGCCATTGCACAGACGGGACTCACCTGTGCGGATGAAATGCTATATCCCGAAAACCATCGTTATCTAAACGATCTGCTTTCATATGTTGCCGTAGGCGCAAGGTCGGTTGAAAATCAGCAGCATAGACTTACCGCAAGCGGACTTGATATTCCTGTAGGAATGAAAAATCCCACCGGCGGAGATCTTGGTGTTATGCTAAATTCGATTGTTGCTGCACAGTCCTCTCATACCTTCCTGTATCGGGGCTGGGAGTGCCGCACAAGTGGAAATCCGCTATCTCATGCCATTTTGCGTGGATATGTTAATAAGCACGGCGCTTCACTTCCTAATTATCACTATGAGGATATAATGTATCTATATGAGCTTTATGGTGAGCGCAATTTAGTAAACCCGGCGGTTATAATTGATACCAACCACGCAAATTCAGGCAAGCAGTACGATCAGCAGGTGAGGATTGCAAAAGAGGTGCTGCATAGCTGCAAGCACTCAAAGGAAATTCGCTCGCTTGTTAAGGGACTTATGATAGAAAGCTACCTTGAGGATGGCTGTCAGAAAATTTCCGATAATACAGTCTATGGCAAATCTATAACAGATCCATGCCTTGGCTGGGAAAAGTCAGAGAGATTGGTGCTTGATATAGCTGATCAATTGTAACCTTGCTTTAAGAAAAAATTGCAGTTAGTGAGTTTTTTAGAATTCACTAGCTGTTTTTTCATTTATTGAGTATGACCGTAAAGCATGATCCCTTGCCTGGTTCACTTTGAACATCGACCTTTCCGCCTTGTGCATCTAAAATGCCCTTAACAAGTGCAAGACCAAGACCATTGCCCTCCTTAGAATGTGAAGAATCTCCCTGATAGAATTTCTCAAAGATATGCTTTTTCACCTCGTCGCTCATTCCCTCGCCATAGTCGATAATTGATACAGCTATAGCTTGCTCGTCCGCTGTGATTTTTATCGTGATCACTCCGTTGTTGTATGAATGCTTTATCGCATTTTCAATAATATTTGACCACACTCGCTCTAATGGCTGCTCACAGCTTACAATATAGGTTTTTGGCACCTCGAAGTCGAATTCGATATTTTTTTTGGACCACTTTGGCTCGAGCAGCAGTATTACCTGGCGAATCTGCTCGTCAAGTCTAAATCGGGTTTTAACAGGCACACGTTCTTCACTTCTAAGCTTTGAAAGCTCAAGTATCCGACTTGTAAGATTTGAGAGCCGACTTGTGTTATCCAGAATTTTTTCAACGTAATGGTCATGCTTTTGCTTGTCGGTGGCGGGATTTTGCAAAAGCGTTGCGTATCCTTCAATGGATGAAATAGGTGTCTTAAATTCGTGCGATACATTTGCAACAAAATCCTTGCTAAGCGTTTCAACCTGTGAAAGCTGGTATACCATTTTATTAAACTGCTTTGCCATTTCCTTCATTTCCGAAAGGTGCTGCTGTTCGGATATTCTAACTTCAAAATCTCCATTTGACAGCTTGTCAAATGCCTCGCTCAGCCTTTGAACAGGAGCGATTATTAATCTGCCGATATAGATTGAAATAAAAGCACCTATAAGCAGGCTGCAGATGGTTATGATTGGTATTGCCATATGTGCGCCAAGTGGATTTACAGATACTATGCTGTTATTGTAAAGCAATGACCATATAAAGAAAAATACAAAAATGCATACTATTATTGTACTAAATACAATTAGAGAGAAGTGAAGCCAAAGGTGAGAATGTTTAGATTTAGTCATTCTTCTTCACCGCCTTATATCCTAATCCTCTAACCGTAACAATTTCAAAGTCGTCACAGCTTGCGAACCGTTCTCTTAAACGGTTAATATGAGTGTTAATGGTGCGTTCGTCTGTTTCGGAATACATTCCCCAGATTTCATCCATAAGCTGCTGACGAGTGAAAATTTTGTTAGGATAGGATAGCAGCTTATATAAAAGATAGAATTCCTTTTGCGGAAGGATAGATTCCTTGCCGTTAAGCGTCACGGTAAGCGCATCATAATCCAGCACTGTTGAGCCTACAACTATTTTCTTTTCGCTTGAAATTCTCGCACGCCTAAGCAGAGCCTCAACACGTAGTACAAGCTCCTTTACGTTTATTGGCTTTATCATGTAGTCATCTGAGCCTACTCTAAAGCCCTTTTGCATATCGTCAAACTGATCCTTTGCTGTTACCATAAGTATAGGCATGTTGTAGTCGGCATCTCGAAGAGCCTTTGTTAGCGCATAGCCATCCATGTTTGGCATCATTATATCCGACACTATAAGATCTATAAATTCACGTTCCATTATATCAAGCGCATCCTTGCCGTCATGAGCGGGAATGCATCTATAGCCGCTTTGCTCAAGCACAGTGCAAAAAAGCTCACGCATATCGGCATCATCCTCAACTACAAGTATGTTAAACATTTTTAGACCTCCCAAAGTGTAGTTTTTTCATATACTATTATACCATGAAATTATACGTCTGTGTAAACTGCAAAATAATTTTTCTTTTTTGAATTTTTTATTTTAATTTAAGTCTCAATTGTTGTTGAGTTTATCTTGGGGTGCTATTATAATACTCGTGAATAGGATTAGCTCCTTGGACGTTAAGTCTCTAGTCTTGTTCTTCACACATAATATACCCCCAGAAAACTCCTTTGCTTCGTTCGAAAAAAATACAGAGCGAAAGCAGGGGAGTTTTTATTTTATAAAACCTATTGCAAAAAATACAAAAGTGTGCTATAATAATAGCATGACTAAAATCATAGAATAATTAACAGCAAAGGAAGGTAGGTTTACCATGACAAACTCATACGAAAGCCCATTTTGCACCAGATATGCAAGCAAGGAAATGCAGTACATTTTTTCAGCTGACAAGAAATTTACTACATGGCGCAGACTTTGGGTAGCCCTCGCTCGTGCCGAAATGAATCTGGGCTTAGGCGTAACGCAGGAGCAGGTTGACGAGCTTGAGGCAAACATTGATAATATAGATTACGAGGCAGCGGCGGCTTATGAAAAGCAGTTTAGGCACGACGTAATGGCACACGTTCACGCCTATGGCGATGCTTGTCCTAAGGCGGCGGGTATTATCCATCTTGGCGCTACATCCTGCTATGTTGGCGATAACACAGATGTAATTATCATGCGTGACGCTATGACGGTTATAAAGAGAAAGCTTGTAAAGGTAATTTCTCAGCTTTCTGATTTTGCCGATAAGTATAAGGCTATGCCCTGTCTTGCATACACACATCTTCAGCCGGCACAGCTAACCACAGTTGGCAAGCGTGCTACACTGTGGTGCAACGAGCTTCTTATGGATCTTGAGGATTTGGATTTTCAGCTTGGCAGACTTAAGCTTTTAGGCTCAAAGGGCACTACCGGTACGCAAGCCTCCTTTATGGAGCTTTTCCATGGCGACACCGACAAGGTTAAAAAGCTTGAGCAGATGATTGCCGAAGAGATGGGATTCGATGCTGTCGTACCCGTATCAGGTCAGACCTACTCGCGTAAGACCGACTATGCCGTTTGCTCGGTGCTTGCATCAATTGCACAGTCCGCTATGAAGTTTGGAAATGATATCAGACTTTTGCAGTCGTTTAAGGAGATAGAGGAGCCCTTCGAGAAGAATCAGATTGGCTCGTCCGCTATGGCATATAAGCGCAATCCTATGAGAAGCGAGAGAATTTGCTCGCTTGCCAGATATGTAATGTGCGATGTACTCAATCCCGCATTTACAGCCGGAACACAGTGGTTTGAGCGTACGCTTGATGACTCGGCTAACAAGAGAATATCTGTGGCTGAAGCCTTCCTAGGAATTGATGCTATATTAAACATAATGCTAAATGTAACAGATCCCGAAAACGGACTTGCGGTTTACGACAAGATTATTCGCCGCAGAGTGATGGCAGAGCTTCCGTTTATGGCGACAGAGAATATAATGATGGATGCCGTAGAAAAGGGCGGCAACCGTCAGGAGCTTCACGAGCGTATTCGTGAGTATTCAATGATTGCAGGCGCAAATGTTAAGCGTGAAGGACTTGACAACAATCTTTGTGAGCTTATAGTAAATGACCCGATGTTTATGATAACTAAGGAAGAGATGGATGAGATTTTAAAGCCTGAAAACTTTATCGGAAGATGCCCACAGCAGGTTGACGAATTTATCGAAAACTGTGTAAAGCCTGTACTTGAAGAAAACGGAGTTTCCGACGATATTGCCGAGATTAACGTGTAATACATATAGAAAGACGGTAGCTTGATATGACGGATTTTCTTGTAAGACACTTTGTGAAAAATTACAAGGATGTTGAAAATATAAAGGTTCGTGAAAGCTACGGAACGCTATCTGGTGTAGTAGGAATAATTTGCAATATATTTCTTGCAGCGTTAAAGTATGTGATAGGCACTCTTTCACATTCCATTTCGATTATTTCTGATGCGGTAAACAATCTCTCTGACTGTGCAAGCTGTGCGGTTACGCTGGTAGGCTATAAGCTTGCCGCAAAGCCTGCTGATAAGGATCATCCCTTTGGTCACGGCAGAATGGAATATCTTACATCGCTTACAATAGCAGTTGTAATCCTTGCTGTTGGTCTGGAGCTTTTAAAAAGCTCGGTTGAGAAAATACTAAGTCCTACCGAAACTAGCTTTAGCCTAGTAATACTTGCTTCGCTGATTTTATCTATAGCCATAAAGCTGTGGATGAGCCTGTTTAATACAAAGCTTGGCAAACGCATTGACAGTTCGGTGATGATTGCCACAGCAAAGGACAGTAGAAGTGATGTTCTGGCGACCTCAGCGGCAGCGATAGGACTTATCTGTTCGGCATTTACATCCTTACCGATGGACGGAATTATGGGAACTGTTGTGTCGCTTTTTGTGCTGTTTTCAGGCTATGAGATTGTTAGAGATACTGTAGATCTGCTTCTTGGCAAGCCCGCTGATAGCCACCTTACTGAGCAAATAAAAGCGCTCGCCACCGAAAATGAGCGGATAATCGGCATACACGACCTTGTGATTCACGATTATGGTCCCGGCAACAAGCTAGGCTCTTGCCATGTAGAGGTGAGAAGCGATGAGGACCTCGAAGAGATTCACGATATAGTTGATTGCATAGAACGGGATATTTTCACCAAGCTAAATGTAAGAATGACGATACACATGGATCCAATCGAGCTCGATAACGAGCAGGTCAACGCTTGTCGCGAAAAGGTTAGAAGCATAATAAAAAGCCTTGATGAAAGACTTCATATTCACGATTTTAGGCTTGTGAGCGGACAGACTCATACCAATGTAATCTTTGACCTTGTAGTACCCTATGACTGTTCTTATACTGATGAACAGCTCAAGGTGTATATAGATTCGGAATTAGAAAAAGAGGATAGCACTATTTTACGGTTATAACGTTTGATAGGGAATACTAGTATCCAGACTTTAAATCTAGCGTCTATAAGGAGGAATTATAGCATGAACAGTAAAAGATTATTAGCATTAGCCTTGGCACTTGGTATGCTTGCATCCTTTAGCGGATGTAGAGAGGTTGATGATGATTCAAGCGACAGTCTTGTAACGACCGAAGCGGTTGAAGCAAGCAGCGATGCTTCAGAGGCTGACCAGAGCAGCACTGAAGAGGAATCCGCTGCTCAATCAGGTGAAGAGTCTGAAGAGGGTACGGCGGATGTAGATGCTGACGAGGAATCTGAAGCTGAGGAGAGCGAAGCCGATGATGCTTTTTTAGAGTCTCAGGATAGCAGCTATGTAAATCATGAGCTTGGATTTACCCTCCCGCTTCCTGAGGGCACGGAATGTGAAGATCAGGATGACGAGTTCAAAGCCTCCTTTGATGATGAGGATGTTCAGTTTAGATCTATTATGGATACCGTGAGCAATGATAGATTTAACCTTACAGTGCAGATTTATCAGACCGAAAAAACACTGGACGATTTTGCAGAGGATAGAGAAGAGTACGTAGACTCTAAGAATAGCTCATCTAATGAGGATGATACAGAGGCTGTGACCTATGAGATTTTAAGCAGCGATATGGAAACGATAGGTACCTCAGATGATGCTGTTAACGCACTTGTTGTCACCGAAAAGCAGACAAGCGACAGCTCAGTATTTTGCACATTAAGGGTGTACATAGAGCTTTATGCAGGACAGTATATTTATATTCAGGGAAATTGCTACGATGAGGACACGCTTGCGACACTTCGTGAGTGCGCTGAGGGATTTATGTTTATTAACTGACTTTGAGAGGAATGATAAGGATGAAGATTGAAACAAAAGCATTGCATGAAGGGTATAGTCCTAAAAATGGCGAGCCTAGAGTTATGCCAATTTATCAGAGTACAACCTATGTTTACGATTCTACCGATGCGGTGGCGGACGTATTTGATGACCCAACGCTTGGAATGATTTATTCTAGGTTTGAAAATCCCACAACTGATGCTGTTGAAAAGAAGATTGCAGCACTTGAGGGCGGAGTCGCAGCTATGTGTACATCATCAGGACAGGCGGCATCACTTCTTTCAATACTAAATATTTGCGATGCTGGAGATCATTTTATATCAAGCTCGTCAATTTATGGCGGCACGGTGAATCTGTTCGCCTTTACGCTAAAGAAGCTTGGTATTGAATGCACATTTATAGATGTTGATGCTAGTGAGGACGAGATAAGAGCGGCTATTAAACCAAACACAAAGTGTATTTTTGGCGAGACGATTGCAAATCCAGCTCTTACAGTTCTTGATATCGAAAAGTGGGCAAGGGTTGCACATGAAGCAGACCTGCCGCTTATTGTGGACAACACATTTGCAACTCCGATTTTGTGCAGACCTATCGAGTGGGGAGCGGACATTGTCATTCACTCTACCTCAAAATACATGGATGGACATGCTGTTCAGGTCGGCGGAGTTATCGTAGACAGCGGTAAATTTGATTGGGCTAGTTCGGGCAAATTCAAGGGACTTAGTGAGCCTGACGAAAGCTATCACGGTATTGTTTACACCGATAAGTATCCGGATGCACCCTACATCACAAAGGCTAGAATGCAGCTTATGAGAGATTTTGGCTGCTATCCTGCGGCAAACAGCTCCTTCCTTCTTAACCTGGGACTTGAAACGCTGGCGGTAAGAATGCCTAAGTATTGCGAAAATGCTATGAAGGTAGCTGAGTTTTTAGAGAGCTGTGATAAGGTTAAGTCAATAAAATACGCAGGACTAAAGAGCGATCCTCATTACGAGCTTGCACAAAAATATCTTCCTGACGGTGTTTGCGGAGTTATAAGCTTTTCGGTAGATGGCGGCAGAGAAACGGCAGTTAAGTTTATGGATGCGCTAAGCCTTGCATCAAATGAGGTTCATGTAGCGGATATACGTACCTGTGTGCTTAATCCTGCCTCAGCAACTCACAGACAGCTTACTGAGGAGCAGCTTGTAGCGGCTGGAATAGATCCCGCTATGATAAGATTGTCAGTAGGACTTGAAAACGTTGAGGATATTTTGGAGGATCTACAGCAGGCTTTTGATGCTATCTAAATGATGCTTGACATTTTTCGCATTAGCGTGTATAATAATAGAAGTAAATTTACATGGGAGGCAGATTGTAAATATGAGCAGCCGTAATGAAAATGAAACAAACGAATACGACTTTGCAGCAACAATACGAGGTATTATAGCGGTATTTATCACGATTCTTGTAGTGATAATCATTGTGATGCTTTTTGCAAGAAGTCTTTTTGTATCAAGCTCTGAGCTTGAGGAAACCACAAAGACAGGGCATCTAACAGAGACGAGATATGTTGAGCTTGCAACTACTACCACAGCAGAGGAGGTAGTAACCACCACCGAAAGTAAGTCAGCCTCTGATGATGAGGATGATGACGACGATGACGAGGATGAGGAAAGCGAGCTTGATACAGATCTTCCCGAAGGACTGGATACTTCGGTTGCCGGCACCTATGTTGTAAATAGTGCTGTTTATCTGCACCCTGAGTCAAACTCATCGAGCTCAACTATTATGACGCTTCCGACAAATGCGCAGGTTACCGTTTATGGAGTCGAGGGATCTGGCTGGTATTATCTTGAATATGAAGGTCAGTATGGTTATGCTTGGCATACCTACCTCACTGCACAATAATTTAGTTACAATGCCGCCGCAGTTTTTTGCGGCGGTTTTCGTCATATTGCACAAATTCCCAAAAATGTACCAAAGGACTATAGACAAAAAGGAAAAAATGTGATATAATATAGACAATTAGTACGATCTATGATTGTAAAACTTTTCAGAAAGGGTTTTTTTATGCTGCACGAGAAATCTTGCGGTGGAATTGTTTACAGAAAATATCACGGAAATACCGAAATACTCCTGATAAAGCACCTAAATAGCGGGCACTGGTCCTTTCCTAAGGGACATGTTGAGGAGGGTGAAACCGAAATCGAAACCGCTATGCGTGAAATCAAGGAAGAAACGGGAATGGACGTAATGATCGATCCCACCTTTAGGGAGCTTGTGACGTACAATCCGAAAAAGGATACTCAAAAGGTTGTGGTGTATTTCGTTGCGATGGCGAAAAAGGGCAGTCCAGTGGCGCAGGAAAATGAAATTGCGGAGGTAAAATGGGTTGAAATAACACGTGCCGCCGATTTGCTTGCGTATGATAACGACCGCTGTATTGTGAATAAGGCAAAGAAATTTATACACTAAGTCGGTTGTTTTTTCGGCAAATTAATCACATGAATCCGAGTGAAACCGCATACAGCGGTTTCTTTTTTTACACGCAAATAGTTTTACACATTTGAAACGGAGGTTAAAATGTTTTCATCACAAGTAGATCCCGAACAGGCAATGGAGGAAATAAGCTCGTTTAGCTACGCCATGTTTTTTCTAAGAACCGTAATGCTTTTTGGCGGAATTGTATGTGTATGGTACGGTATAAAGCTGTTGTGGGAGATTCGTCCTGTACGAAAGAAAAAATATGCTGTGGTAGTAGATGCTCGTGTGACAGAGGTCACTGAGGAGCACAGATCTGCATCTATGAACGGATATTATATTCCGCGCTTTGAGTACGAGCTAGACGGTCAAAAGCAGTACTTCTCGCCAAAGGATTCAATCAGACCATGTAAGCTAAAGGTTGATGATGAGGTTAGACTTTGCCTTAAGGAGAACGGGAAATTTCGTGCGGTACGCAAATCACTAAAACCGCTTAAGGGTATTATTTTTATAGTGATCGGAATAGCACTGATCATTCCTCAGCTTATTTCTATGGAATAGGTGTAATAATGCATCTCTGGAATAATATGCGATACAATTCGGGACAATTGTAACAAAAAAGTGAAATTATATCACGATATTTTATTAAAATTCCACAAATCACTTGACTTTATTTTCATGTTATGATATTATATTCTTATAAAATATGAAATCAAGTATTTAAGGTTTACATACATGCATGGAAGGATTGATAAAATTATGACAGACTACTACTATCCCGTACTAAATGACGAGATAAATTTGCCTATGTATATTTTAGGAATAGGAGCAAGAGATACGGAATTTCATTTTATTCGTGAGGATGGTTATCCTAATCATCAGATCATCTACTGTGTCAGAGGAAGCGGACATCTTGAGGTAGAAGGGCAGTCCTACGAAATCAAGGCAGGAGATGGATTTTATCTGCCGCCTAAGGTACCGCATGAGTACTACC
This sequence comes from Ruminococcus sp., assembly GCA_021199375.1. GTDB lineage: Bacteria > Bacillota > Clostridia > Oscillospirales > Ruminococcaceae > YE71. The sequence goes on along the minus strand of JAJQIB010000012.1, from coordinate 30,067 downwards.
CCACAGAGGAAATATGGGAAACTCACTGGGTGACCTTTGAGGGACGTGAGATTCCTGCGATGATGGAATACATCAAATTTGACAAAGCGAAGGTTTTTCACATTCATGATTTAAATTCAGTTGATGCAATATTTAAAAAGATGCTGTATCTTATGCGTACAAACTACTATTATGGCGGGCAGCAATGTTCGGCGCATTTATATCAGCTGTTTATCGAGCTGAACCGTGTAGTAAACCTTCAAAACGGTTCGCAGGACGGAGCAAAGCTAAATCAGCTTCAGCCGGTAATCGATTATATTAACAAGAATTATCCGAATGATATAACCCTAAGCGAGCTTAGCGATCTTATAGATTTATCGCCGCAGTATCTCTGCAGGCTATTTAAAGAATGTCTAAATTTGCGTCCGTTTGAGTATTTGGCACGTAAGCGCATACAGCAGGCTAAGATTTTGCTGCTTGAGGACAAAAAGAACATAAACGAAATCGCATCCGAGGTTGGATATAACGATTGCTCGTATTTTTGTGCAGTATTCAAACGTCATGAAATGCTGTCGCCGGCGGAGTTCAGAAACCTGCACAGAAAATCTAATTGACAGTAAAAGTAATTAACAGGAGGAAGACGATATGAATATTCTTCATGATATCTCGCCAAAGGAAATAGACAGCGAAAGGTTTACAGCGGTTATAGAAATTCCCAGAGGCTCAAAGGTTAAATATGAGCTTGACAAGGCTACGGGAATGCTAAGAATGGATCGTATACTATATACATCTACGCATTATCCTGCAAACTATGGCTTTATTCCACGTACTCACGCTGACGATGGTGATCCGCTCGATGTGCTTGTACTATGCTCAGAAACGCTTGCACCTATGTCGCTTGTAAAGTGCTATCCTATCGGAGTAATATCCATGATGGATAACGGTGCTGCTGACGAAAAGATAATCTGCATACCAGAAGCAGATCCAAGCTATAACGACTACAAGGATATTTCTGAGCTGCCAAAGCATATTTTCGACGAAATGAAGCACTTTTTTGCGGTATATAAGCAGCTTGAAAATAAGGATACGGTAATCGACGATGTCAAGGGCGCAGATGAGGCGAAGAAAATCATCTCGTTTTGTATCGATAACTACATTGAGAAGTTTTGCAAATAGCTTTCATAAAAATCCATTTAAAGGGCAGCTCCTACAAAGGGGGCTGTCCTTTTTGTTACATAAAGAAAACAAAACAACAAAAAATTTAAAAAATTTTCAGAATTGTTTTTTTATAAAATTTAATAGAGAATGGATTTGATCTTGTAACCAATTTGTTACCACATCAAGCGGAGTTTTATTTGACTCGTACGATTTTTTGAACTCATAAGCTGTCCGCATCTGCGATTTTCAACAGGTTGACGAATACTATATATTGTGGTATAATATTTGTAAAGGGATGAAAAACGCTCTTTTACGATTAAAGTTTACGAAAAATTTACAAGTTACCGTTTTGTAATCTTTAGATTGAATTTTGTAATAAAATCAGCTTTTTTCTCAAGAGGTTTAGGACTTTCTGTCCAATTATTCGCACTTTTTGACCTCAATTTTGGCATATTTTACTGTTGCAATTTCTTTTTATATGGTGTATAATTAAATTGTAAGAGGTGAAATGTGCGAAAAAGTGGTGAATCATCCCACAAAGTACGCAGATTTCTTCTCCGATGGTGAATAATTTGGCAAAGGAGGGAAACGAAATGCAGGGAGAAATGCTAAAGGGCACCTATACCCAGTCAATGGATGTAAAGGGCAGAATGGCTTTTCCGTCAAAGCTGCGTGAGGTTATTGGCGAAAGCTTTATACTCACAAAGGGCGTGGGCGGCTGTATTTTCGTTTACTCGCTTGAGACCTTTGCTGAAAAGGCTGATAAGCTAAACTCGCTACCGATGGCTACCGGACTTATGCTTCAGCGTACCTTCATGGCAAATGCCAGTGACGTTGAGGCGGACAAGCAGGGAAGAATTCTTGTACCCGCGCGCTTAAGAGAGCTTGCAGGACTTGAAAAGGATGTTGTTGTGGTCGGAGTTTCTGATCATTGCGAAATCTGGAATCCTGACCGCTGGAACGAGCTCAATGCTGGTGTATCCGAAGAGGACTTTATGAGAGCGTTGGAGGGCAGCGACTTCTGATGCAGGAATTTAAACATATACCGGTGCTGCTTAACGAAACCATTGAGGCACTAGACATTAAGCCTAACGGAATTTATATTGACGGCACTGCAGGCGGAGCAGGACACTCTGTTGAGATTGCAAAGCGGTTAGACCCCTATCAGGGCGGACGACTTATAGCACTCGACCGTGACCCGGAGGCAGTAGCTGCGGCATCTAAGCGGCTTGAGGGCTATCCCGCACAGGTTATACAATCGGATTTTGCTGATATGAAAGCAGTCGTAAATGACCTTGGTATAAAAAAGGTAAATGGTGTGCTTCTTGATATTGGAGTTTCATCTCATCAGCTTGATGATGCCGAACGAGGATTTTCTTATCACACCGATGCTCCGCTTGATATGAGGATGAGCGGACAGGGAATGTCGGCTAAGGACGTGGTAAACTCCTACTCATACGAGCAGCTAAAAACGATCCTTTACGACTATGGTGAGGAAAAATTTGCTCCGTCAATAGCAAACGCTATCATTAAGGCGAGAGCTCAAAAGGAAATTGAAACCACACTTGAGCTTGCTGAAATAATAAAAAGCGGTGTTCCTGCTAGGGTTAAAAGAGAAAAGAATCCTTGTAAAAAAACCTTTCAGGCAATAAGAATAGAAGTAAATGACGAGTTTGGACAGCTAGACCGTGCGCTTGATGAAGCGTTTGATCTGCTCGAAATTGGCGGCAGATTAGCAGTTATAACCTTTCATTCGCTTGAGGATAGAATGGTTAAGCGAAGATTTTTAAGCTTTGCACAGGGCTGCACCTGTCCTCCTGATTTTCCACAATGTGTTTGTGGCAAGAAACCAAGGGCAAAAATAGTAATAAAGAAACCGATCACCGCATCAGCTGAGGAGCTTGAGCAAAACAAGCGCAGCCATAGTGCGAAGCTGAGAGCGGTTGAAAGAATAGACGAGCAGTCGCAATAAGGACTGCAAAAAGAAAGGCATGGTGAGAGCAATGGCAGTTAATATGAATTTGGCATATGAGTATGAAAACTATGATATGCTTGATGAGCGTGAAGAGAAATACGCTGAAAAAATCAGAAGCAAAAGAACGGCAAATAAGCGCAGAAGAAATATCGCAAACATCAAAATCATAGCTGCAGCAGCTGTTGTGCTGCTCCTGTTTTCCGCTATGACCTACGGTAAGGTAGAGCTGTCTAAGCTCTATTCCGAAAACGCAGATCTCGAGTCTGAGCTGTCGGTTCTTAACAACGAGAACATAAGCCTAGAATCCGAGCTTGCACAAAAGACAGGACTTACAAAGGTAGAGGACTATGCTGAAAATCAGCTTGGACTTCAAAAGCTTGATAAATCTCAGATTGAGTATGTTGAAATCGAAGAGCAAACAACGGCTCAGGCAGTAGCTGAGGATGACGACAATATTTTCGTCAAAATCAAGAATTGGTTTGACTCGGCTTTGGAATATCTCGGTCTTTAACGAATAGAATAGTATAGATAAACTCTTTGTGAGAAAGTTAAGAACATCTTAAAAAGTGTACTTAGCTTTCTTGTTCTATAGAAAATGCTCTGAAGGATCTACAGAAAGGATAAAATGATGATAGACAGACCAAGCGAGCGTATGCGCCGCAGAGTACTTATATGGCTTACTGCTGTAATTGGTGTAATCGTTATATATACCATCTACGGAATATATAAGGTGTCAGTTAAGGAAAGTCAAAAGTGGCAGGAGCTTGCAAACTCTCAGCAGCTGACCTCAACTACCGTTTCAGCATCAAGAGGTACAATTTACGATTCAACTGAGCAGGTTCTGGCTCAAAGTGCGACGACATACACTGTTTATGCTGACTGTACTATGCTTTGGGAATATATAGATGCCAAGGATGAAAAAATAGAGGAATATAACGAACTAATAGCAGATGAAACAGATGCTGACGATATCCTTGAATATAAGGAAGCGCTTGATGAGTGTATGACCTCTGAGGAAACCTATGACGAGATCGTCTCATTCATGGCTGATATTCTTGAGCTTGAAGAGAGTGAGGTTAAAACAGATTTTTCTGACGAGTCAAATCAATATGTCGTCATGAAAAAGGAGGTTGAAAAAACCGCTGCGGATAAAATTGAGGACTTTTTGTCTGAAATTGACGTTGACGGAATACGCTGCGACCCTACTACTAAGCGTTTTTATCCTCAGGATACCCTTGCGGCGAATGTAATAGGTCACACCGACTATGACGGAAACGGCATTTACGGAATCGAGGCTTATTATGATGAGTATCTGTCGGGAATTGACGGAAGAATAGTTACCGCTGCCGATAAGTATGGCAACGAAATACCATATAAATATAAGCAGAGCTACGATGCACAGGACGGCGATTCGCTTTATCTTAATATTGATGTTAATATTCAATACTACCTTGAAAAGGCTCTTCAGGAGTGTGTAGAGGAAAATATGCCGGCTGAGCGTGCCTGCGGAATTATCATGAACCCCAATACGGGCGAGATTTACGCTATGGCTACAAACTATAGCTACGACCCGAATGAGCCGAATGTAATAACCGATGAGCAAACGGCAGCAGAGCTTGCAGCACTTGATTCATCATCTCAGGAGTATCAGGATGAAAACCTTACTGCGCTGTCAACTCAATGGAAAAACAAGGCAATTTCTGAGCTTTATTATCCGGGCTCTGTTTTTAAGGTTGTAACCGGTTCTGCGGCACTTGAGGAAAAGGCAATTACACTTGAAGACCAATTCAGCTGCGGCACCTCCATTCATGTTGAGGACAGAGATTTTAACTGCTGGGCATCCTCAGACCATGGTTATCAAACCCTACAGGAGGCAATGACCAACTCGTGCAACCCTGCTTTTGTCCAGATAGGTCAGCGTCTTGGTATCGAGGGATTTTACAAGTATTTACAGGCGTTCGGATTTACCGAGAAAACCGGCATCGACCTGCCGGGCGAGTCAAACAGCATTTATACCTCGCTTGATAACATGGGACTTGTATCGCTAGCCTCTGAATCCTTTGGACAGACAAATAAGGTCACACCCATTCAGATGATAACGGCATATTCTGCAGTAATAAACGGAGGATATCTCGTAACTCCACAGGTAGTTGACAAAATCACCGATGCTAATGGAAATGTTGTTGAGGACTACACAACTGAGGTAAAACGTCAGGTTATTTCAGAGGATGTAAGCGCTGAAATGCGAGAGATCTTGTATAACGTAGTAGAATCGAACACAGGCTCTAACGCTTACGTTCAGGGCTATAGCATAGGCGGAAAGTCCGGCACATCTCAGAAAATCGATGTCGATTCCACAGGAAACACCTATGTTGCATCCTATTGTGCATTTGCACCCGCCGATGATCCCGAAATTATCATGCTGGTAATGGTTGATGACCCTCAGGGAGAAAAGTATTATGGCAGCCAGGTAGCAGCACCGGTTTGTACAGAGGTGCTTTCAGAGGTTTTACCATATCTTGGTTACTTCCCCGAGTATTCAGATGAAGAGCTTGAAGAGCTTGAGGTTTCGGTACCAAATGTTGAGTATCGTACTGTTGATGAGGCAACTGCTACCATTGAGGAGCTTGGACTTGAAGTAAACGTAATCGGAGATGGAGATACAGTACTTCGTCAAAGTCCTACAGGAGCTACCGTTCAGCGTGGAGGAACTGTAGTGCTATATACCGACAACACCACGGTTGAGGATGTGGTTACAGTACCGAGCGTTGAGGGACTTACCAAGGATGCGGCAAGAGAGCTGCTTCAAAGCTACGGACTTAACATGACGGTTGAAGGCTCGGCAGCAAACTCTGAAAATGCTTATGCTGTTGCAAGTGAGCTGACAGGCTCGACAGTCACGGTGGGAACAACTATTACCGTAACCTTCCAGCAAAGTACGGTATCCTCACAGTAAAAAAAGACAAGGAGGGCATAAAAGCCCAAAGGGAATGATACAATGAAGCTGTATGAACTAGTAAAAGAACTGAATATAAGTACAAACGGGGTAGAGGATGTAGAAATAAGCGGAATCACCTCTGATAACAGAAGCGTTATGCAAAAGGGCTTTGCATTTGTCTGTATAAAGGGAAACACCTTTGATGGTCACAGCGCTGCTGCGGATATGGTTGAAAAGGGAGCGGCAGTAGTTTTTTGCGAACGAGATTTAGGACTTGACTGTCAAATAATAGTCCTCGATACACGTGAGCTTTATCCCTATCTGTGCGCGGCATGGTTTGGAAATCCGGAGCGCAGGCTTAAAATGATAGGCGTTACAGGCACGAATGGAAAAACCACTATAACCACCGCACTAAAAAAGACTCTTACTGCCTTTGGAAAGAAGTCGGGACTTATCGGCACCTGTCAAAACGAGATAGGCGATGAGATTTTGCCAACCGCACGTACTACTCCTGAGCCCTATGACCTTTTTGAGCTGCTAAGAAAAATGGCAGATGCAGGCTGCGAGTATGCGGTTATGGAGGTTTCATCTCAGGGTTTAGAGCAAAAACGAACCGGACCATGTCATTTTAAGGTGGGAATGTTTACAAATCTCACGCAGGACCACCTGGATGTTCACGGCACAATGGAGAATTACTATCAGGCGAAAAAAAGGCTGTTTTCCATCTGTGACACGGCAATAATAAATATGGACGACCCTTATGGAAAGAGATATTTGGACGAAATTGAGATTGAGGCAAAGACCGTTTCGGATGCTGATGCTGCAGATTTTTATGCTGAGGATATAACGCTTGGCGCAAATGGCGTTAAGTATGTATTTTGTGACGGCAACGAAAAGCATAATGTTACATTTGCTATGCCGGGACTTTTCAATGTGTCAAACTCACTTATGGTAATTGCCTGCTGTGAGGTGCTGGGATTTGAGCCTAAGGCAGTTATTGCGCAGTTAAATGCCATGAAGGGCGTACGAGGAAGAGCAGAGGTTATACCCACGGGAAGAGATTTTACAGTAATTTGTGACTATGCACATACACCCGATGCTCTTGAAAACGTTCTTTCGGCAATTAAAAATGGCTCTAAGGGTAAGGTAAAATGCCTATTTGGCTGTGGTGGAAATCGAGATGCCAAGAAGCGTCCGCTCATGGCTATTGCGGCGGCTGATAACGCTGATTTTCTTATAGTGACAAGCGACAATCCGAGAAATGAGGACCCGGATGCGATTATAGACGATATACTTGTGGGACTTGAGGGCAAACAAACACCGTTTGTCAGAATAACCGACAGGCGTGAAGCCATATTCTGGGCAATAAGGAACGCTGAGAAGGACGATGTAATAGTTCTTGCCGGAAAGGGTCACGAGGATTATCAGATACTAAAAGGCGGGGTAAAGATTCACTTCGACGAGCGTGAGGTGGTTGCTGAAGCGCTCGAACAGCTAAAATAAGACAAAGAAAGAATAAGTGGAGGGATTACAAATGGAAAAAATGACGCTTACTGAAATTGTACAAGCGGTAGATGGAAGCTTTGGCTATCCGTCAGATATAGAAATCACCTCCGTTTCTACAGATACAAGAACAATTAAGCCAAATTCAGTTTTTATAGCATTAAAGGGCGAGAGCTTTGATGGACACGACTACGGCGCAAGGGCTTGCGAGCTTGGCGCACAGGCGGTTATATCCGAGCGTGCAATTGAGGGAGCGAAATGCATAATAGTGGATTCAACCGAGCGTGCGCTTTTGCAGCTTGCCTCCTACTATAGACGCAAATTCTCTATCCCGATGGTCGGAATCACAGGAAGTGTAGGCAAAACCACGACTAAGGATATGATAGCGCTTGTGCTTTCAAAAAAGTATAACACGCTAAAAACCGAAGGAAATCATAACAATGAAATAGGCTTGCCGCTAACTCTGTTTGGAATAGAAGGCTCGACAGAGGCGGCGGTTATCGAAATGGGAATGTCACACCTAGGCGAAATATCACGTCTTTCAATGTGCTGTGAACCGACAGCAGCGGTTATCACAAATATAGGACATTCGCACATAGAAAATCTAGGCTCACAGCAGGGTATTCTCAAGGCAAAAATGGAGATACTTGATGGAGCTGATTACATGGCACCGCTGATTTTATCGGCTGATGACAAGCTTCTTTCGCAGATTGAGTCGCATCATGGCAGAAGGCTGATTTTCTACTCAATTAAGAAAAAGACAGCTGATGTTTATGCATCGGATATCAAAATGGATGAAGGCGGAACCTCGTTTAATATAAACTGGGTTAGCGGCATTGCTACGGGTACTGCGAATGGCGGAAAGCAAGCTGCAAGGGTAAACTGCCCCGGCGAGCATAATGTAAAGAATGCACTTGCGGCATTTTGTGTAGGTCTTACACTTGATATACCACCTGAGGATATGATTGAGGCAATAGCACAGTTTCGTCCTCAGGGAATACGTCAGAATATAAAGGATGTACACGGCATGAAGTTTATCGTGGACTGCTACAATGCAGCTCCCGATTCGATTAGGGCGGCATTGTCGACGCTTACGCAAATTACAAATAAAAGCGGTGGACGCAAGGTAGTGGTTCTGTCGGATATGCTGGAGCTCGGTAAGCAGTCACGTGCTTTGCATAAGCTTACCGGCGAGTATGTTGCATCAGCAAAAGCAAATAAGCTCTATTGCTGTGGAAATGACGCTAGGTACTACGTGGATGGAGCAATAAAAAAGGGAATGTCCCAGGAGGATTGCTGCTATTTTGAGAGCAAGAGCGATATGATAGATACGCTAAAGAGAGAGCTAAAGCAAGGCGATGTAGTGCTGTTTAAAGGCAGCAGAGGCATGAAGCTTGAAGAGGCGGTAAATGCTCTGGAGTAGGCTTGCCGTCATAGTAGCTATGCAGCTTGTGCTAAGCTATTTTCTTGGACGAGTTATGATACCGATTTTTCGCAAGCTAAAGACGGGAGTATACGAGCCATATATTGGTGATAGATATAAATCTGACGGAAGCGAGCCTTCATTTGGCGGAGTGTGTCAGTGGATAGTATTTGCTTTTGGCATAGCAGTCGCTGCAATTTTCACAAGCAATCGAGCGCAGCTTTTTGCAAGCCTTATCTACTCACTTGCAATTGTTTTTGTCGGAGCCCTAGATGACTATATGACCGATGCTCAGGGCAAGCCATACGGAGTGAAAGCCGGAGCAAAGCTTGGATTTTGCTATGTGGCAAGCTTCATTTATATATACGTGTGTGTGACAAGCTCATGGATAGATACAGCGATAATGCTTCCCTTTCATCTGGGTATAGTGGATTTTGGCTATCTTTTCTGTCCCATAACAGCGGCGGCTATGACCTTAATAATCTATAGCTTTAGGGCGTTAAATCGTTTTGGCATAGATGATAAAAGCTCTATAGGCGGACTTGTATATGCTGTAGGCTTTATAGTAGGACTTGGAGCAGCGGTTATTGGCAATTTGTCTGATAATGACACGCTTACAGCATACGGATATGTAAGCGCAGCTGTATCAATGGGCGCAATGATTTGGGGACTTTCTCCCTCAAAGCTCAAAAGTGGATCTTCAGGAGGCTTTTTAATAGGTGCGCTTTCGGCGTCTGTGCTGGCATTTGATTCCTTTTATGCACTTGCAGCGCTGCTATTGAGCATTTCAGCGTTTGTTGATGCGTTTTGTTCAGCAATGCAGAATCTGGTATACAGACGCAAAAAGAAGCTGCTATTAAAGGGCTCGTCTCTTCATATGCACCTAAAGGTGAAGGGCATGAGCGATTATACAGTAATTGTTATTTTTTCGATTATTTCAATTCTAGGCATTGCAGCAGCAGTCGGAATTGTTTATTACGGACAAAAGGTATATTTTTAGACTGAACAAAAGAACAATGGTATTTATGATAAGGAGGGCTTGAATTGGCGGCAAACGGCGAGAACGTGCAGGCTGTTGAACAGGCGGGACGTAAGCGCAAAACGCTTAATTTTAGATTTATTATAGCAGAAATAGACAAGACGTTTTTTCTAATAGTTATAGTTTTGCTTGTGTTCGGACTTATAATGATGTTTTCGGCAAGCTATGCTGCTTCAATGAGCGAGTATGACGGTGATGGCTATTATTATCTCAGACGTCAGCTTTTATGTGCAGCAATCGGACTTGTGGCGATGTTTATAGCATCCTATCTTGACTATAATTTCTTTTTCAATACAAAAATAGCCTATTTGTTTTTTGGCGCTTCGCTTATACTGTGCGGATATACTGCATTCTTTGGGCAGGAAACGGCAGGAGCAAAGCGTTGGATAACAATAGCAGGAGTTCAGTTTCAGCCCTCTGAGCTGTTAAAGATTGCATTTATTGTGATATTTGCATATATTCTTTCTGTAAACTTCCAAAAGTTTAAGACCAGCTGGATTCACTGCTTTGTTCCCTTTGCTGTGATTTTTGTTTTTGTGTTCGTTATACTTGGACTTCAAAGACATATGTCGGCGATAATGCTGTTCGGAATCATCGGTGTGGCTATGATGTTTTCAAGCGATATGCCGTCAAAATATTTCTGGAGATTTATTGGTATTTGTTTAGCTGTAGGAGTAATAGGAGCAATAATTCTTTTCCTAAAGGGCGGCAGCGATACGTTTAGCTACATTGCCGATCGTTTTGAAAGCTGGAGAGATCCTATGTCGGATCCCGCTAATACCACACATCAAACCTATGAATCGTTGCTGGCTATAGGCTCAGGTGGCTTATTGGGATTAGGCTTCGGCGAATCAAGACAAAAGTACCTCTATCTTCCTGAATCTCAAAATGATTTTATCTTTTCGATTATTTGCGAGGAGCTTGGATTTGTAGGCGGAGCTATAGTGGTTTTGCTTTTTGTATTATTTATTCTCAAGGGATTTCAAATTGCCGCTAATGCACGCGACAGATTTGGTATGCTCTTAGCTACGGGCATAACGGTGCAGATAGGTTCACAGGCACTGCTAAACATAATGGTAGCCTGCAATGCGTTTCCAAATACAGGAATCTCACTTCCGTTTTTCAGTGCAGGCGGTACGGCTCTTGTGTTCCAGCTGTTTGAAATGGGCATAATGCTTAGCATTTCAAGACAGGCTATAAAGCGTGAGCCGAAGAGGAAAAAGCAAAGGCTGGAAGCAAAAGCCGAAACGGCATAATATTTATAGAGGAGAATAGCTATGTTAAGGGTACTTCTTGCAGGAGGCGGAACAGCAGGTCATGTAAATCCTGCGCTTGCGATTGCCGAAATAATTAAATCTCATCATCCCGATGCAGAGCTTGCATTTGCGGGAAATCCTGAAAAAATCGAGGCTAAGCTTATACCAAAGGCAGGGTATAAATTCTACCCCATAAGGGTTGAGGGGTTTCAGCGAAAGCTAAACAAAAAGAATATCAAGCGAAACGCTCATGCATTTAAGCTTTTGATGAGTACTACATCAAGAAGCAAGCAGATAATAAACGATTTTAAGCCGAATCTTGTTATAGGCACAGGCGGATATGTAGCGGGACCTATCGTCAGAACGGCGGCAAAGCTTAATATAAAAACTGCTATACACGAGCAAAATGCTTATCCAGGTGTCACAAATAAGCTGCTTTCAAAGTACGCAGATGTTGTAATGCTTACCGTTGAGGAGGCTAAGCAGTATTTGAGCGAGAACCGTGAATATATCGTCACAGGACTTCCTGTAAGAAGCGGTTTTTCTAAAATCACAAAGCAGGAGGCAAGAGCTGAGCTTGGACTCGACGACGAGGTTTGTATACTATCAACGGGCGGTAGTCTGGGTGCAGGCGCAATAAATTCGACGGTGCTAGATCTTATCGAATGGTATGACAAGCAGGGAATTAAGGTAAATCACATACACTCCTATGGTGGCAATGGACGTGAAACAGGATTTGAAGAATGTCTAGCCGAGCGTGGAGTTAATTTAAAAGAGAACAAGCGACTAATAGTTAAAGAGTATATAGACAATATGCCGACCTGTATGGCTGCGGCAGATCTGGTGATTTCACGCTGTGGCGCTAATGCGCTCACTGAGCTTGAGGCAATGGGACGAGGCTCAATTTTGGTGCCCTCTCCAATAGTTGCAGGTAATCATCAGTATTTTAACGGAATGGTGCTTCAAAAGGCTGGAGCCGCAATTGTAATTGAGCAAAAGGATCTTACCTCTGAGTGGCTGATAGACACAGTTAAGGATTTGCTTGATGACAGGGATAAGCTAAAAAGGCTTTCCGAAAATGCGGCAAAGCTTTACATAAGTGATACAAACGACAGAATATATGGCGCACTAGAGCCTATTATAAATAAGCTCTAGGACTGAAAGGAAAAAGCTATGGCTAAAAGAAAGCCGTCAATGGACAGTATTACAACTCCGGATCTGGAAAATCTGAACAAGGAGCAGTCGAAGGCTATAAATACCTTTGACAGATACACAAGAGTAGAGGATAATTCCGGAAAAATAAGAGCAGACTTCTCAAGAGCACAGGTGGTGCATGATTTTGAGATTAAGTCAAAAAAAGAGGAAGAGGAGGACCCCGATGACGCACAGGCATTAGTCGAGGAGTTTTCCGCAAAGCGTGTTCCAAATGCACCCACAAAGGCACTTGATAAGGGCGTTAAGGTAAGAGGAACGTACATATCACGCAGAAAGATAATCACACCGATTGTAATCGTTTTGGTGCTGCTTATTCTTATAGCTTTTTTTGCTCCCCCGATCTATACCGCAAACGATTCGCTCAGCGGATGTCGCAGCGAGGATATTTTTGCTGAGGCAGGAGTCACACTGTATAAAGAGAAAATACTGAGCAGCTATCATGTATACAATATAGATGCTGTAAGCAGCGAGCAAAGCGACAGCTACAGAATCTGTACAGTTGCTTTTGATGCTAAAAATTACATGCCCTTCCCTGTAACGGTTGATGATTACATCATAAGCGGTGGCGGAGATTATTCCGACAATATAGTTTATGCAACAGCTTCAAGCTCATCAAAGGAAATTCCCGCATTTTCAACCGAAACAATAGAGGTTGAGATTTTAATAAATGCTGATGGACTCACCGACGAGCAGTTTGATCAGGCAATAACATCGATCAGACTTTCGACAAAGGGCGCTAAGAAGAAGATTACCGATAGCATAAGCATACCTTGCTTGCCTGCATTTATGAATGTTTCAAATGTTATAACCTTTGATCCCGATATTTAAATAGCAGCGAAGAATTAACCAATAAGACTCTACCTGCATAGTATGAAGCATACTTTAAAAAAGCGCATATGCGCTTTGATTTGCGAGGTGGGTTTTATGCAAAGGCTAAAAATCGAGGGAGGACACAGACTTTGCGGAGAGCTTGAAATTCAGGGCGCCAAAAACAGCGTGCTGCCTATTTTGAGCGCTTGTGTGCTTACAGGTGATGAGGTAAGGCTTAATCGATGTCCGCCGCTTTCAGATGTTTATGCGGCAATGCGAATACTTAGCTGTCTTGGCTGTAAATGCAAGAGAGACGGCACGAGTGTGATTGTTGATACAGCTGTCCTTGACAAAAACGTAATTTCAGACGCTCTAATGAGAAGAATGCGTTCTTCTATCATCTTTCTGGGCGCACTACTAGGCTCTGTTGGCGAGTGTACTCTTAGCTTTCCAGGAGGGTGCGAGCTAGGACCTAGACCTATAGATCTTCATCTTTCGGCGCTGCGTCAGCTTGGAGCGCAAATTGATGAGGCGCACGGCAGGCTTATCTGTAGCTGTCCTAAAGGGCTAAAGGGTACGCTGATTAATCTTTCCTTTCCATCCGTTGGAGCTACTGAAAACGTGATGCTTGCAGCAGTCACTGCAAAGGGTGAAACGGTAATTTCGAATGCCGCAAGAGAGCCTGAGATTTGCGACCTGGCTGAGTTTTTAAACAGATGCGGCGCAAAAATAAGCGGAGCTGGCTCGTCAAGAATAAAAATAAAGGGCGTGCCAAGAAGCCAACTTCATGGCTGTGAGTTTGATATAATGCCTGACCGAATCGCAACGGTTACATATATGTGCGCAGCTGCAATTACAGGCGGCGAGGCTAAGCTTAAGGGCGCAAGATCTTGTGACATTGAGGCGGTGATAAATCTGCTTCGTCAGTCGGGCTGCAGTGTATATGAATGCTGTGACGGACTATACATAAGCTCTTCAAAGGGACTTAAAGCAGTGAGATCTGTAAGAACCCAGCCGTATCCGGGATTTCCGACAGATGCGCAGGCAATAGTTATGGCTTGCATGACAAGAGCACAGGGCACGGGTATTTTTGTAGAGGATATTTTTGAGAACCGTTTTCGCCATGTAGATGAGCTGGTGAGAATGGGCGCAGATATAAAGACCGAGGGCAGAGTCGCAGTTGTAAGCGGCGTGAGCTCGCTCTCAGGAGCAAATGTTGTGGCTCCGGATTTAAGAGGCGGAGCGGCACTTTGTGTGGCAGCGTGTGCAGCTCAGGGCGAGACGCTGATTTCGAATGTTGAGCTTATAGACCGCGGATATGATTCTATCGAGTGCGCGCTTGCAAGGCTTGGAGTAAAAGCCGAAAGGAAAGTATAAAATCAAGGAAAGGTTAAATAAGATGGCGGAAAAGAGCAGCTACAACGGACGCAGAAGCTATGTCAGGTCTTCAGGTGTAAGGCATGGCAGAAAGCGAAATGCGCTTAACATCTATGCGATGATTATAACGGCGATAATTGCGGCATTGGGCGCACTTTTAAGCGTGAATGTCTTTTTCAATCTGTCCGTTACAGGGCTAAAGATTAACGGCAGCACTCTATATGAGCCTGAACAGATACAAAGCGTAGCAGGGCTTGCACCAGGACAAAATTTAATAAGGCTAAATACCGATTATATTGCAAGCCGTTTAGAGCAAACGCTGGTATATATAGACGATGTGAAGGTTGAGAAGGATTATCCTGATAATCTTGTTATTACGATAACTGAGGCTACCGAGAATGCACAAATTGAGCAGGATGGCGTTTACTATACATCCTCTACCTCAGGAAAGCTGCTTGAGGTGGGACAAACCGAGAGAAATGAAGATTTAGTGCTTGTTGTAGGATACGAGCTAAAAAACACTATCGCAGGAGCAAGTGCAGAGTCGGAGGATTCTCAGAAAACCGAAGCACTGGAAGAGATTTTTGAGCAGCTTAAAGCACTTGAATTTGAGGGCATAGAGCAAATTGACATTACAGACAGAACTGACATTGTACTTGAGTATGATGGAAGAATCGAGATAGAGCTTGGCAGCTCGGTTGATTTGGATGTAAAGCTTAGCTATATTCAAGCGGTAATAGAAACGGGATTACCTGAAAGCTATGAGGGCACACTTAGATATAATGGTATAGACAGCGGAATATCGGCGATACCCAAGGAGGCTGAGGTCACAACAGCCACCACGACAACGGTGGATTCTGAAGCGGATGGTCTTACAGATGATGAAAGTACTGCTGACACATACAGTGAGTACGACAGCAGCTACTATTTAGATTCTGAGGACACCTATACTGAGGACTATACCTATAGTACAGACGATTACACTTATAGCACAGATGATTACACCTACACGACAGATGATTACGGAAATACGACCTGGTGAGCGGGGTAAAAATGCACAAAATAACGTTCGAAAAAAGCCGAAAAATTGTGCTAATAGCTAAAATTTGAGGATTGTCGAATTAATGACTTTACTTTTATCGGAATTTGTGATATCATAAAAGTATATTTATTAAAACGTTGATTTTTGGACAATTGAAAGATAAAATGACAATATGAAACCAAAAAGATTGCGGTAAGCAGGAGGATGAAGAACATGGCATATGAATATGTTGAAGCTCCCATCGAAGGGGCAAAGATCAAGGTGATAGGCGTCGGCGGCGGCGGTGGAAATGCTCTTAACTGCATTGCCGAAGCAGGTATTGTCGGAAATGTTGACTACATTGCAGTAAATACCGACGTACAGGCACTTAAAAACTCAAAGGCAACTCAAAAGATTCAAATAGGTGCTAAGCTCACACATGGCTTGGGAGCAGGTGCAAAGCCAGAGGTTGGCGAGGCTTCAGCTAAGGAAAACCAAGAGGAGATCACCGAGGCTATTAAGGATGCGGATATGGTATTCATTACCGCAGGAATGGGCGGCGGCACAGGAACAGGTGCGGCTCCTATCGTAGCACAGATTGCTCACGACATGGAAAAGCTTACTATTGCAGTAGTTACCAAGCCCTTTAAGTTTGAGGGCGCAAAGAAGATGGAAAAGGCAGAGATGGGAATCGCATCGCTTCTCGAAAACGTCGATGCACTCATCGTAATTCCAAACCAGAATCTTCTTCAAAATGGACAGAAGCTTACAATGCATCAGTCGTACGCACTTGCTGATGAGGTGCTAAAAACCGATGTTATTTCAATAGCAGAGATAATCACAAGACATGATGACATAAATGTTGATTTTGCTGATATTACAACCATCATCAAGAATGCTGGCTACGCTCACATGGCTATTGGTCATGGTCAGGGCAAGGAAAAGGTATCCGAGGTGGTTTCACAGGTAGTAAAGAGCGATCTGCTTGAGACCTCAATTGCAGGAGCTAAGAGATTGCTTGTAAATATCACCATGAGCGAGGATATCGTTGTTGACGAGATTGACGAGCTAACAAATGCCATCACCGAGGCAGTTGACGAGGATGCAGAAATCATCTTCGGTAACGGTTACGACAGCGAGGCTAACGATGAGGTTTATGTAACCGTAATTGCAGCTGATTTTGACGGTGCTGCTACAAAGAAGGTACAGACTAAGGCAGCTGCACAGACAGCGGCAGCTTCACTTGAAAAGGACAGCAAGGCTGATGCAGAGGCACTTCACAAGGCTGGAGTTAAGGCTGCTGACAATCCTGCTTACTACGATGATATTTTCAACATCTTCAAGAAATAATTTGAAAAATTAAATCGGAGCGGGCGTGTCAGCGTCCGCTCTTTGTATCCAATACCCACGGGAGTATTAAAATTTTAAAGTGCGTTATTATGTGATGTGAGGAATAAGATTCAGCCCTTGCACGGCTGTCTGTGGTTAAAATTCACAAAAAATGACTTGGAATTTTGTTCAAATCAATGAAGTTTTTCAAATTCTAAATTTTTTGTTGAAAAAATCGGTAAAGTATTGTATAATTATATTATGTAAACAACTTAACGTTTGGAGGAATGTAACATGGCTAACAACGGTTATTTAAGAACTGTCCGTATGGGCGGATTTGATAAGCAGGATGTACTTGCTTATGTAGATGAGTTAAACTCAAAGATCTACAATCTCGAAAGCAAGGTAAAGGATCAGGAAGAAACCATTGAGCGTCTTGAGCAGCAGAGCGAAAATGGTGCGGTTGCTTCTGGCGATTTTGAGGGCAAGGAAGAGCTCGAAAAGAAGGTTGAAGAGGCTAAGAATAAGGTAGCTGAGCTTATGGCATCGACCGACTCGATGAACATGAGAATTGCCGACTATGAGCAGCAGATTACCGAAAAGGATCAGACCATCGCAGAGCAGACTGAGCAGATCGAAGACCTTAAGGAAAAGCTTGAAAAGGCTGAGAAGGAAGCGGCAAGTGCTGGAGACGGCACCGCATCTGCATTTGACCTCGGAAGCGTATTTGTTGAGGCTCAGAATACAGCTAACAAGATTGTAACTGAAGCTAAGAACGCTGCTAAGAAGATGACCGATGAGGCTGAAACGCAGGCTAACCAGATTGTTGACGACGCTAACGCTCAGGCACAGGCTGCTGTTACAAAGGCTCAGACCGAGGCTCAGGAAACCATGCAGATTGCACAGGCAGATGCTGAAGAGGTTACCGAAAATGCTCGCAATGAGGCATACAAGACAACAACTGATGCAGAGGCTAAGGCTGCAAGACTTATAGATGATGCAAAAACACAGGCTGCGGTTATTAAGGCTAAGTCCGCAGATTTGAGAAAGAATGTTCGTGCAGAGTTTGAAGGACTCGAAGAAACCGTTACTAAGCTTTTGGGTGAGCTCAACAGCTTCAGCTCCGAGAGTATGCAGATGGCATCCTCAGCGAGAAATCTCGTTGATGAGGGACTAGACCTAGTAGCAGAAGACGAGTAATATTTGTCAGCAATGAGCAATGAAATTAAGATAAGCACACAGGATCTTCCAGAAGCGGCACAAACGCTCAAGGCGGGTGATAAGGTGCTGCTAAGCGGTACAGTGTATACCTCCCGCGATGCGGCGCATAAGCGCATTAACGCTTTACTTGACAGCGGCGACATGTTGCCGTATGATCTGCGCGGTGCGGTGATTTATTATGCCGGACCTACCCCCGCACCTGAGGGCAAGCCGATAGGCTCGTGCGGACCCACAACCAGCAGCAGAATGGACAGATTTGCGCCAAGATTTCTTGACGAAGGACTTGCTGGGATGATAGGTAAGGGCGAGCGAAGCAAAGAGGTTTGTGACGCCATTAAAAGAAACGGTGCGGTGTACTTTTGTGCGGTAGGCGGATGCGGAGCATTGGCGGCAAGCAGAATCAAGTCATGCGAGGTAATAGCCTTTGATGATTTGGGATGCGAGTCGGTAAAGCGTCTTTATGTCGAGGATTTTCCGCTTATAACGGCGATTGACTGTCATGGTGGAAATCTGTTTGAAAGTGGAAGAGCCCAGTTTGCTCAGACAGATTAACCCTTTTGTATCTGACAGACATGATTTTAGCAACATTTTGCGGAGGCGAGCGAAGCGAATTTGCTCCCTCCGTTTTTATGTGCGATGAAAACGTTTGATCTTATTTGTTATTAGTAAATTGTACAAAAAGTTTTTGAAAAATTGTTGAATATAACGAAATTTTGCAACTATTAAATATTTTTTAAAAATTGCTTGACTTTTTTGTAATGTTGTGGTATGCTAAAAAGGTAGAGGTAGTTGTCGGCATGGGAGCGTGCATTATGAGCGATTTTGAGATTAAGGCGAATGACTTTTCATTGCTTGATGATGAAGCGCTTACAGAGTGTGCAAGGAACGATTCCACAGCGGCATCCGAGCTTATATCAAGACTTGCTCCGTCGATAAGGTCTATGGCAATTAGCATTAATCCTCAAATATCCGAGGATCTTTTTCAAGAGGGTATGCTTGGCGCACTTTCGGCGATATCAAGCTTTGATGCAGACCGAGGTAGTGCCAGAGCTTATCTTATGACATGCGCAAAAAACAAGATGCTATCTGCCGTTAAAAAGAATAGCCTGTTGACCGAGTCTTCTGACGAGCTTGATGAGACAGAGGATGCTCAGGGCGAGGCGGTGCGACTTGACCGTGAGCGGCTTGCTACGGTTTATCATGCAATAGAAGAGTGCCTGACAAAAACCGAGTGCGATGTGCTTATGTCGTATCTTACGGGACTTAGCTACCGTGAAATAGCACAAAGCATAGGCTTAAGCGAAAAGGCAGTTGACAACGCAATGCAAAGGGCGAGAAGAAAGCTGCGTGAAGGGCTAAGGTAAATTATGCGTTAAATAGCTCAATGAAAGAGCGGTGCCAAAAGGCTCATGGATGTCGGTGCAAGTCCGGCTTTACGCAAACGAAATATAATATGTATGGTTTGGGGAAGTCCCAACGACCGGAAAGGTTAGGTTTATCATGTACGAGGACAAGACATTAGTATGCAAGGATTGCGGAAACGAGTTTGTTTTCACAGCCGGTGAGCAGGAATTTTATGCTGAAAAAGGCTTTGTAAACGAGCCCCAGAGATGCAAGGCATGCCGTGACGCTCGCAAGCAGAGCAGAGGCGGCGAGAGACAGATGTACACAGCTGTTTGCGCATCATGCGGCGGCGAGGCTACCGTTCCCTTCAAGCCCCACGAAGACAGACCTGTTTATTGCAGCGACTGCTTTGCTAAGATGAAGGAGCAGGGCTAAATCCTACACGATAAAACAAGCACCATTTGCGTTACGCTGACGCAGATGGTGCGATTTTTTGTTTTTTATATCTCAACATATTCCCCGTCATGGCTAACCACCGTTTCGGGGAATATTTTTTTGAGTGCTTTTGTGTAGTTTTCGGGATGAAATTCTGCTGGACTGTAGTGGGTGAGCCATAGCCGTTCTACCCCTGCCCTTGCGGCAAGCGAGCAAGCGTCCTGCATGAGCATATGCCCCTTGTGGTTCATGCTCTGCTTCTTCCCCTCGTCACCGTACATTCCTTCGCAGATAAAAAGCTGTGAGCCGCTTGCAAATTTCGCAATTGCGCCAAAGGGAAGCGTGTCGGTGATGTAGGTGATTTTCTTTGGCGGACGTGAGCTTTGAGTTACCATGTCGGGAGTAATGGTGCGCCCATCCTCAAGCGTTACTGTCTCTCCTGCATGAAGATGCCGCCAGTAGGGCATGGGTATATCAAGTCGCTTCGCCTCATCGGGTAAAAACACCTGCTTGCGCCTAAGCGTTAGCGAATATCCCAGACAGTCGCAGCTGTGTCTAAGCGGAAGCGAGCGTATCTCACACATCGGATCTATTCTGTCAGCGATAAACGAGCTTTCCTTGCTTGTTGGCAGCTCGTGAAATATTATCTCAAATGGAAGTCGGTCACAGATGCACATCAGATTTTTAATTGTCCCTGTCTTACCCTGTGGCAGATAGATGTCAAGAGGCTCTGTTCGTGATGAATTGCCAAGCGACAGCAAAAATCCGGGTATTCCCGATACATGGTCGGCATGCGTGTGGGTTATTAGAAGCAGATTTATCCTGCTTATCTTGCAGCCGCTTTCAGCAAGCGCAATTTGTGTACCCTCACCGCAGTCTATTAGCACCGCAGAGCCCTCATGCTCGATGTAGCAGGAGGTTAGCCAGCGATTTTTAAGCGGCATCATTCCGCCCGTGCCGACAAGCTTTATTTCAGGCATATTTTATCCTTTCTTACCACGGCTCTACTGTGCCGACGATTTCTGATATGTTAGCGATATTATTATCCTCGCAGTAGCCTTCAAGCCCGTCAATAATCTTAACAGGAGTGTAGGGGTCTGCAAAGATTGCCGCACCTACCTGAATAGCACTCGCTCCAGCCATCATCATTTCAACAGCATCCTCCCACGAGGCAATTCCGCCCATACCGATTATCGGTATGCTTACAGCGTTCGCCACCTGCCATACCATACGCACCGCTATTGGAAAAATTGCGGGACCTGATAGTCCGCCCACGTTGTTTTTGAGGATAGGACGTCGGGTTTTGATGTCAATTCTCATGCCGAGTACGGTGTTTATAAGCGAAAGCGCATCCGCTCCCGCCGACTCAACCGACCTTGCAATGTCAGTTATGCTCGTAACATTCGGCGATAGCTTTACCATAAGTGGTTTGTCAGGCAGCTCCTTTTTTACAGCAGATGTAACCTCAGCAGCAACGCTGCAGTCGGTGCCAAATGCCGCTCCGCCCTGCTTTACGTTAGGACAGCTTATGTTAAGCTCGACCATGTCAACCTCAGATGGATTTATGAGAGATGCAAGCCTTGCGCACTCATCAATTGTCGAGCCTGCTATGTTTGCGATTATTCTTGTGTCCTTGGTCAATAGATTTGGAAGCTCGTACTCTAAAAATTTTTGTGAGCCGCCGTTTTGAAGCCCTACAGAGTTTAGCATGCCTGATGGTGCTTCGGCAACTCTTGGTGCGGGATTTCCCTGACGGGGATTAAGCGTAGTGCCCTTTACCGATATTCCGCCGAGCCTTGAGAGGGGATATAGCGATTCATACTCACGTCCGTAGCCGTATGTGCCACTTGCGGGGATTACGGGATTTTTAAACTCAACTCCGCACACGCTCACCTTTAGTCTTTCGCTCATGAAAAATCAACCTCCTCACCGTCAAATACAGGACCGTCCTTGCAGACGTGCTTAAGAAAGCTTTCGCCGTCCTTCACTGTTTTGCAGGCGCATACCAAGCAAGCACCTACACCGCAAGCCATTCTCTGCTCTAGTGACACCTCGCATTTTACGCCATACTCTTTGGCAATGCTTACAACATTCTTAAGCATAGGAGATGGTCCACAGGCGTAGATTATGTCGGGAACATCGCCAGACTCTAGTCTAGCCTTAAGCGGTTCGGTGACAAATCCGTGTATTCCTGCAGTTCCGTCATCGGTGCAAAGCGTAGCATCACAGCCTGCCTTTTTAAAATCATCCTGTAAAATTGCAAGTGAAGCTGTTCTAAATCCGCTTATCACCTGAGCATTTTTGCCATAGTAATAAGCAACCGACAGCATAGGAGGTGTGCCGATTCCGCCGCCAATGCATACTGCCTTTTTATTCTCAAGAAGCGTAAATCCGTTGCCAAGAGGCGCTATTATGTCGATGAGATCGCCCTTGTTAAGCTCAGAAATCCTCTCGGTACCCTTACCCCTTACCTCAAATACAAAGCGTATATTGCCGCCCTGCTTGTCTATATCGCATATCGAGATAGGACGCCTTAAAAAGAACCCGTCAGCTGCAATTTGCGCAAACTGACCCGCATTCGCAAGCGACGCTATTTCAGGGCAGTGCACCGTTATATCAAAAATACCGCACGCTAAGGTGCGCTTTTTTATTATCTCAAATTTGCCTTGCTTGTACATTCTATCAATCCTTTTCGGTAGATTAAAATAGGCGGAAAGCTCCGCCTATTTGCTGTTATTCATTAGTAGGAAGGACTATCCTCGGCAGATATGAGATTATGTCCTCCTTCATGCGTATAACCTCTCGTCTTGCCGCCTTTGCGAAGTCGTGCTCATCACAGGATTCCTCCTTTTTGTATGCGCACATAACGCCACGTGATGAGTTTACAATCGCTCCTAGTCCGTTTTTGTCAAAGCCCTTTGAAACGCCGGCAGCACCGCCGCCCTGCGCTCCGTAGCCGGGAACCAGGAAAAAGGTGTGTGGAAGCGCCGCTCTCATCTCCTCAAGCTGTTCGGGATAGGTAGCTCCTACAACCGCTCCAACTCCGCTGTAGCCGTATTTGCCCTGAAGCTCACCGCCCCATTTTTCGCACATATCTCCCATGGTTGCATAAACGCTCTTGCCTGATGTAAGCTCAAGATCCTGAAGCTCGCCGCTCGACTTGTTCGAGGTCTTTACCAGCACAAATATGCCCTTATCGTACTCTCTGCACTGCTCTAATAGCGGAGAAATTCCGTCCGTTCCGAGGTAGCCGTTTACTGTAAGTGCATCCGAATCAAATGCCGCAATCTGCTCACCGCAAACCTCCGTGTAGCCTAAGTGAGCAGTAGCATACGCCGTCATAGTAGCACCTATGTCATTTCGCTTGCCATCGGTTATTACAAACATTCCCTTTTCCTTAGCATAGCTAATTGTCTTGTAGAGGGTCTTTATGCCCTCTATTCCGTACATTTCGTAGTATGCCGCCTGTGGCTTTATAGCAGGGCAGATGTCGTGTATTTCGTCAATTATCGCCTTGTTAAAGTCCCATATGGCTTTAGCTGCCGCCTTTAGAGTTTTTCCGTACTTCTCAACTCTTTTGTCAACAATAAAGTCGGGTACGTACTCAAGCTTAGGGTCTAGTCCCACCACCGAGGGATTTTGAGTTTTTACTATATTTTCTATAAGCCTGTCAAATGCCATGTAATTAGTTCTCCAATTCAAAAACCAGCTTGCCGCCGCAGATGGTGTAAATCACCCTGCCCTTAAGCGTAGCTCCCTTAAACACCGAGTTGTGCGACTTCGAGTGAAGCTTGTCGGGATCTACCACCCATTCACGCTCAGGATCAAATATGCAAAGCTCCGCCCTCTCGCCCTCAGCAATTCTGACAGCCTCAAGTCCTAACACCCTGCGTGGATTCACACTCATAAGCCTCGCTATGTCCGAAATCGTGCATTTTCCGCCGTGATATAGCTGGGTGAGCGTTGCCGCAAGTGAGGTTTCAAGACCTACAACTCCGTTTGGAGCTTTATAAAAGTCAGCCTTTTCCTCAGCCGTGTGCGGAGCGTGGTCTGTTATAATACAGTCGATTGTGCCGTCAAGCAGAGCCTCCTCAATAGCCCTTCGGTCACGCTCGGTTCTTAAGGGCGGCGACATCCTAAAGTCAGCGTCACGCGCATAAAGCTTTTCGTCTGTAAATGTAAAGTAGTGCGGAGCTGTTTCACAGGTGACGTTCACCCCATCACGCTTAGCCGCACGTATTATGCTTACCGAGCCGTAGGTTGATACATGGCAAATGTGTATATGTGCGCCTACTGATGCCGCAAGAGCAATTTCACGAGCAGTTATGTAGTCCTCGCTTGCCCTGTCCATGCCCTTGACGCCTAGTGCCTTTGACACCTCGCCTTTGTTTATTATGCCGCCGTTTATTATGCTTAAGTCCTCACAGTGAGAAAGCACGGTCATTCCATTTGTCACCGAAAGCTCTAACGCCTGACGCATAAGCTCAGCGTTTTCGACCGGTCTGCCATCGTCCGTTATCGCAAAGACTCCAGCCCGCTTCAGCTCATCGTAGTCGCAAAGCTCACCGCTTGCCATTCCCTTAGTTATGCAAGCCGAGGTGTAGATATTTATTCCCGTTTGTCTGCCACGCTCAAGGATATACCTCACCGTGTCAGCATTGTCGCAGGCAGGCTTGGTATTGGGCATAAGCAGTACTCCCGTGACTCCTCCTGCCTTTGCGGCGTTCGCTCCACTAAAGATGTCCTCCTTGTGGGTGAGTCCTGGGTCACGAAAGTGAACGTGCATATCAAACAAGCCCGCCACGGCATAAAGCCCCGTACAGTCGATTACACGCTCAGCTTCCTCACTTAAGCGTCCGATTTTTTTTATTTTGCCGCCGTCAATCGCTATGTCGGTGATTTCATCAAGTCCGCTAAGCGGATCTACAGCGTGTATGTTCTTTAAGATCAAATCCATTACTTAAGCGTCCTTGGTTAGGTCGTACTCAGATTCATATAGGTCAATGGTAACCTCATACATCTTGCAGGTGAACACCTTGGATTCGTCCGAGCCGTCATTGGTTCTGATGAGAAACTGTACTGTAGGCTCCTCGCCCTCAACAATCTCATCGTCATCATCAAGCGAAACCTCAAGGTTGCTGTAGGAGACTTCTGCGAACATAAAGTACTTTACATACTTGCTAAATTCATCCGTAACCTTCCAGGGCAGAATAAACAGCTTAATCTTTCCACTGTCCTCATCAATCTTGCAATAGCCCTCAGCGATAAGCTCATCACCCTCTACAATCTGAAAGTCGCCGTTTTGTGTAAACGAGAATTTCCAAAGCGCCTGATCATCGTCATTAGTATCCTGAAGCTGCTCCCACGGACCTGTTATAAGTCCACGGCTTTCTGAGCCTATTGTCTTGTCGGGCGAGCTTAGTGTGTAGGATAGAACAAGTATAATCGCCGCAATCAGCACGATAAAGAATATCGTAATGAGTATACGTCCAAACATCTTCAAAGCCTTCATAAAAATCAAATCCTTTCATAAATCGGTTTTTATTCAAAAGCAATCCTGCTAAAAATTTCATTGACCTAGGTTTTTGAGTATTGCACCTGTGTTCGCTGAGGTTACAAGAGATGCGTATCTTGCAAGATATCCTGTAGTAATCTTAGGCTCTCTTGACTTCCAAGCCGCTCTTCTCCTTGCAAGCTCATCATCTGATACCTTAAGCTCAATTGTGTTTTCAGGGATGTTTATCGAGATGATATCGCCATCCTCGACAAGTGCAATCGTGCCGCCTACTGCCGCTTCGGGTGATACGTGCCCGATAGCCGCTCCTCTTGTAGCACCGCTAAATCTTCCGTCTGTAATTAGCGCTACCGATGAGCCGAGTCCCATACCCATAATCGCAGATGTGGGGTTGAGCATTTCTCTCATTCCCGGGCCTCCCTTTGGTCCTTCATAGCGAATTACAACTACATCGCCAGCTTCAATTTTGCCGCCCTTTATAGCTTCAATTGCATCCTCCTCGCAGTCGTAGCACTTAGCAGGGCCTTCATGCTTGAGCATTTCGGGAGCTACCGCACTTCTCTTGACTACACAGGTGTCGGGAGCAAGATTTCCTCTAAGCACCGCTATACCGCCTGTTTCGGAGTAGGGATTGTCGATAGGACGGATGATGTCGGGATTTAGGTTTTTAGCGTCCTTTATATTCTCGCCGACTGTTTTTCCTGTGCAGGTGATTATATCGGTGTAGAGTAGATTTTTCTTGTCGAGCTCCTTCATAACCGCATAAACTCCGCCTGCTTCGTTTAAATCCTCCATGTAGGTCTTGCCTGCAGGAGCTAGGTGACAGAGGTTCGGTGTTTTTTCACTGATGCCGTTTGCGATGTCGGGGTTAATTGTAACTCCGCACTCGTGTGCAATAGCAGGAAGGTGCAGCATCGAGTTTGTCGAGCAGCCAAGCGCCATATCCATAGTAAGCGCATTTGTGAAGGCCTTTTCGGTCATAATGTCACGTGGACGGATATTCTTGCGATAAAGCTCCATTACCTGCATACCTGCTCTCTTTGCAAGCTTAATTCTTTCAGAGTATACGGCTGGAATTGTGCCGTTTCCTCTTAGTCCCATGCCTAGAACCTCGGTTAAGCAGTTCATAGAGTTTGCCGTGTACATACCCGAGCAGCTGCCGCAGGTAGGACATGCCTTGTTTTCAAATTCGTCAAGTCCTTCCTTATCAAGCGTGCCTGCTGAATATGAGCCTACAGCCTCAAACATACTTGAAAGCGAGGTCTTCTTGCCCTGAACGTGTCCTGCAAGCATAGGCCCGCCCGATACAAAAATGGTCGGTACATTTACCCTTGCCGCCGCCATAAGAAGTCCCGGAACGTTCTTGTCGCAGTTGGGAACCATTACGAGAGCGTCAAAGTGATGAGCTAAAGCCATACATTCGGTGCTGTCAGCGATTAGGTCACGTGTTACGAGCGAATATTTCATGCCCTGATGACCCATTGCGATGCCGTCACATACAGCGATTGCAGGGAATACCACAGGAGTGCCTCCTGCCATTGCCACGCCCATCTTTACAGCCTCAACTATCTTGTCGATATTCATGTGACCGGGCACGATTTCGTTGTAGGATGAAACTATTCCGACCAGCGGACGCTCCATCTCCTCATTCGTCATGCCAAGCGCATTAAATAGAGATCTCTGGGGAGCCTTATCTGCACCCTCACAGAAAAAGTTGCACTCATTACATTCTTTACATTCTGACATTTATATTACCTCCGATAAAATTTTATGGATATTTTAAGCATTTACGGATGAATTTAGTCCCAGAAAAGCCGCACCTATAATTCCCGCATCGTTTCCGAGCTCAGCTATTACTATTTCAGTGTTCTTCTCTGAGTTTTTGGTGTATACCTCCTTGGCGACAAGCTCTCTTAGCGGCAAAAGCAGGGGATCGCCCTCATTGCAGACTCCTCCGCCTATACACAGAATGTCGGGCTGGAAGATGTTTATCGTGTTGGTGATTCCACAGGCTAGGTACTTGATGTACTTGTCAACGACTTCCTTTCCTGCACGATCTCCCTCACGCATGGCGTTAAATGCCGTTCTTGCCGACACCTTGCCGTCCTCCTCGTTCATTCGCCACATAACCGAGCCGTGATCTTCAGTCATCGCCTCTTTGGTCATTCGTACAAGTCCTGTTGCGGATGAGAATACCTCAAAGCAGCCGTGTCTGCCACAGGTGCACTGTGGGCCGTTGGGATCTATTACGGTGTGTCCGATTTCCGCTCCCGCGAAGTTTGAGCCAGAGTAGATTTTTCCGTTTATTATAATTCCGCCGCCGACACCGGTACCGAGCGTTATACATACAGCATTGTTCGCTCCTCTTGCAGCGCCTGCGACAAATTCGCCATAGGCAGCAGCATTAGCGTCGTTTTCGACGTAGCAGGGCTTATCGATGAAGGTTCTCATTAGCTCTACTACATGAAAATCTAAAAATCCAAGGTTGTTTGAGTACTCGATGACACCGGTTTCAGAGTTTGCCGTGCCAGGAGTGCCTATACCTACAGACTCGATATCATCAAGCGTCAGATGAGCCTTTTCTACAGCGTCAAGCGCAACCTTAGCCATGTCCTTACAGATAGCCTCAGCGGGACGGGGAAGATTTGTCTTGCACGATGCTTTAGCCAAAATTTTAAAGTCCTCAGAGACAACACCAGCCTTTATGTTAGTGCCGCCTAAATCAATTCCTATATAGTATTTCATATTAGTAATCCTCTACTTGATTTTTTTAAACCTTAGTTAAGACAAGCTGACATTTGCCTTCGATGGTGTACTCGCCATCACCTGCGGAGATAAACACGCTTTCACCCTTGACCGCCTTAATATCGCCGATGGTCGCCTCTCCCTCAAGGATGAGCAGGCTATTAAAGCTTTTATCGTCAGCGTTAAGTACAGCCTTAGATGAAACGTCAACACGGTAGGTGGTAAAGTAGTCGCAGCTTGCGAGAAGCTTAATTGTGTAGCCATCCATCTGCTCAAGCGGCGTTTCGGGATAGCTTTTAGCAGGAGCGAGCGTTGTCACATCCTTAGCCTTTTCAACATGAAGCTGACGAGGCTTGCCGTCTGCACCTACCCTGCCGTAATCATAAACGCGATATGTGGTGTTGGAATTCTGTTGAATCTCGGCAATCAGTATACCCTTGCCGATTGCATGAAGCGTGCCTGCCTCAATAAAGAACACATCGCCCTTCTTAACAGGAACGGAGTTTGTAACCTCAAGCAGAGTGTTATCCTCAATCCTTCCTGCAAACTCCTCCTTAGAAATCTCATGGTCGAAGCCGTAGATAAGAGATGCACCCTCATCGCAGTCTACTACATACCACATTTCGGTTTTGCCGTACTCACCCTCAACACGCTGAGCGTACTCGTTATCAGGATGCACCTGAACCGATAGGTTATTCTTAGCGTCAATAAGCTTAATGAGAATAGGAAACTCCTCAAACTTTTCGCAGTCTGTACCCAAAACAGTCTTTCCGTGCTTTTTAATATATTCAGACAGCGTAAGACCCTTGTCCTCACCGCTGCAAACACGGCTTTCACCGTCCTTGTGACAGGAAAGCTCCCAGCTCTCTGCAACCCTTTCGAGGTCGCACTGCTTGCCATACTCATCACGAAGCCTTGTTCCTCCCCATATATAATCCTTAAATGCAGGAGATAATTTTATAATAGCCAAAATCCATCCACCCTTTCACGGCATTTTATATTCAAAGCTATTTCTAATAGTCAGTTTTGTATAGAGCTTTTGTATAAACTATTATAACATATTAAAGAGCAGTTTGTCAACTGTGATAAGAAAAAATTAATGTAGGAAAAGCTAAGCGAAAGTAAAAGCCCGAACATACGTTCGAGCAAGCTCAGGGGGGAGGTGCAGGGTGCGGGTTCTAAAATATCTGCACCATCTACACCCTGCTAGAAGCTAGAAGTAAGAAACTAGAAGCTAGATTGTTCGTGTTTATCACAATGTATAAGCTTAAACTTTCGTGTTGTTTAAAAAATCTAGTATGAACTAAAGTCATAGATACACTAAACAAACGTTTGGAAATACGGTGGTTCGCTTTAGCGAATCGCACACACGATATACGTGTGCGAAACCGTATTTTTAGGGCTTGCAAACAAAGTAGAAGTCCGAACGTATGTTTGAGCAAGCCCAAAGCCCAGTTGACAAATTTGCCGAATTATGATATAATAAAAACAAGGGTAAGACCTACACGGTAGGCGGTCGCACAACGCTTCGCTTTTGCGCTAAAAATTCGCAGAAGCGAATTTCCTTATCTCACGCAAAACGGCATGAGTATCACGGTCGAAAGGCTATGTGAAATTGTCAGCGGAGAAAGGAGGCGATAGCATGGAAATCATTTACTTGATTTTAGCTATAGTGTTGCTTGTCGCTCTCACAGAGCTGATTAAGAACATAAAAAAATAACCGCCCTCGTTGTCCCGACCCCCAAAAGTTAGACCAAGAAACTAACGAAAAGGAGGTCGGGACA
>JAJQIB010000027.1 GCA_021199375.1 Ruminococcus sp. | reverse complement strand
CCCCTCGTGGATGCATGGCGCACTTCCAATCCGAATATTGTGCAGTTCTGGTGGGATGTAGACAGCGCCGTCAAAACCACTGTGAAGCAGCGGCTTGATACAGAGACACACGGCATCCAATTCAAATATCGGAGCGGGATGCTGTTCATCCAACTTCCGTCCGGCAGACGGCTCTGCTATGTGAAGCCAAAAATGGGTACAAACCGTTTCGGCGGAGAATCCGTCACATATGAGGGCGTAGGCGGCACGAAGAAATGGGAGCGCATTGAAAGCTACGGTCCGAAATTTGTGGAGAACATCGTGCAGGCAATTTCACGGGACATCCTCATGTATGCCATGCAGACGCTATCACACTGCTTTATATGCGGGCATATTCACGATGAGCTTATCATCGAATGCAGTATGGGTGTCTCCTTGGACGCTGTCTGTGAGCAGATGGGGAGAACCCCTCCGTGGATTCCGGGACTGAAGCTCCGTGCGGACGGCTACGAAACGATGTTTTATAAGAAAGACTGAAAAAGGCGGTGCCTATCGTGATGATAAGCACCGCCTCATCTTTACCTGTTAAAAGTGTCTTTCACGAGCGGCTGGACGATGGCACGAATCTTTTTGACGTAATCCGATACCGTCCGCTGCTTCATGCCAAGCCTATCTGCCATTTCTTGCTGCGTAGCACCGTCATATAGCAGTCTGAAAATCACTCCGTATTTCGGCTCGATTTCAGAAAGCCTAGCAATTAAATCCTCCAACAACGATTCGTAGATGACTGCATCCTCAAATGAGCCGGGTGCTGCCGGTTCCACTCCCTCGTCTATTAAGAGTGAAAGCGATGCCGGGCGGTTTCTCTCACGGCATACTTTAGATGCATGGCTGCAATTCGCACACTTGTTGGATTCCGGGCAACGGATGAGTTTGCCGTTCTTGCCGGGTATATTACAGCGGCTTTCACGGTCCTGTCGTTTCTGTTCTGCCCAAACAGACCGCATATACTCATCGTATACTTCTTTGCTGACATCGACTAACACAACACGACACTTACGATTTCCAACAAGTCGCCATGTGACATCCTCTGGTTTGATTTCAAAGTCATGGATAATCTCATTCGTGACTTCCATAGGGATTTGGTACTGCTTGTTCTGCTTTTGACTCTGATTTGCGTTCATAATAATTTTTCCTTTCTGCTTTGCGCAGAACGGTGAACACAAAAAAGCCGATGTTCCGAAGAACACCGGTCAGAACCCTGTGAAGGTATGACGACAAAACGGTGGACTTCAGATTTTCTGAAAAAGGGTATAGTTATTCCCTAGTTCAAATCGTCTTTATTTGTCCACCGCCCTGCTTAACTCGAGTACTTCCACAAAGCGGTAAATTTAATTTCGAAGGTTGTCCCTTCGATGATTATAATTCTATTTTATCTGCATTTTGCTGAAAACGGAATGGTAAGCGCATTTCCATGTTCGACCCGAAAAAAGCCTAAAAAAGGGCAAAAAAATAGAGCCATACATGACCCATTACGGTCACATATGGCTCTAATACGCACTTTTCATATTATTTTGAGCATGGAAATCCGATTACCATGTTTTCGTCCTCGTTCACAATTTTTTTACAAATCAAAGCGATGTAGCACCTTGTTCTTGTAAGAAAGTTCGTATCTCTAGTATTGATTTTGAGTACATATGCATCAACACAAAACGATACAGGATATGATCATCGTTATTCATTCGAAATTGGTGTCCGGAACGTTGGATGAGGTAATTGCTCATATCCCAAGGAAGATTCGCTCCAAGACACATCAGCACCACATTATTGAGAGTACCCATTGTTTCTCCATTGATAATGTTTCCTATCGTTTTTTCTGTTATGCCGGTTCTACGGGACAGCTCCGCCTGTGAAATGCCCCGCCATTTGAGCAACTGCTTCCATGCCTGGGTATAGTTATTGGGAAGGCTATCTAACACATTAGCTTCCTCCATAACTGTATCACGCAGAAGCTTCTGTCTCTGCTTATTATCGAGTTCATTGTTTTCGCCCTTGTAGACGATGTCAAATGCAATGGGTGAGCCTTTATCACGATTTAGGAAGCACTCCCGATGATAACGCTCCTCAACCTTATCGCTTATAGAAAGGTCAAATGCCAAACAGCACTCATCTACATGATGCCGTGCATAATCGGTCATCATCGTTTCGCCGTCTTCGTTCTGATAAACATACTTCGGATGGTTCAGTACGAAGTGTGAATCTATATAGAGATAGTGGTTTGCGTTTTTTAGCCTAGGATTAGTAAGGCTCTGAATGGCTGCGTCTATTGCAGGGATTGAATAGGTTTGATTAGATTGAATAGCACCCTTCTTAAAGGAGTGTGGTCTGACATAATGTCCGTCTATATAGATGAACGAACCCAATGCCTCTTCATATCCAGCATCAATCATACGCAGCTTGGCTGCAGTACGAGAAACTGCAAAGAAAGCCGCCAAGTCCTCAATAACAATAGGCATCAATTCGCAGAGTTCAAAAATACCTAGTTCGTTCCTACGTTTCTTAATAAATTCGGAAGCCTTAAGTTTGAACATATTAAGTGGCATTTGGATACGTGGAGCAAGTGCGTTTGCCTGCCACTCCATCCATTTCGTACCATCGTTGCTCTGACCTTCGATGCCACCGACTACTTTACATTTAATCCGACTTGCATCCTCATTGTATAACTGCTCCAAAGCAAAAGCCTTTTTATGCAACGCCCAGTGAACGCATTCGTGAACTATAGTGTTATTGTAAGCACCAAGATTGCGCTGGAATGCTACGGATGGGTCGACAACAATCGTACCGGGAAGGACGTGTTCACTGACTTCTGACTCTTTATTGTCATCATATAACTTTGCATCTGTTTCGCAGAAATAAATCTGACCGAAAACAGACATATCCTCCGAAATGCGATGCTTTAGCACAGATAGTCTCATGCGCTTTGCCAACTCAGTGGGGTCAATCCACATTGGTTGTAACAAGGCTTCTTTATAATATTTTCGAAGAAACGCATTCGCTTCTTTCTCTAGGTCTTCTTTGCGAATAATTGGCACAAGAGCATTGGACATCGGTCGTTCTTGCCGATTGCGTTTGTCGTAGATGCTGACATCATATATATCCAAATCACTCAAGCCACAGTCTAAGTTCCCACGACACCGAAGCATAAACCACTGATGCTTTGCTTCGGATTCGTCATTATGATACCGGTCTTCATCATATACGATGATGGTGGCATCCATGACTACATCAAATTCAATGGCAGAGCCGGGAAGGTCGGAGACATCAACGAATTGTAATTCGGTTTCATAAAGTTTCACTTCGCCGATATTTCGGACTTTGTTAAGGCGCAAATCAAGCGTAGATGGCTCTACCGAGGCTAAGTGCTCCTCGATTGCATTCCACATCTGATTATCTAGGTTATTTCTTACATACTCCTTAAGTGAACGGCTTTGTGACACTTTTCACTCCTCCTACAAACCCAAACCCTCTACTTTCATTACTGTCGTTTAACACTCGAACGACCTGTTATTTTGAATTATATTTTCAAGTGCTTTAAGAACGAGTTGCAAACTTTTCCATAGTCCTATCTGATATAAGCTTGCTAATATCGGTTCCGAAATTATTAATAATTATGCTATCAAAATCATCGAAATCTATTTCTCTAACATCATGATATATATGATTATATAGATATTCGCTAAATGTACTTGCAAGTATTATAACAATTGGATTTCCTTTAATATCTCGTTTGGCGGCAGGAACATATCGCGGAGTAATAACAATTGTATAATCACCACCAATTTGTTCACGATGTTCTTTTAGCCTGCCCGCATTGATAAGCGAAAGCTTATTACCAGTGGATTTTGCTTCAACAGCAAACTTCTTATGTTTAGTTATGTACAAACACTCTATGTCTGTATGACCTGCACCACCTATCTTCTTGGCTTCAACATTGACAAACAGATTAAATCCTTCTTCTAATACATCTTCAAACAGATATGCGGTATCATTATCAGGGTTATGTGAATACTTTTCAATAAGCTTAGGCAGTTCAAGTAGTTTGACTTGTATTTCATCTTCTTCGCCAATCTCATCTAATAAGAGCTTGGGATAAAATGAATATATTTCCTTTACAACATCAAGCCTCATCCTTTCGGCATCATTGAGTAAAAGTGGCTTTTGAAAACAAGAATGTGTTTCTAACATCAATTCAACAAATGGTTTAATATTAGATGTCAGACTAACATATCCTGCTGTCAATTTTCTTTTTGTAGGTGCACTATGGCTATTAGTTTTTTGAGGATGATATAGACTTACAATTTCATCGCCCTTAATTGAATTTATTACCCCCGCTGTATTGAGAAGTTTTTGTGTATAATATTGCCATTCGTAAACGCAGTTAACATAAGTATGCTCATCTCTTCTCATTAAATCTGCAACTTCTTCTTTACTCAACTTACGAAACTCAAGAATATCACTCACTAATTTTTCGTAGCTTTCAGGAGTTACTGTTTTCTGAAAAGCAATAAAATAAACATATTCAGAATTATACAAGCGACAATCTAGTCTTTCATCAGTTAATAATTTAAAGATAAGGCGAAATGGATATAACTGAAAGCATACAGGTGTTCCATTTGCAGGATGCTCAAATTGGATACCAAAAAGCATTGTAGTAAATATTTTCAATAACTTTTCAGGCTCGTTTATATGCTCAATAAATAAGTTGCCTAACGGGCTAAATATAAATCGTTTTGAATTTTTTCCTTTGTCCTCATATCCAAACATATAATATTCCAAAGTGTTTATACGATGATTTATCGAATCCAACGGTCTTTCTTTAGGATTTCGAGTTTTATACATATCAAGAGCCGCGAGGCGCTCTTGCATTCGGTATCGTTCTGTATCACTTATATTAGTTCCACAGCTATTCTTTACGTCTAATGCAACAGCTTGCATTAGAGCGTAATTATTGGTATGTTTGTAAAGAATCCATTTTTCACGTTCAACCATTATAGGCATTTTTATTCAACTCCTATCAAATCAATAATTCGTTCCATTAAATGCGGAGGGATCGCCTCTCCTATGATTGTTCTAATGAATGTATCAGTAGCACCATTTGGAAAATCAATATTCTCCGGGATAGATGAAACAATGAACGTTTCAAGTAATGTAAGCACTCTTGGGTCAGAATAGGTACCATCATCTTTCAAATATCCAGGATGCACATTATTATGTGAACTAATGCTACCACAATATGTTGTTCGGGCCGGACAAGGTTGATCCCAGACCATTCGTTTAAAGGTATTATGAAATCCCTTAATACGAGTACCATCTTCTTTTTTGGGATAGTACACTTCGTTTGCTATAGCACTCTTTCCAGGAGCTGTATGTCGCATAGCTAAAACAGCCCTTTCATTCTGTTGCTTTGCATAATGCCATTTGATTCCTGAATCCTCACCAGGTTCCAAAGAAGGTAAATGACCAATAGCTTCTTTAAGTGTTATTTCTTTTTCTGTCTGTGGCCACGCCCAATGCAAATTTTTTTTCCACATTTTTATGATTGCACGAGGTCTGGATTGTGCTATACCGAAGTCTTTTGCATTAAGAACCTTGATTTCAATATTATATTTGTCGCTAAACTTTGACTGAAGTATTTGCTCAAGCTTATAGTATTCACCGTTATATGGAAAAAACATTTCAATAAATTTTGGAACATTTTCAATAAGAATGTAATTAAAATCGCAAGCTTCAATCACCTCAAGAGCTTCGAGTATAAGAAAGTTCCTGCCATCCTTTTCATACTGCTTCTGCCCCTTATTTTTCCCAAGTGTACTTAGACCTTGACATGGTGGAGTTGCGATTAGCAATTCGGCTTCGCTATCATTTGCAATTTTAATAATCTCTTCTTTTGTTTCTTGGTTCGTTATATCGGCACATATCATCCTTGTTTCCGGATAAAAGAACGAGTAACACTCAGCTCTTTGCTTTACAAGTTCGTTAGCCGCTACTACGTTCACTTTATCTTTGTGTATTCTTAGTTCACCTATTCCAGCACTTGAAAACAAAGAAATGGCTTTTATTTTTTTAGGCATCCGATTTCACCTACAATCCTTTCTATCATCAACGGTGGAATTGATTCACCAATAACTTGCCGTATCAGTATTTCTGGCGTATCATCAGGAATATTCCAATCTGCAGGTAATGAATTGAGTATCATTAACTCCAACGGTGTTAAAACACGAGCATCAGAATATGTTCCGTCAGCAAGAAGCCTACCAGGATGAACATTCCTTTGAGAAGCAATGCAATCATTGCGTATGGTTATTGTTGGTGCAGGCTCATCCCATTTAATTCTACGATAGGATGATTCATAGCCTTTAATTCGTGTTCCGTCTTTCTTTTGAGGGTAATAAACAGCATTTGAGAATGCAGACTTACCCGTTGGAGTATGCTTCATCCAAAGAACATTATTTTTATCATGTTTTCTTGCAAAGTGCCATTTTACACTGGACTTTTCTCCAGATTCCAAGGACGGTAAATTCCCGATAGCTTCTCTAACAGTAACCTTCTTTTTTACTGGTTGTGGCCAATTCCATTTGTCCGATTTGTTGCACATTTTGATTATTGCTCTAAGCCTTGTTTGGGGAACCCCTAAGTCTGATGAATCTATGATTTTTCCCTCTATATCATACTCATCAGCAAACATATCATCAAGAATTTCAATAATGTTCTGCTTTCCGTTTTTATATGGAAGTAAAATTTTCAAAAGCATTGGCACATTTTCAATAAGTACATACTTTGGCTTAAGTTCCTTTATCGCCGAAAAAACGTATGTAATAAGATAATTGCGATTATCTTTAACCATTGTATCAAGATGTCTGTTTTTTCCTGCGATACTCATACCTTGACAAGGTGGAGAAGCAATTATAAACTCAATTCCTTTTGCTTTTTTCATAATATCATCGTAAATAGTCTTGTCTGTGATGTCACCACATATCATTTGACAATTAGGGTACAAGTTTCGATATAAGTTAGCACGCTTAGGAATAAGCTCATTAGCTACAACGATATCTACGCCTACACGGGGTAAATAAGTTTCCCCAATCCCTGCGCTTGCAAACAAAGATAAGCCTCTTAACCTGGTCATTTTTAGATGCTCCTATATTTTAATTCTTAAATATTTTTTTACAAATGAGGCGGAATTTCTCCTCATATTATATGTCTGCACTCTTTCCACTCGCAACCCAAACGTCCAATTCAGAACATTTAAACCTCCACAGCTTACCGATTTTATGTGCAGGAATTCCTTTGTTTTTTCGAATCCAATCTCGGATAGTTCCAGGCTTGACTCCTAAATATTCTGCAGCTTCATCAATATTTATCCACTTCTCGTTTCCGATTTCTGCCATTTTATACCTCCGAAAAGTTCACTACAATACATCACTTTACATTATATCATAAATCGGAGTCGTTTGCAATAGTTTTGATGTGATTTTCTTTTGTTTGATGTTATTTGTTGCTGTCAATTTATCCAAACCTATCCTCTAAATAGCACTCATGGCAGCAATACTTTCTCCGATTATCGCCATATATTATAAATTTCTTTCCACAGTTCTGGCAAACCACCTCGTAGTAGGTTTTACGGTTCACATTGTCGAGGTGCTTATTCCACCATTGATTTCTGCACTTAGCACAACAGAATTTTTTCTTCTTCGTCTTTGGCTTTTGCAAAATATCCGCACTACAATTTTTGCATTTATCAATCACAGGTATCGGTGGTTCATCTGCAGACTTCCGAGGTGTAATACTGCATTTTCTGCTTCGCTTACAGTGCTTTTGTTTGTCCTCATTCTCAATCCCTTCACTTGGCGTGTATTTCGGTATCCTATATTCGGTTACCTT
Organism: Ruminococcus sp.; assembly: GCA_021199375.1. GTDB lineage: Bacteria > Bacillota > Clostridia > Oscillospirales > Ruminococcaceae > YE71. The sequence goes on along the minus strand of JAJQIB010000027.1, from coordinate 178,038 downwards.
ATCATCGAGCCACTTGATTCGCAGTGTGCCGTCCGGCATGACCGTAATGTTGTTGAGCGCGATTACTATGTCATTCTCGTCTGATTGCATTTCCCATATATCTCTTTTCTCAAGGTCACTCATCCAGTGCCGGATTGACTCTGTCTTAGATTTATCCGTAACCGAATTCACAGTATTGACAACTCTCTGAACCACATCTCTTTTGTATGCTTCTATCCTTGCGGCATCATGAATCATGTAGTGGAGCAACTTGTCATAGATTTTAGGCGTTCGACATTTTTCGCCTTTCCTGCAGGTGTTCTTGCATTGCCATTTCAAGTTATTATAGCTGGTGGAATGCCAGGGGCGAGGATGATACATTTCTCCACAGCCGCCGCAGATAACCTTGCTCGTCAACAGATGCAGACCACTGTACCGTCCCGGAAAAGCAAGCCGTTCCTCCAGCTTTTCCTGAACATAATCAAAAAGCCACGGGGAGATTATCGCCTCGTGGTCACCTTCAACATAATATTGCGGAACTTCGCCTTCGTTTTTCTTCGTTTTCTTCCTCAGATAGTCTATCGTGAAATCCTTCTGGAGCAGAGCATCGCCCTTGTATTTTTCATTGGAGAGCATACGACGGATAGTCTGTTGATTCCAAACATCGCCACCTCCGGGAGCAGGTACACCCTCCTCGGTTAGAATGTTCGATATTGTGTGCGAAGTGTACCCCTGCAGGAATAAAAAGAATATCCGGCGAACTGTCATTGCCTGTTCAGGGTTTACCACCATCGTATATTTCTCAGGTCCCTTATCATACCCAAGGAACCGACTGTAGGCAAGACTCACTTTGCCATCCGACAATCGCTTTCGTTGTCCCCATGTGACGTTCTCCGATATGGAGCGGCTCTCCTCCTGTGCCAGCGAGGACATGATTGTCAGCAGAAATTCCCCCTTTGAATCTGTGGTGAAGATGTTCTCTTTCTCAAAATAAACACCGACACCTTTTTCTTTCAGCATTCGGATAGTAGTCACTGTGTCCACCGTATTTCTCGCAAATCTTGATATGGACTTGGTTAGCACCAAATCGATGTGTCCTGAAAGGCAGTCCGCTATCAGTTTGTTAAAACCATCTCTATGCTTTGTACTCAAACCCGAGATGCCATCGTCCACATATATCTGGACAAACTCCCAACCAGGATGTTCTATTATCTTCTTTTGATAATAATCTGTCTGCGCTGCCAGGCTTGTTTCCTGGTCTTCATTATCCGTAGATACCCTCGCATATGCGGCAACTCTCAAAGTTGCCTTTGCTGCTTCTTTGAAAGTCGCAGGTTTCGGTATGGCAGGAAGCTGCGTTATAATTCTATCTGCCATCAACCGTCACCCCATCTCCGATAGTACCGCTCAAGTCCTCGACCTCCAAAAATGGTGGTACATAATACTCTGCAATCATATCCAAAGCAAGCCGCATCTCATTTGACGAAATAACACCGTCCTTTTCCATATTGAGAAGCAGCCATTTTGCCAGCCTGTAATCGACTTCTTTTTCAAACATCGAAATTCCTCCTTTCGCTGTAGTACAATACATTGCTCTAAAAGTCCGAAAAGTCAAGTCCTCACGGAGAAATTCGATGATATGCACAAACCGCACCACCCTCATAACGATATATTTTATCTATCGTTACGAGGTAGACCTTTCATTGTGTGAGTATCCAAAATAGCATTTTTGCACCCACCGCTGCTAAAACTGCTAATCTGCCGCCACCAACGGCAAGGCAAAAAAATAAGACTTTCTGCACATTTTTATCTGTGACAGAAAGCCGCTTTTTATTAAAAAAATCCATACCTCGTAACGAAAAGTAAGCGAAAAATCGGATTAACCTGCGTTTCTTTCAAACCATGCTTTTTTATACGGAAACGATACAAAAAACGTATTATTCTTGTAATTAGTATCACCTAAAACCCAGGGATAGACTTGTCAAAGGGTGCGGTGGATTTCGAACATATTTTGCACCCAAAAAAACTATGTAAATTAAAAAAATGGAGTCCTTACTCCACCATACTTCTTCCAGTATTCTGCTGTATCATTTAGGCGATGGCTTCATCGGTTGCCGTGTCTAATTTGATACAACATAACGAAGCCGTATTCATCGTTAGGGGGGGTATATGAGCGAGAGTTGAGGGGGCGCTATATGTAATTTAAGTTGCTCGATAAACTGGAATTAGCATTATTAACACGCAGTTACAAAAGCCTCAAAAATCTTCCTGCTGTTTTCATTTACATGGAAGTCAAATTCCGGATGCCATTGAAATGCCCATACGAATTTTTTCTCCATATGTCTGACTGCTTCAATAAGGCCGTCCTCCGACTCTGCCATAATTTCCAGATCAGAACCCAATATTTTGATTGCCTGATGATGATAGCTGTTTACACCCAGCCGTTTAGTTGAAAGCAAATCATATAAAGGGGTTCCTTCTTTAATATCTACAAAATGAGCAGTATTTGTATATGGCGGTTCCATATGGTGCTCAATACCACTTGCGTATTCCGTCGGCAAATCCTGATAAAGTGTTCCGCCTTGTAAAACGTTGATCAGCTGGATGCCACGGCAAATTCCTAAAATCGGTTTGTCCTGCTCCATAGCCTTCGTATACAAAGCTGTTTCTAACAAATCTCTTTCTTTGCATGAAGCTCCGCATTTCATCCCACATTGTTCTTTATATAGAGATGGCGAAACATCGTGCCCTCCGGTCATGAGCAGACCATCACATTTTTCAAATACTTCAAGCGCATCCTGTTGCTCACTTGCAAGCGGTAAAATAACAGGAATAGCTCCTGCTTCCTTTATTCCATTCATATAACCGGGAAGCATCCATATACTCTCTTTTTCATCGTACCATAATGGAACGACAGCTATTATCTTTTTTGCCATTTTATATTTCTCCATAAATATCAAATAACAAGCTATATCCTATTTATGGTTATAGCTTCTCTTTTCTTGGCATAAAGCGGTTTTACTGGTGTTCCACATATGAAACCGGAAAGAATCACCTGTTCTTTTTCCAGATCCAATTTCCTAAGCAGTTCACTATTTGCACGGAGTTTTGAAAGACAACCCCAGATATAGCAACAGCCAAGTCCAAGATTAGTTGCTTCAAGCATCATATTTTCAATAATACAGGCAGCATCACATAATTCAATCCGATCTTCAGACAAGCTCGACTCTGAAACCAAAATCAGCGTTGGCGCACCATAAAGAGAATCGCGAATCACACCGGGATTCCTTCTCGATTCCGTTTTGCAACACTCTCGAATTTCGTTTAATATTTCCATGTTCTGGACAACAGTCAGACGTGCTTTCGGTCGATTGCCTACTGCTAAAGGCGCATTTTGAGCTGCTTCAAGAATTTGTTGTAGCTGCTCCTCTGTAATCTGCTGTTTTTCATACATTCTTGTGCTTCTCCTGTATGAAAATAATTCTTCTAACTCCATATTTCCTAGCCTCCTACCTTCATATCCCGATTTGTCTTTCCCTTTTATTATACCGTACATTTATGAACTTTTCAACCAATATATCTTCTAAAGCTTTAAGCAGTTACAGCATTTACAATTCTGATATGAACTCATATACATTAAACCAATTATACCATATAAAAGCAATAAAGGCAAGATCATATACTGTACTTTAATAAAAGTTTCACAAATTACTAAGCACCTATACACCGTTTGATAGTATCCATAGGTTGACTAGAATTGAGATTTAAATTTATTAGTGAAATACTAAAAAAATTATGAAAAGGGCTTGCATTTCAGATAAAAAAGGTATATAATATATATACAGCGATAAGCAGTGACTAACTTAAAATAATAAAGAGTTGCCACTTACAAATAGAAAGGACTTTGAAAAAGCTATGGAAAAACGTTTTGTTTATGCCGATAACGCTGCTACAACTCAAGTATCTCAAAGCGTGTTAAATGCTATGCTTCCGATGTTTACTGAAGGATTCGGCAACGCTTCAAGCATTTATAAGCTAGGTATGGATGCGGCTAAAACCGTCCTTGCATCAAGAGAAAGGGTTGCAAATGCACTCGGCGCTAAGGTAAACGAAATTTACTTTACAGCAGGAGGCTCCGAATCAGACAACTGGGCTATTAAAGGAGCTGCCGAAAATGGAGCAAAGAAGGGCAAAAAGCATATAATCACAACAGCAGTTGAGCATCATGCAGTACTTCACACATGCGAATACCTTGAAAAGCACGGATTTGAGGTAACATATTTGCCTGTAGACGAATACGGACGTGTTACTGCCGAACAGGTTGCTAACGCTATTCGTGAGGACACCTGTCTTGTTACGATAATGTTTGCAAACAATGAGATTGGAACCATCATGCCTATTAAAGAAATTGGCGCTGTTTGTCACGAGAAAAAGGTTATTTTCCACACGGATGCAGTTCAGGCGGTAGGTCATGTGAACATCAACGTTAAGGAAATGAACATTGATATGCTCTCTCTATCAGGGCACAAGCTTCATGCTCCTAAGGGTGTTGGCGCACTTTATATAAGAACAGGAATCACACTTCCTAACCTAATTGCCGGAGGCGCACAGGAAAGAGGCAAGCGTGCAGGAACTGAAAATGTACCGGGAATTGTAGGACTTGCTCAAGCAATAACTGACGCATGCAAGGATATTGATGAGAAGAACGCTAAGCTTTCAGCAAAGAGAGATAGATTGATTGAGGGTATTTTAAAAATTCCGCAGACTAGGCTTAACGGTCATCCCACGCAACGCCTTGCAGGCAATGCTAACATCTCTATTCGTGGAGTTGAAGGTGAAAGCATGCTGCTTATGCTCGACTTAAATGGCATCTGTGCATCAAGCGGTTCAGCTTGCACATCAGGATCGCTGGATCCCTCACACGTTCTACTGGCTATAGGACTTCCACATGAAATCGCACATGGCAGCTTAAGACTATCATTTGATGAGGACGTGACTGATGAAGACATCGACTACATCCTAGACGTCGTGCCAAATGTTGTAGCAAGGCTCAGAGCCATGTCGCCACTTTGGGAAAGAATCTGCAAGACAGAAAATCTAAATCCTGATGGTACGCCAAAAGAATAAAATGAATTTTAAAATGATAGCTGATGATGTGCTTTACATCTCAGGACGTGGAGCCGTAGTCATGGGAAAAATCATAAGTGGTGAAATTCACCCTAACGATAAGGTGACGGTGCTTGACAAGGCTGAAAAGCCTATAGCACATAACCTACAGGCGAGAGTTGTGATAAACGAAAACAAGAAGGATGACAGTATATTACTGCTTCTTGATGGAATTACCCGTGCGGATATTGATTTTGAAAAAGGATATATTATAATAAAGGAGAATGAAAATGATATACAGTGAAAAGGTTATGGATCACTTTGCGAATCCACGCAACGTTGGAGAAATTGAAGACGCTGATGGAGTAGGCGAGGTTGGAAACGCTAAATGCGGCGACATCATGAAAATGTACCTGAAGATCGACAATGGTATTATCACAGATGTTAAGTTTAAGACCTTCGGATGCGGTGCTGCTGTTGCAACATCATCGATGGCTACTGAGCTTATCAAAGGCAAGCCCGTTGAAGAAGCAGTAAAGCTTTCGAACAAAGCGGTTATCGAGGCACTTGATGGACTTCCTCCCGCAAAGCTGCACTGCTCTGTACTTGCTGAGCAGGCAACAAAGGCAGCACTTTCCGACTACTACCGCAGAAACGGCATCGATCCCGAACCAATTGTTGGCAAGATTGAGGATTGCGAAGACTGTGAGTCCTGCGGCATATGACCGAGGTTGAGATTTTCACCGACGGAGCTTGCTCAGGAAATCCCGGTCCTGGAGGCTGGGGTGCAGTGCTTAGATGTGGTGGACGTGAAAAGGAGCTTAGCGGTGGCGAAACAAGAACCACGAACAACCGTATGGAGCTTACGGCTGTAATTACGGCACTTGAAGCACTTAAATATCCTTGTAAAGTCACTTTAACCAGCGATTCTAAATACGTTATAGATGCTGTAACAAAGGGATGGGCAAAAAAGTGGCAGGCTAATGGCTGGATAAAATCTGACAAAAAGCCTGCTCTAAATCCTGACCTTTGGGAAAAGCTGCTTTCGCTGCTTGAAATCCACGATGTTACATTCGTTTGGGTAAAGGGACATGCGGGACACCCAGAAAACGAACGCTGTGATGAGCTTGCTGTACAGCAAGCTGCTCGGTACAAATGATGCACAATATTAAAGGCTTGTACAATTTTTTCTGTACAAGCCTTTTTATTATTTTGATTAGAAAAATCTACTCTTTAATATTTCCCATAATAATTCCTCTGCCGTTTGTGGAAATATATACTCTGCCGAAGGTTTTGGGATCTCCTGAAATTACATCGTTGACATTTCCCCACTTTTCGGTATCATCGTTTATTCTCGTCCAGGTAACTCCCTTATCGGTTGACATATACACTCCTTCACCCTCATTATTTGCTTCACCTAACATGTAAAGCGTCATGTAATCTGAATCGTCCGCTGCCTTACCGAGAGATATACATGAGCAATCCTGAACATTATCAGAAACCTTTACAAGCTCACCATCGCCATCTGCATCAAGATAGTAAACTCCAGCATTATAAAGTGCAATCCAAATATCGCCCTCAGTATCAGGACAAGCTTCAAATGACAGTGAGGAAACAAGAAACTCTGTAACAACACTCCAGCTCTCTCCACCGTCCTCGCTCATATAGAACTTGCCATCTCTTACAGCATAGAACCTATCAGGATTTACCTTATCAGTTTCTATAGTACAGCTTCCGGGTAGGTCTGTGCATTCGGTCCATGTTTCGCCTCTGTCCTTAGTACAGTAAACCGAGCTTCCTGAAAGTCCGGGCTGCCAAAGAATGGTCTGACCATCAGCAGAAAGCTTAACCTGTCCGCCAGATGCTATTAGATTTCCGCTTTCAAGCTGAGGCAGGCTCGCTACCTTTTCCCATGTATCACCTGCGTCTTCCGAATAGTAGATTGTACCGTTATCCTCATCTGTTGCACGCACCACTATGTTATAATCAAGCATTGCACAGTCTAAGGATGTAGACTTAAAGTCGCCAAAGTGTTCAGTAGGAGCAGTATTAACGTCATCATGTCTAAAGCCGTAAAGGTCACCCAAAATCGAGTAAATTTCAGGAGCATCCTCATCATTGGCGTTAGGTGAAACAATGTCAAATATTGCCGTTTCCTCTATTCCCATAGCAGCAACCGATAGATTAACCTCTTCGGTCTGACAGCTTAATAGATTATCGGTTTTAAATATTGTTGCTCCAGTACCATACATGATTTCATCGGGATTAAAGGGATTAATTGCAACTCCCGTCATCCACCAGCCAAGCTTCAGCTGTCCCTGCCAGTCAAGCCACTCACATTCGCTTATATCAATTGTATAATTGGTCTTTGTAGTTTCAGGATCCCAGAAGCCTGTCCAGGTTTCGCCACCATCAAAGCTTGTAAATACGTTATCTACCACTGCCCATAAATCAAGCGTAGTAACTACTATCATATCCGGATCATTAGGATTAACGGAAAGTCCGCTATAGCCACAGGTGTAGGATAGGTCAGGAGTAATTTCCTCCCATGTGCCGTCAGCTATTGAGTATTTTTGTACCGAACCACGCATCACATTATTAGGACCTGCCTTATCACCAAACGTACAGTAAAGATAACCATCAGAGGATATTTCACCTTGAATAGGACGCATACCATCGTTTGCTCCTGTCTTAGCAAAGGTAGGATTTTCAACCTCGCTCCAGGTTTCACCGGCATCATCAGATCTGAATATTACATTGCCGCTTGTAGTAGCTGCGCCTGCAAAGAGTGTCTGACAAGCTTCACCATCGCTAGCTGATGATTTATCAAATGCTACCCAGGTTATACCAATTGAATAGCCCTCTTCAGTATAACCGCCCTTAGTCGGAAAGCTTTCGACAAGCTCCCAGCTCATTCCGTAGTCAGTAGATCTATAAAGTCCATCTGCTCTTGAACCAAAGTAGAGTATACTGTTATCGCTTGGGTCTACCTGTAAGCGCTCGCCACAGCCACGTCCTACCTCATTACCGCCCATCTTAAACTCAACGTCAACCTTAACCCAGTTCTCGCCGTAGTCATCTGACACAAGGATTGCTCCGTCTGAATTTGTGTAGGTTCCCGCCGCAAGATATACACGATTAGGCTCAACGGGATCTGTAGCAATGCTTTCAATACCCATTAGATTCCAATCATCTCCGCCAATACAGTCAGTTATGCAAACCCACTCACCGCTCTCATTATCAAGCTTATATGCTCCACCGATATCAGTTCTGGCGTAAGCAAGTCCCTCTTCCGTTGGGTTATAGATGATATTGGGGACAAAGCCTCCACCGACAATCTGAGCATTGCTCCACTCCCAGCCTGTATCCACAGCCTGAGCGTTGTAATAGTCATCTGAGCTTATCACCCCATCAGCTTTTGAGGAGGAGCTGTCATCATCACTATTCGAGCATGAGCTAAGCACAGCTGTTGACATTATTGCTGCAATACCCAGCGATATTATTTTTTTTAGTTTCATGGTTACCTCCGAAAAGCAAATTACGCTTTCACAAAATGCAAAATCTTAGACTGGTAATCTCCCCAAAGTCCACCGATGTTTATACCACACTGCATGAGTGCCGCTCCTGATAGCTTTTTGTCTGGAGTAGCTTCTTCAAAGTAGTAGGCATCGGGATCTAGACCCTTTAGCTTTATCGTGCGTGAACGCTCGTTAGGTCTGCCTATTACCTGAACGAATTCAAAGAGTGCTTCACTTTTATCCTTTGCTACAAACATCCAAGCATCCCACATGTTATCCTCAAACATATTGCCAATACGATAGTGATCTCCTGTGCGTACAAGTGTGTTGTACTTATTAAACTCCTCAATCTGTGCAGGAATTGCATCTCTGTCCTGCTGAGAAATCTTAGTAACATCAAGCTCATATCCAAACGTACCAACCATTGCAACGTGTCCTCTTGTGGTGAATGGTGTGCTTCTTCCTACTGTATGATTCGGGCAGTCAGAAACATGTGCACCCATTGCCGAGCAGGGATAGCACATTGATGTGCCGTACTGTATCTTTAGACGCTCAACCGCATCGGTGTCATCAGAACACCAAATCTGAGGTGAAAAGTAAAGCATTCCCGGATCAAAGCGTGCGCCGCCGCCTGAGCAGTTTTCTAAAAGAATGTGAGGATAATCTGTAGTTAGTCTGTCCATTAGGTCATATACACCTAGAACGTATCTATGCCAAAGCTCACGCTGACGCTCACGAGGAAGCGCATTAGAAGCTACTTCTGTAAGCTGACGATTCATATCCCACTTTATGTATTCGATATTTGCGCTATCGAGAATCTTTTTCATCATGCCATAGACATAATCTCGTACATCCTTGCGTGAGTAATCGAGAACATACTGCTCACGGCAAAGGGTTAGCTCTCTTCCCTTTACCTGAATTGCCCAATCAGGATGCGCTCTGTAAAGCTCAGAATCAGGAGAAATCATCTCAGGCTCAAACCAAATACCAAACTTCATACCAAGCGAATTTACTCGGTCAACAAGTGCTTTAAGTCCGCCCTCAATTTTATTCTCATTAACAAACCAGTCTCCAAGTGAGGAGTTATCAGCATTTCTGTGACCGAACCAGCCATCATCCATAACCAGCATCTCAATGCCAAGCTTTGAAGCCTGCTCTGCAATTTGGTAGAGCTTTTCAGCATTAAAATCAAAGTATGTAGCCTCCCAATTGTTTATAAGAATTGGACGGCGCTTGTCCTTATACTCGCCACGAATTAGATTGTTTCTGTAAAGGTCGTGGAAGGTACGTGACATCTTACCAAGTCCGCTGTCGGAGTAAACCATTACAACCTCAGGTGCGGTAAAGCACTCATCAGGCTCTAGCAGCCACTCGAAATCACAGCTGTTTATGCCCATAAGATAGCGTGTCTTTTTGTGCTGAGTAACCTCTGCCTCAGATACAAAGTTACCCGAATACACAAAGTTAAAGCCATAAACCTCACCGCTGTCTTCATCTGCATTATGCGAACAAAGAGCAGTAAATGGATTGCTCTGGTGTGAAGATTCGCCACGCATTGAGTCTACAAGCTGCTTGCCATGATGAAGTCTGCATCTTTCCATAGCTCGTTCTCTTGCCCACGAGCCGTTTAGCGTAATCATATCCATCTTGTCATCATTAAATTCAACACAGGTTGAATATATGCGTGTGAGCTTAACATTATCTGCACCAACGTTCTTAACTCTTACCGAACGGGTAATTACATCTAGCCTTTCAAAGGCTGTATAAACGAGCGTAACCTCAAGTCCTGCGGGTTTATCCTCCATTACAACCTCAAGTGTTTGAGCTTCATCATCGCTGTTAGTGAAGGTTGCAGGAAGTCCCTCAAGCTTAGGCTTACCATTATATATCTTGTGCGACTTGTAACGCAGATCACAAGTCGAGGCACCATTTTTATCCATAATGCTAATTGCATGCTCACGATAGTCACCTAGTCCGAATACCGGATATTCCATAGGAAGCGTATCCATAAACGATGCACGGTCACGATCGTTAGTTTCAGGAGTAAAGGGATTCTCATCAAGACGCAGTAGATAGGTCAGGTCATCATCTGGCAAGCTTTTGCCAAAGTAGACATGCGCTAAATAGCCATATGAGACGACCTGCAGCATATAGCAGGTGTTGTTTGCAGTAAGCTTAAAGCTTCGGTTTTTTTCGTTGTAGGTTATTGACATAGTTTAATCCTCCAATATGTTATTTGCGCAGGCTTACTTAACCACGCTGTAAATTATTTTATCATTAGGCTTAGGCGCGACACCTTTGCGCTCAAAAAGCTCGCTTACAGTTACAAATTCATAGCCAAGCTCCTTAAGCTTAGGTATCACAATATCTATAGCTTTAACTGTCGCCGAGTTTCCCTGCATATCATGCAAAAGTACAATCGTTCCATCCTCCGCCTGATTTATGATTCCATTAACCCTCTGAGCTACCGAAACGCTGTCGTCCCAGTCATCAACGCCCTTGCCACATATAAAGGTAAGGTCAACCTGATCATAGAGACTATCACTTAACGCTATATACGGGGGACGGAAAAACCTCGGTGCAGCTCCGATTATATTAACAATCTTTTCGGATGTATCACCGATTTCCTTCGCAATAGACAGATTATCCATATCCGCCATAGCACTATGAGTGTATGAATGATTTTGGATATCGCAGCCCATATCAAAGGCACGTTTAACAAGTGCTTTAGTGCTCTCGATTATATTCTGTCCTAATACAAAAAAGGATGCTGTGATGTCATGTTTTTGTAAAACGTCTAAAACCTCACCAGTAGTTGAAATACTTGGACCATCATCAAATGATAGTGCTATAAGCTTGCTCGACATTTTTTATTCCCCTTTTTTAACATACTTTAGTATATATTATAGCCTATTAAGGCATTTTTGTCAAGATGTAAAGCTAAACTTTCAACGATTTCACGTGAATATTCGGATACCCTTGGATAATGTAAAATTTGAAGCAAAAACAAAGAAATTTTGTTTTTAGTATTGACAAAGTTTTCATGGTATGCTATAATCGTAAGTGATAAGTAATTTATTTATCGCATAACAATTTGAAAGGAATTGATCCTACCATGTTTTGTAAAAATTGTGGCGCGCAGAATGCCGACGGAACTAAATTCTGCACAAGCTGCGGTTCTCCGCTGGAGCAACCCGCAGGATACAATAACAATAATGCAGGTCAGAATACCAATCAGTACGTCAATGCACAGCAGCAATTTAACTACCAGCAAAACGGTGGAATGAATCCCCCTCCTAACGCAAGCTATATGCCATTTATGGGAATTCCAGAAAGAAATATTGTCACCTGTATTTTGCTTTCAATTATAACCTGTGGCATTTACGAGCTTTACTGGCTATATCAGCTTACTGAAGACACCAACAAGATTTCTGGAAATCCTAATGCAACCTCCGGTGGTATGGTTATACTTTTTTGGATTATCACTTGTGGACTTTATGGATTATACTGGATGTACAAGCGTGGCGAGTTTATCGACAATTACCATATGCAGCGCGGTATGCCAGGTGGAAGCAACTCAATTCTCTACCTCGTTCTTGACATATTTGGACTAGGAATTGTATCTGTTTGTCTTATGCAAAACGAGCTCAACAAGATTTCAAAGGGCTTCTAATCTAAGATAGCGTAATACATATTAAGAGCGGTGCTTAACGTGCCGCTTTTTCTCATGAGGGAGATGTTATGATGAAGGATCCCAGACGGATAGAACTAATAAAAGCCTGCGGCTTTGGGCTTGTGGCAGGCTTGGCTTACTATGCTTTTATGTCGGTTACAGGAATAACAATCCCATGCTTATTCTATGAGATAACAGGATTTAAATGTCCCGGATGTGGCGTTACACACATGCTGGTACATCTAATAAGACTCGAATTCAAGGAAGCATTTGAAAGCAATCCCCTTCTCTTCTTCATGCTGCCCTTTTTACTGGTGCTGCTTATAATAAGAATAACCTTTATGCCCAAATGGCTAGATCCTAATAGCAAGATTCTAAGCAGAATTATGCTTGTTTGTGTTGTTCTTTCTCTTGTTTTCGGAATAGTAAGAAATATCAGCTAGAGACTAGATTGTTTGCATTCTCAATAATACTTAAGCTTTCACCTTCTAATCTCTAGCATTTTTTTGTTCATTAGCTAAACTGTTTTGCCTTACTCCAGCCAAACAAAATTTTGATCCTCGTTGATGAAGTCTACATTGTAAATCATAAGCACTCGGTCAATATCATATTCCTCAACAAGCTCGCTTACGCTCTCAAAATGCATATATCTCAAGTCAATTACATACACCTGTGAAAAGCTGTCAGCTAAGAATGGTATCATCGAATTAGCATAGGAATCCTTTAGCACTAGCAGCTTTTCATCATTATCTGAATTTGAATTGATTCTGATCTGTGCAAAGTTTCCGCCTAAAAAAGCCGAATACTTGTCCTTAGTTTCGAGATAGCTCTTATCCATTAGTGAATAGGAGTAGGAATTTTCGCTTATATATTTCACCTCATAGCTAGCAGAGGTGTTCTCATAATACCCAAAGGTGTCAGGCTCGACAAAGGATGCGGGAGCCTTAGAGTATAGTGTGCCATAAAAGTCTGGCACGGAATTATAGACATAATCACTATCTGTGCCGCTATAGCCTGAAGATGAAAGCCATGCGTCACATACTGCCCTTGCGGCTGAAGCTGTCCAGTGATGGTCTGTGCGATAATACGCCTGTATTCCCTGATTGTTCTGTAAATCATCAAGCGTTTCATAGGCATTAAAAAGCGTGATGTTGTCAGCCAGGGTGCTATCGATATGCGATATTGTGTCAAGCTGGTTGTCAGTAGATGCTGCGAGAGGAAGCTTGTCAGCGTTTAAGCATATACTGTTAGGTGCAAGTATAAAGTCTATTGGAATTTCAAGCTTCTGAGCAAACGAATTGATGTATGAGATATTTGTGTCAATATTATCTGTATCCTCTGTATATCTTTGTAATAGATAACCATCAGAGGAAAAGTAAACGCCATTTTGATAGGTCTTACCCGAAAAATAGTCACAGCAGGTCTTAAGCGACATCAAAGCATCCTTAAGAAAAATCTGATCTGACATATAGGTTTCAACATCGTCATCCAGGTCTCCGGAAAAGACCTCCTTTGTTGTGATTTCAGGCTTTTGAGTGAGGGTGCGATTCTCCATCTCAGAAAAGCTGCGGTCTTCACTAAAAAATGTGCCGAGTGAGAAAAAAAACAGCACTGCTACAAATATAATGATGAGTATAATACAAGAGGCTCTACTTCTGCGCTTGTCTTTTAGCTTCATACGTCAAAAACCTCCTTAAAATCTAAAGTACAAAAACGGATTAAACGCACTTGATGCAAGATACGCCGTAGATACAACAAGCATAAGTGCTACACTTATAGGCTCGAGTACAAGTCCATAGAGGCTAGGACATTTTTCATCAAGCCACTCGCCAAAGCTTTTCATAAGCGGCGTGCTTGCTACTACGAGTATTACCATTAGCGGCAGATACTGTACCAGCCACATACCCGTCTGCTCACTCCAGATCGGAAGTCCTCCCGCTCCGAACATATTCTTAAAGCTTGTGACAAGCTCACTTGTATCCTCATAGGCAAATATTCCCCAGCCTATTACGATAAGCAGCAGCGAATAGATGTGACACACTGCACCCGGAAGCTTATCAAGCCATCTTTTGAGTAGAAGCTTTTCAATTAGCAAAACTACTCCGAAATAAACGCCCCAAAGTGCAAAGTTCCAGTTAGCACCATGCCAAAAGCCTGTCAAAAACCATACGATCATAATGTTAATGCACTGTCTGAGCTTGCCCTTGCGGTTTCCACCAAGCGGAATGTATACATAGTCTCTAAACCATGAGGATAGTGACATATGCCATCTTCTCCAAAACTCGGTAATCGACTTTGAAATGTACGGATAGTTAAAGTTTTCAAGAAAGTCAAAGCCTAACATTTTACCAAGTCCTATTGCCATATCAGAATATCCGCTAAAATCAAAGTAAATTTGAAATGTATAAGCAATAACGCTTAGCCATGCGGCTGTAACGCTTAGCTCTGAAGCATCCGCCGCTGATATTTCCTCAAATAGAACATAGATGCCATTTGCAAGCAGAGCCTTTTTTGCAAGTCCAACTGAAAAGCGCTTGACACCTTGCGCGAAGCGACGCATAGAAAAGCTTCTGTTTGAAAGCTGACGCTCAATATCAGTATAACGAACAATAGGACCTGCCACTAGCTGCGGGAAAAGAGCCACATAAGTACCAAGTGTGATAAAATTACGCTGAGGCTTTACCTGTCCTCTATATACATCAATAACATATGACATAGATTGAAAGCTGTAAAAGGAAATTCCAATAGGTAGAGAGAATCCAAGCAATGGTATTTGAGTACCAAACAGTGAATTTAAATTTACTACAAAGAAATCGGAATACTTAAACAATAGCAGCAAGCCCAAGCTCCACACAACCTCAATCAAGGTTGCCGCAAACGCCTTTTTCTTTCCGCTTTTTTCCTTATCAGCGATAAGACCTGTTACATATGCCACCGAAATAGATGCAATCATGAGTAGGACATATATAGGCTCTCCCCATGCATAGAAAATCAAACTTGCTATGAAAAGCATCACATTTTTAAATCTTTTTGGCACCAAAAAATATAGTAACAGCACTGCAGGCAAAAATGCAAATAAAAACACTAAGCTTGAAAATACCATTTTAACATCTCCGTCAATATGAATTTAAGGGATTAGCCAATAATCTCCTCTGCCTTATCATTGTCGTTGCTAAGACACATATATACACTGTTTCCCTTTATAACAAGCACGGGGTCATTAAGCTTATCAAGCTCATCGGGATTATAATCCTCTACAGATGTTATCTGAGCTGCAATTCTTTTTTCGCAAGCCGAATTTATCTCGTCCGCAGCATCACTGTCTACTGCATCAAAGCAGGCAATTTCTTCAGCAGTTGAAACTCCGCCTACGTATACTCTTGCTGAGGTGTACTTGTCCGAGCTTATACCATAAAGCTTCTCAATCATTTCCTCACTTATAGTGTTAAGATCATCGACATACTCTATTCCTGAAAACAGGTTATCAGCCATCTGCTCAGCTGTTACGCTTGTATCCGCCTGGGCAGCCTCTGCCCCCACGCTTTCAGTTGTACTATCACTGTCCTCATCTCCACAGGATGAGAATACCATTGCCGCACTCATAGCTGCCAAAATAAGACACAGGCTCTTTTTTAATCTTTTCATAATACTTTCCTTTCCCTTTTTACTATCAACTATTAGCCGATGAGGGTGCAAGATATGCTAAGATATCAATCCACTCAAGGCAATATTCTCTTACAAAATGTATACCGTCAGTTGCCGCATCCTCAGGAAGCTTGCCGCTTTCATCCTTAAAGTAGCCGTTTATATCAAGATAAACCGTTCCCGTCTGGTCAGCTACCTGCTCTACATACTCGTTGAAGGCATCTATATTATCATTAGTGAAAACCTCATTTGTTTCCACCGCTTTGTCAGATACCGGCAAAACCGATTCTATGTATATAGTAGCAGTCGGACAAACCTCTTGCACTTCCTCAACCAATGCGACATACTTATCAACAAAGTTTTCAGGATAAGGCCAGCCAAGCTCGTTTATACCAAACATTATAAAAATACGCTGATATTCATGCTGTGCTGCTCCGTCTACTACTGTGCCCATATTACCATTTTCAAGTGTTACCACCTGTTCGGTTGCTGCAGACGAAATATTAAGCCCTGTTGAAGCGTAAAAATCAGCCTCGGGCTTGTCCGCATTCATCTCAAGTCCTACTGTACGTGAATCACCAATAAAGCAAGCATCCGAAAAATCATCGTTATCAGCAGCACCATCGTACGAAGCAGCCTCATCTACTACCGAATCAGTATCATCCTGTGAGCTATCCTCAACAGACGAATCCTCTTCACTAGCTTCTGATGATGTATCAGCTTCATCTGCACTCTCACTTGCCATTGATGAGCTATCGCTTTCAACTGTAGCTGAAGCTGGCAAAAGACCGTGCTTTCTTCCTGTTACTATTGTTGTTATAAGCCATGTAAATACAAAAACCACCATTGCAAGGCAGGCTATCATTATAATAGTGTTTTGAAGCTCAGCTCGCTTCTTTCCCACTTTCCTTTTTTCCGACTGCATGAGGTCATCATTCCCTTCAAGAAAAATCATACACATATATAGTAACATATTTTCACATTAAAATCAAGTGGTAAATCTCAAAATTTTTTATGTCTTATATACAATATTATATCCTTTACGCCGATATAATACCAAAACAGCTAAATTATCCAAAAATTCTCTGTCGAGGCAAATCCGATTTCACAGTATTTTAACAAAGAAAATGGCTTCACACCCATACCAGATGTGAAGCCTAAAGCACAACTTATTTAAGGGCTGCGATAGACTCTTCTATCTTTGCCATTTTTTCCTGTGCCTTTGCAAGCTTTTCACGCTGTGCAGCTATGAGCTGTTCGGGAGCCTTTGCCAAAAAGCCCTCGTTAGAAAGCTTTGACGATAGAAAATCTATATCCTTCTGAGCCTTCTTCTTTTCCTTATCAAGACGAGCTTTTTCCTTTTGTGTATCAACAATATCAGAAAGTGGAATGAAGATTCTTGCGCAGTCAGTTACTACCGTCACCGTATCTCCTTGCTCAACGCTTGAAGAAATTTCAACCTCACTTGCATAGGCAAGGCGTTCAAAGAACATAATACCCTTTTCAAAAACCTGAGCTTCATCAGTTTCAATGTAAAGCTTAGCCTTAACCGAAGGAACAACATTCATCTCGCTGCGGATATTTCTGATACCCTTAATAGCAGCAATGATTTTTTCAAAGTCATTCTCCTCTGATTTAAAGCTTAATGTTTCATCAAAGGTAGGATAGCGCTCAAGCATCAATATACTTTCACCGTCAGTAAGTGCTTGCCAAATTTCCTCGGTAATATAAGGCATAAATGGATGCAGCAGCTTAAGCATTCCCTTCATCACCCATACAAGCACAGTTTGAGCATCCTTAGCGGTCTGACCGCCGGCAGCTATTCTAGGCTTAGTAAGCTCAATATACCAGTCGCAATATACATCCCAAATAAAGTCATAAAGCTTAGCAACAGCTACACCTAAATCAAAGTTCGTAAGGTTCTCATCTATTTCCTTACAAAGCGTATTAAACTTAGATACTATCCATTTGTCCTCGATATTTATAAGCTCCGGTAAATCTCCTGCCTCAAAATCATCCGGCAGATTCATCATTATAAACCTTGCTGCATTCCAAAGCTTGTTCGCAAAGTTTCTTGAAGCCTTAACCTTATCGTCAGAATAACGCATATCATTTCCGGGAGCGTTTCCTGTAGCTAGCATGAACCTGAGTGCATCCGCACCATATTTTGAGATTACCTCAAGAGGATCTATGCCGTTGCCTAGTGACTTAGACATCTTTCTTCCCTGCTCGTCTCTAACCAGTCCATGAATTAAAACTGTGTCAAAAGGCTTCTCGTTCATATTCTCCATGCCCGCAACTATCATTCTTGAAACCCAGAAGGGTATAATATCATAGCCGGTAACAAGCGTATCAGTAGGATAGAAATACTTGAGGTCTTCAGTATTGTCAGGCCAACCAAGCGTTGAGAATGGCCAAAGAGCAGACGAAAACCAGGTATCAAGCGTATCAGGGTCCTGGCGCATAGGCTTGCCACACTTAGGACAAACAGCTGTAGCATCCTTTGTAACAACCATTTCGCCGCAATCATCACAATAAAATGCAGGTATTCTGTGACCCCACCAAAGCTGGCGTGAAATGCACCAGTCACGAATATCGTTCATCCAGTTAAGATAGTTCTTCTCAAATCTGTCAGGAACAAATTTTATGCTGCCATCCTCAACTGCCTTAATTGCCGGCTTTGCAAGCTCCTCCATCTTTACAAACCACTGGAGTGAAACTCTAGGCTCAACGGTTGTTCCGCATCTGTAGCAGGTTCCAACATTATGTGAATGCTCCTCTACCCGAACAAGGAAACCGCCCTTGTCTAAATCCTCAACTATTTTCCTTCTTGCCTCATATCTGTCCATTCCGGCATAGTCGGGATAGTCATCTGTAATTTTAGCGTCCTCAGTAAGCACATTTATTACTTCAAGATTATGGCGTCTGCCTACCTCAAAGTCGTTTGGATCGTGTGCAGGTGTGATTTTTACGACACCGGTACCAAATTCCATGTCAACATAGCTATCAGCAACTACGGGTATCTCTCTGCCAACTAAAGGCAAAATAAGCGTTTTTCCAACAACATCCTTATAACGCTCGTCCTTAGGGTTTACAGCGACAGCAGTATCACCGAGCAGCGTTTCGGGACGAGTAGTTGCAAGCTCAACATAACCTGAACCATCCTTAAACGGATAGCGCAGATGCCAGAAATATCCTGCTTGATCCTCATACTCAACCTCAGCATTTGAAATTGATGTACAGCAATGCGGACACCAATTTATTATGCGCTCTCCACGATATATCAAGCCCTTGTTATAGTAGTTTACAAAGACCTCTTTTACTGCCTTAGAGCAGCCCTCATCCATGGTGAATCGCTCACGATCCCAGTCGCAGGATGAGCCAAGCTTTTTAAGCTGTGAGACTATTCTTCCGCCGTACTGCTCCTTCCAAGCCCATGCACGCTTAAGAAATTCATCTCTGCCTATATCGTCCTTTGTGATACCCTCTTCACGCATTGCCTCAACAATTTTAGCCTCTGTTGCAATAGATGCGTGATCTGTGCCAGGAAGCCAAAGCGTGCAATATCCGCTCATTCGCTTCCAACGAATCAAGATATCCTGCAGAGTATTATCAAGTGCATGTCCCATATGAAGCTGTCCTGTTATATTAGGAGGCGGAATAACTATAGTGTAAGGCTTCTTCTCAGAATCACGCTCGGCATGAAAGCAGCCATTATCCATCCACATTTTATAAATTCTATCCTCAAATTCTGAGGGTGCATAGAGCTTCTCTAGCTCTTTTTTCATATAAATCTGTCCTTTCAATTTTAGTATGTCTAAGAAATATCCTTCAGACTCGCGTATCCATAAGATATATAACCCTTAAGCGGATAATATTTTTCATATTTTGTATCATACCTATTACACACTTTCTTATTATTTTTTATATGTGCATATAAATATATTATCTCATATTTTTTAAGCATTGTCAATAGCTTTAGACAAATTTTGCAATGTATTAAAATATAAAAGCGGCGAAATTTAATTCTCGCCGCCTTTCGTATCACTTCTTAGCCGTACCTAACCCTAAGTAGGTTCTGACAAGCTCTTGAAGCAGCTCGTCCCTATCAATATGACGAATCAAGCTTCTTGCATTGTTATACGTCGTTATGTATGTCGGATCTTCTGAAAGAATGTATCCAACAATCTGGTTAATGGGATTATATCCCTTTTGCACCAATGCTTCGTAAACGGTCTTAAGCGTTGTCTTTAGTACGTCATCAGTGTCCTTATCTACGGAAAATTCAACCGTCTTATCCTGCATGAAGTTCACTCCTTTGCATTCAATGCTTGATTAGTGTATGATATTCATAACCTACTAATATTATACCTCATTTCTTTGAAAATAACAAGTGTTTTGCAAAAGATTGTACATTTTGCACAAAAACAAGCTATTGTTTTTTACATCCTGAGCTCTGCTCCATGCTCCTTAAGCGCCTTTAAAACCTTTTCCATGGTCTTATCTGCCTGCTCATCGTTAAGAGTAGACTCATAAGAGCGAAGAGTAAGCGAATATGATATGCTCTTTTTGCCCTTTTCGATCTGCTCGCCTCTGTAGATATCAAAGAGCGTTATCTTTTCAAGCAGAGATCCCGCAGCCTTCTTTATTGTGCGCTCAATGACAGCTGCAGGAAGCTCTTCATCACAGATAAGTGATAAATCTCTTGTTGTAGCCGGGAACTTTGGCAAGGGCTTATAGGTCTTTTGGTCACAGCAAAGCTCCATAAGCTCCGGCAAATTAACCTTTGCCGCATATGCACGACAGCCTAAGCCATAGTTTTCGAGTGTTTGCGGATGAAGCTCTCCAAACAATGCGATTTCCTTGTTATCAATGGTGATAACTGCACATCTGCCGGGATGAAAAGCGCAAGCCTCAGCGAATGATGAACCCTCTAAAGGACGAGAAACCTCATATTCAGGCGCTCCGCACTTATCAAGCAGCTGCTCAATTATACCCTTAATAGTATAGAAATCCACCTTGTTTTGCGTGTCATATATGCCAATTCCGATACGCTCAGGCTCGTTTGGAAGTATTTCGCCCTCTACCGGAATATACTCATTTCCAAGCTCAAAGGCATAGCACTCCGGATTGCGATAGTTGTAATTTCTTGCCATAACCTCGCATATTGAGGGAATAATGCTTGTTCTCATGACGCTTGTATCCTCACCAAGCGGATTCATAATCGTAACTGTTTTACGCAGTGCACTATCCTTCGGAAGTCTTATCTTATCAAAGTACTTAGGCGAAATAAATGAGAAGGTGGCAATTTCATTTAAGCCCATGCCAATTAATGCGGACGTTACATTACGATCAAAGCTTTGCTTACGGGTAAGCTTGCCTTGTGCTACACCTCTGATTATTGTATCGGGAATCCTGTTATAGCCATAAAGTCTTGCAACCTCTTCAGCAATATCCGCCTTGCATTCAATATCAATTCTATAATAAGGAGCATATACCTTGCCATCCTTAATCTCAAAGTTAAGACGTCTTAAATAGTCATCCATCTCATCTGCTGGTATGTCAGTGCCTAAGAAGCTATTTATCCACTCATGACTATAATCGACACCCTTGCGAGTCTTATCCGACTTATCACAGTCGATAAAGGTTTTAACCACCTCACCGCAGTTTAGCTCTTCAACAAGCTCAAAGGCTCTCATCAGTGCTGGATAGGTATTCTGTGGATCTAATCCCTTTTCAAATCGTGCCGAAGCGTCAGTTCTCATGCCAAGCTTTTTTGCTGTAGTTCTTACGCTGGCTCCGTTAAAGCATGCTGACTCAAAAACCACTGCTGTTGTGTCATCCATGATTCCACTATACTCGCCGCCCATAACTCCTGCTACAGCAACAGGCTTGTTCTCATCAGCAATAACGAGCATCTCCTCAGAAAGCTGCCTTTCAACTCCATCAAGAGTAGTTATGCTCTCTCCTGCTTTTGCGTTTCTTATATTTATCTTGGCTCCATCTACATACCTAAGGTCAAAGGCATGCATCGGCTGACCATATTCAAGCATTACGTAATTCGTAATATCTACAAAGTTGTTTATCGGACGAACGCCGCTTGCGCGCAGACGCTCTCTCATCCAGCGCGGAGAGGGCTCTATTTTTACATTCTTTACATATCCGCACATATATCTTGGACAAAGCTCACCATTATGGATTTCAACAGACATTATCTCATTGATATCGCCATCAACGCCTTTAAAGGTTGGATCCTTAATATTAGCTTTTATATTAAATGTGGCTGCCGCCTCACGAGCAAGACCGATAACAGAAAGACAGTCCGGACGATTAGAGGTTATTTCAAATTCGACACTAGTATCATCAAAGCCAATAGCCTTTCTTATATCCATACCGACCGTCTTGTCGCAATCGTCGCCAAGAATGAATATACCATCATCAATAGCGTAGGGAAAATCGTGGGTGGTTAGTCCAAGCTCGCCAAGTGAGCAAAGCATTCCATTTGATGCGATTCCACGCAGCTTGCCCTTTGTAATCTTGACCTTTTTACCCTCATGTAAAACCGTAGACTTATGCTTTGCTGCTGGAACAAAGTCTCCTACATTTACATTACTAGCACCGGTGACAATCTGTACAGGCTCATCCTCGCCAACATCCACCTGACATATAACCATGTGATCCGAATCGGGATGATCTTCAATTGAAAGTATTTTTCCGACTACCACATTAGAGAGATAGTCGCCTTCTTCACCATAGCACTCGACCTTAGAACCCGAAAGAGTCATTTCATCGCAGAATTTTTTTGTATCACACCTGCAGTCAACGTAATCTGCAAGCCATCTCATTGACAAATCCATTTATATTCCTCCCTTAAAACTGTTCCAAAAATCTCATATCGTTTTCATATAGCAGACGCAAGTCGTTGATATTATATCTGCCCATTGTAATTCTTTCAAGTCCGATTCCAAAAGCAAATCCGCTGTAAACCTCAGGATCTATACCGCATCCCTCAAGCACCTTAGGATGAACCATGCCCGAGCCTAAAAGCTCAACATAGCCCTCCTGCTTGCACATAGAGCAGCCCTTTCCATGACAATTAAAGCACATAAGATCTACCTCTGCTGAGGGCTCAGTGTAGGGAAAATGATGAGGACGAAAGCGCAGCTGTGTATCCTCTCCATAAAGACGCTTAAGCAGCATTTCAAGCGTGCCCTTAAGGTCAGCCATTGTGATTCCCTTGTCGATTACAAGTCCTTCAATCTGATGAAAAAGAGGCGAATGTGTTGCATCTACTGCATCAGAACGATATACTCGTCCAGGCGAAATTATACGTATCGGAGGCTTCATTTTCTCCATTGTTCTTATCTGAACACTTGATGTCTGAGTTCTAAGCAGTACATTCTCGTTGATATAGAAGGTATCTTGTGTATCACGAGCAGGGTGATGCTTTGGCATATTTAATGCCTCGAAGCAGTAGTGATCCGTTTCAACCTCAGGTCCTTCAACGATATCAAAGCCCATTCCCAAAAATACCTCTTCAACCTCTGCGAGTGTTGCGTTAAGCGGATGAGCTCTACCAAGGCTTGGAATGCTGCCCGGCAGGGTTACATCTATGCGCTCAGCTTCGAGTCTTGCGGCAGCCTGCTTTTGCTTAATCTCGTTTTGCGCACTAGAAATAGCTGACTCAATGTCAGAACGCACCTTATTTGCTAGCTGTCCGATCACAGGACGCTCCTCAGCAGACAGCTTGCCCATCTGCTTTAAGATAGCGGTGATCTCACCCTTTTTTCCTAAAAACTTTACTCTAATTTCGTCAAGAGCTTTTAAATCAGCAGCTTTTTCAAGCTCAGCCTTTGCTCTTTGCTCAATTTCTTTGAGTTGACCGGTCATGTTTATTCCTCCATTTTTAAATATAAAAAGCCTTATCCCTAAGCACAGGGACAAGGCTAAAATCAGCTTTGCTTGTTCGGCTTCAAAAAGTGAAACCACCACCCATATTGCTAAAGAAGCTGTCACTTCTCAGACCCTTAACGCTGGTATACGTTCCTGCCTACTTGGAATACACCGTTTAGCAAAACCGCTCGCAAGTGAACTTCAGTTAGCACAAGCTATAAAAATGCTTTCAGCCGACGGCACTTTCTCTCTATATGGCTTTGTGGCAAACCTACTCTCTTGGTCAATGCGTTTATACAGATTAATACACCTGTAATTATAACACATAAAGCGACTAATTTCAAGATGTTTACGGAAATTTTACATATTACTGCTTTTGCGAATCTGCCTTTCTGATATCCCCTCGTTTAATTTTGCAAATATCTACGATATCATAAGGTGTTTTAGCGATAAAATCCGCACCTGCGTTCTCAAGCTCTTCGCGTCCCCTAAAGCCCCATTCGCAGCCGATACACTTGATTCCCGCATTATGAGCAGTTAAAACATCAACATCAGAATCTCCTGCTATGATTGCATTTTCAGAGGATATATCTAGCAGCCTTAGTATTTTAAAAATTATATCCGGAGCAGGCTTAGCCTTTGTGTCTTCAAGCTTTCCGCAAACAAATGCAAAATCCTCTTTTTTAAATAGACTCTCAATAATATGATGTGAAAACACATCCGGCTTGTTAGACGCCACAGCGCAGACTATGCCCATATCGTTTAATTTATCAAGCGTATCACAAATCCCTTCATACGGTGCCGTTTTGTTAAGACAGCCCTCCTCGTAGTATTTAGAAAAAATTTCATGTATACGCTCATTTTCGAATGTACTTGTTCCCTTCGGCAAAGCACGTTCTATAAGCTTTTTTGTGCCGTCACCAACAAAGTGATAATAGTCATCAATTGGATGAGTAGAATAGCCATTTTCAACAAGCGCACGATTCACCGAATCGGCTAAATCCTCAACGGAATTTACAAGTGTACCATCGAGATCAAATATTACAAGCTTTACCATAGTGTATTCCTCAATCCTCAAGCTTCGAGGCAAGTCGACTCGAATACGTGCTTCTAAACTGTTCAAATCTGCCCTCATCAAGAGCCTCTCGGATACGCTCCATAAGCGTATTATAAAAATAGAGATTATGCGAAACCGCAAGTCTGCCTGCAAGCTGCTCATTTGACTTAAAAAGATGTCTTATATATGCTCTTGAAAAATTACGACAGGTCGGACAATCGCATTCTATGTCAAGCGGACGATCGTCAAGCTCATACTGCTTGTTATGAGCGTGCATTATACCATTCCACGTGAAAATTGTTGCATGACGTGCATTACGACTAGGCATTACACAATCAAAAAAATCTATCCCACGGTACACTGCCTCTATAATATTTGATGGCGTTCCAACGCCCATTAGATATCTAGGCTTGTCTGTCGGCATATATGGCTCAACCTGCTCAATGATATGATACATAACCTCGGTAGGCTCGCCCACCGCAAGTCCGCCTATAGCATAGCCTGAGCAATAGTCAAGCTCGCGAATCTGCTTCATATGCTCAATCCTTATATCATCATAGGTGCAGCCTTGATTTATCCCAAACAGCATTTGCTGCTTATTTATTGTTCGATCTAGTGAGTTGAGGCGCTTTTGCTCGTCAACACATCGTTTTAGCCATCGTGTTGTACGCTCGCACGATGCCTTTGAATAGGAACGCTCAGCAGGATTTTCCACGCACTCATCAAATGCCATAGCGATGGTAGATGCAAGATTTGACTGAATCTGCATACTCTCCTCAGGTCCCATGAAGATCTTAGCTCCATCAACGTGCGAGTTGAAGTATACACCCTCCTCTTTGATTTTTCTCAGCTTAGATAGTGAAAAAACCTGAAAGCCTCCGCTATCAGTAAGAATCGGCTTGTGCCAGTTCATAAATTTATGAAGACCACCCATTTTATAGATGATTTCATCTCCCGGACGAACATGAAGATGATAGGTATTGCAAAGCTCAACCTGACATTTTAGATTGTTTGCTAGGTCAATTGATGAAATACCGCCCTTAATTGCTGCTGCTGTGCCTACATTCATAAATACAGGCGTTTGTATAACTCCGTGAACAGTTGTAAATTCTCCACGACGAGCATTACCCTCTTTTTTTATAAGTCTGTACATATATTCACCTTAAAATAAAATATTTTCTTTTTGCCAAAATTCACATGGCTAATCAATAATTACATAATCCCAAAACTCGACGATATCACTTTTTGAAATCGAATCACAATACTGAAGCTCCTCAATAGAACTAAAGTAGGAAATCAAGCTTCTTAGCTCTACAATTTCCTGCGCAGTTTCAATCGGCAGCAGCAGTCCTTCAGATATTTCCTCAGCAGTTGCATAATTTATATGAACATACGAATATTCTTGGACCTCAGCAGCTGTAGTTGTTGTAGTTTTCTTTGTAGTAGTCGTCTTAGAAGTTGATTTCTTAGTTGTTGTAGTCTTTTTCGTGGTAGTTGCTTTTGTAGTTGTTGTCTTTGTTGTAGTTGTCTTAGTTGTTGTGGCAGATGTTTGTGTTGTGTATGCGCTATAGTATTCACTTGAAACATAAAGATAGCTTTTTAGCTTCTCTACAGTTTTATCACCTATTCCGCTAATCTCAGAAAGCTGTTCAATACTTGATATTTTGCCCTTTTGAGAACGAAATGTCAAAATCTTTTGCGCAGTTGCATCTCCAACTCCATCAATTTGTATTAGCTGATCATATGTTGCTGTATTTATATCAATCGGAAAGCTAACCTGCTGCACTACAGACTCTGCTTGTGTTTCAGCTGTTGTAGCTTCTGTAGCTAATTCTGCATCGGTTGAATTCTGCACAATTTCAGTTTGTACTGCTTGAGTTTGTATTGCCTGAGTTTGTATAGCTTGAGTATTAGTAGATTCTGTATCAGCATCATCACTCTCATCTTCATTCTGAGAATCAGAGCTTTCATCTAAAGCCTCGCCTGATAGATATGAATCATCATCTATAGAATATGTAGAATCAGTAATTTCAGCTAATGTATCATCTGTATCAATTTGGTCTTGAGATGATACGGTGCTGGTTTCTTCGAATGGCGAATATGAGTCAGAGCGAGAATAATTTAGCTCTGCATCCTGTGAGCTAGTTGATTGGAGCTTTCCTACAACTGCAATGCAAATTAAGAAAATGGCAGAATAAATAACAAAGCGATGCTTCTTTAGAAGCTTCGCTATAGCTTCTTTAGTAATTTCTGTGTCGTTTATCTTCATTGCCACCACTCACTTTTATAAAAATCTGAAGCCTTTTAAGATCTACTCTCGTCATCAAAATAATCCCTACAAGCATCTGAAAGCTGCCCCAAGCAGGGTTCAAAGCGTACTGAATACCACTGCTCCTCACGAATAGGAAGAGTGGCTTTGATACAATCATGAGTAAACCCTACTGCTAAATCAAGTGCAGATTGCAAATCCATACCAAGTGTCAGCCCGCCGGAAACAACGCTTGAAAAAATATCACCGGTGCTATGAAAGCTTCCGTCAATATTCTCACAAAAGGAATTGAAAAATCTGTTCTCTAACTTCGAATAGCAAATTGCTCCATTATGGCTAGAATCAATTGAGGCTCCTGTCATTATTGCTGTCTTGCAGCCCTGCTCGGTAAGACACATCAGCATCTCATGAATTTTACCTTCACAAGGATTATTATCATAAGGCTGTGATAATAAGAGAGCAGCCTCCGTAGCGTTTGGTAAAATGCAATCGGCTATAGAGCAAAGAGATTTCATTGATGTAACAAATTTATTGT
This sequence comes from Ruminococcus sp., assembly GCA_021199375.1. Lineage (GTDB taxonomy): Bacteria > Bacillota > Clostridia > Oscillospirales > Ruminococcaceae > YE71. Next base: position 150,363 of record JAJQIB010000027.1, on the reverse strand, counting down.
CAAATCCCGGATACATTCGTCCGCCATCGCCCATTACAGGATCTACAACAACAAGCGTTTCGTCAGTACGGAATACTTCAATAAACCGCTTTATCACCTCAATTTGCTCACATGAGCCTATATATCCGGTATAAATTGAATCAAATCTAAGTTCGAGCTTTTTCCAGTGAGCAGCAATTGCAGGAATATCATCTGTGAGGTCATGAAAGGTGTAGCCTGAAAAGCCACTGCCTGTATGAGTAGAAAGCACTGCTGTGGGAATAACGGCTGTTTCTACTCCCATTGAAGAAATCACCGGTATTGCAGCAGTCAATGAGCATTTGCCAAAGCATGATATATCTTGAATAGTAACAAGTCTTTTCATAATTATTCTCCGGGAGTGCGAACAATAGTGTTCTTCACAAACCTAAGCTCGCTTTTTATATAAAATTTCATTGCTGCATGCTTAGTGCTGTCAATAGGCTCAAAGCTTTGATCAAAAATCTCATCAGCGACTAATTTTATCGGCTCGCCATCAGGCTGCAAAAGCTCAAGCTCAGTGCCCCTTAAAAACTTATTTCTCTGAACACATTCGATCATTCCATGCTCTTCATCATAGCCTAAAACCATAGCCACAGCATTATAATCGCGAATATACCCGCTGTTTTCATAATACTGACAATCCTTAGGATGCCCAAAGAAAAATCCTGTACAGTAGGCTCTATGACTGACCTTAAACACCTCATCGTGAATCCAGGGTGAAAGCTTAAAATCACTGGGATTATTCATGTATTCATCAACAGCATGACGATATGCATTTGTAATAACCGAAACATAATACGAGGATTTAGCTCTGCCTTCAATTTTCAAGCTATCTATTCCTGCCTCAGCAAGCTTGTCTATATGATCGATCATACAAAGATCCTTGGCATTAAGAATATAAGAGCCTTTTTCATCCTCGTATATCGGATAAAACTCATTTGGACGCTTTTCCTCCATAAGATGATATCCCCAACGACAAGGCTGAGCACATTCTCCTCTGTTTGCATCACGATTTATCAGATACTGCGAAAGCAAGCATCTGCCTGAAAAGCTGACGCACATTGCACCATGAACAAAAGCCTCAATCTCAAGCTCCTTAGGAGTCTTTGCACGTATTTCAGCTATTTCATCAAGCGATAGCTCTCTTGCAAGCACAACACGCTTAGCTCCCATATTATAAAGCTCATTCGCCGTAACATAATTAACGATTCCAGTCTGGGTAGACATATGAATCTCAAAGTCAGGAGCATACTTCTTAATAAGTGCAAAGAGACCTATATCGCTTACAATAAGTGCGTCAACCCCTGCATCACTTGCATCCCTTACAAATTGCTCAAAATGCGGCATTTCATTATTTCTCGGTAAGGTATTGCAGGTAAGATAAACACGCTTGCCCTTGCTATGCACCTTTTCACAAGCCACGCTCAGCTGCTCTGAGGTGAAATTCGGAGATGCTGCACGCATACCGAACATTTTACCACCAAGATAAACAGCGTCCGCACCAAATGTAAGCGCAGCATCTAAGCGCTCCATATCTCCGGCAGGTGCCAAAACCTCAAGCGATCTTGCTTTATTATCTTCATTTACTAGCATCACTCGGTCAGTCCTGCCTTTTCTAGATTCTCTTGATGCTCTTTGTAGGTTTCGGCAAAGAAGCTTTCACCTGTTTCAAGATTATTACAGAAGTAATAATAATCAGTGTCATCTGCATACAAAACAGCTTCAATTGCATCTAGTCCCGGATTACAAATAGGACCAGCAGGAAGTCCCATACAAACATATGTATCATACACGTTTGAATAGTGATCTATCATAGCGGTTGATGTTTCAACCACCTCTATTACATTCTCAACATAGTTGGTTGTAGCATCTGACTGAAGCTGAGGGAATGTATCGGGGTCATTTAATCTGTTTATAAATACCGATGCGACAATCGGCATATCCTCAACACTTCCCGCCTCTGCCTGAACGATAGATGCAAGTGTCATAACCTCATTGAAATCCATATCGATTTCATCCATACGTTCAAACATTTCGTCCGTAATTTTACTGTCAAGGTTTTCTCTTACAATCTTTGTGACATTGTAGCCCGAATCGCCTACATAAAACTCATATGTATCGGGGAAGAAATAGCCCTCCATCGAGTAATAAACATCGGTATTGTGCGTTATCTTAGAATCAATGCTGAAATCCTGATCTGCATTAAACTGGAAGAGGAAATCATCAGAGCTGCATACACCATTTTCCTCAAGCTTAGTAGCAACGTCTAAAAGTGTTTCGCCCTCGGCAATGGTTACAGTAACAGTTTCATAGGACTCGCGCATAGTAGAGAGCTCGCTTATAATATCAGGATAACTGGTATTTGGACTAAGAGTAATATCACCAGGATAAAGAGATGGACTATCATTAAACTTTAATACAGCCATAAATAGCTGTTTATTGCTTATTATGCCATTAGAAACCAATAAATCTGCGATATCATCACTAGATGAGCCCTCAGGTATGTTAAACGTTATATCTTGATCCGATTTGTTAATGCCCATGTATTCCATTCCAAGGGTAATAGCACCGGTTGCAAGTACTACAGATATAGAAACCACCACAATAGTAATGGTAAGTCCACTTATCAAGGATACATTAAAATGCGACTTTTTCTTTTTCTTCTTCTTTTTCTTTTTTTTCTTCTTTTTTGGTGAAGCAGCCTTCGCAGCCTGTGCAGCCTCCTGCTCGCTAAATCTGCGACGCTCCTCCTCCTTGTCGTGATCTATTTTTAATTCAAATCTTTTCTTTTGAGTCTGCTCCTGTAGCTCATTCTCTTCTGACTCATTTGACTCATTCTCCTTGTCAAACTCGTACAAAGCCTTATCAAGAGAAGCTCTGTCCAAATCGATTTTGCTATCTCCGTTGTTAACCGGAGCTTCTTTTTCGGTCAGGTCTACAGCTGTAGCCTTAACAGACTGTGTTTTTGGTGCAAGACCTTCACTCTTCGGCTTATCCCCAAAAGAAATATCCGGTAATTCCTTTTTGTTGTTATTATCCATATATGTAATCCTTTCTTCACAAGCCTGTTCTTATAAGGCGTGATTCGGTTGCGATCATGTCAACTCTAATATCTGTATTATCATGTGGTAAGGTATCATAAACAAAATCATCAAAGCATACTCCGGCTGAAATTCCTTCGTAATGCTGCAAAAATCTGTCGTAATAGCCTCTTCCAAAACCAATTCTGTTACCATTTAAATCATAGCCCAGTCCGGGAACCACACACAGACTATTTTTAAAATCTGTAAGGAGCTTGCATTTCTCCCTTGGTTCTCTGATATTAAAGGCACCTACCTCTAAATCATCATATGAGCATATCTCATAAAAGCTCATGACATTATTATCTTTATGGCATCTTGGAGCAGCTATGACCTTGTTGTCTTTACAAGCCTGTTCAATTATAAATGAAGTATCAACCTCAATTTGAGTCGAAATGAAAACCAATACAGCAGCTGCGCTTTTATACTCATCACTTGAAAAAAGTGTGCTGGAAATTCTTAAAGATCTGGCTCTTATTTCATCACTCAATAATGAGCGACGTCTCTGCCTTAGCTCAAGCCTTATCTGCTGTTTGTTATTCATTATAATCACGACATTGAAGCGATGCTGCTAGGCTCGCTGCCTTTTCCTTTGATACAAGCACCTCAACAAGCTTAAGACCGAATGAGATTGAAACTCCCGCACCCCTTGCGGTAATAAAGCTGCCGTCAACTACAACAGGCTTACCATTAAACCTTGCATTTTTTAATGCCTTTTCATAGCCTGGGAAGCAGGTGCAATATCTTCCTTCAAGAAGACCCTTATGACCTAAAATCTTAGGGGCTGCACAAATTGCTGCAACGTACTTATTTGACTCGCTGCAGTAATCTATTGCAGCTTGAACCTCAGGGCAATTTTCAAGGTTGTCGGCTCCAGGCATTCCGCCAGGAAGTACAACCATCTGTAAATTATCATTGAGCTTGATTTCATTTGCCGTAATATCTGTGGTGAACTTAATTCCGTGTGAAGCAGTAATTTCTTTTGAACCAACTCCAACAGACATAACCTCTACACCGGCACGTCTAAGACAATCAATCGGTGCAATAGCTTCCATTTCCTCAAAACCGTTCGCCAAAAATACATATACCATAATTCATTCTCCCTTTCATTTAAATGAAACCTTGTATTTTTCCAACAAATATGTCGGACGATAAGACAGCTTGGATTTTCTCAGTCCTTCCAGTCCGAGATCTTCCTCTCTGTTTATATAATTAAAATCAAGACCACAAGCCTTGATAAACTCGCTGCAAAGTGTAGGATATGCTCCTTGAACATCCGCACGTGCCTTTTCAATGTGCACGTCAAATGTATTACTGTTTAATGGCTCGCCTATTGTGAACCCAACAAGCTCGTCATTTGAAAAAAGCATGCCTCCGACAAGTCCTAATCTATCAAAATTTGAGAAGAAAACATGTAAAGCGTACTGCTCAACAGCTGCTGAAAAATCCGCATCATCGAGATTATTATAGAACTCTGCAGCAAAATGTGTACACTCGTCAAAATCCTTATCAGTCATTAGTCTAAAGCTCCACTTATTTTCCTTAAATCTATTGACATGATTACGCTTTCCATGATATTTTCTGCCCTTAAAAAAAGCTAAATCCTCTGAATTATAGATGTAGTCATATCCTGATTCATTACCCACGATATCTATTCTATTTCCATAAAAATCGCTCATCCAAGTGAGATTATTCTTTGTCACGGAGGAAATTACAAGCTTGTGTCCTTGCTTTATTACATAATCCTCCAGCATCGAAAACAGCTGTATATATTTTTGTTTACCTTGATTATCGTCTGTGGAAGCTCCCGCAGGGAAAGTAAAGCAAGGCTCACCGTCATAAAATGAACAGCTTATATAGAAATCATCGTAAAATGCAATAACCGTATCTGCTAGTCTTCGCCATGCAAGATTGTTTGCAAAGCTATACTCACAGCCTTGAAAATCAGATACCTTAAGGCACCTGTCAATTAAATCTTTATCAGAGATACTTATTTCTCTAAAATCTAACATCAATTACTTTCCTTTAAAAACATTTGGTAAATTTAGTAGTCGGTTTGTTATCTCATCAATTGCAAGCGGCTCACCATTTTCGCTACAGGGCAAAACTATCCATCCTTTGCGCTGAGCGGCATACAGCGCCGATTCTCTGCACTGTCTGAGGAACTCGACATTAGCCTCATGTATATCCTTTTTATTATCATCACCATCATAGCGCTTTGACATTAGCTTTTGAGATATTTCTATAGGCATATCTAAAAAAACAACGCTATCTGGACGAGGAAGACCAAGCTTTTCATACTCAAAATCCTCAAGCCAATCAAGGTAATTATCCCATTGTGCCTTTTTTAGCTTAGTCATCTGGTAGATACAGTTAGATGTAGTGTATCTGGCAGCTAATATTGTACTTCCGCTAAGATAATCATTCCTCCAAAAGCGCATATAGCTTGCGTATCTATCGGCTGCATAAAAGGTGGATGCTGCATAAGCATTTACATCAGCGGGATCACTAGAAAAATCGCCATTTAAATACATCCTTACAAGCGCAGATGACGGCTCGTTATAGTCAGGAAAGCTTATCTTTTTTATAGCCTGCCCATTTGCTGACAAAATATTGTACACCCTCTCAAATTGAGTGGATTTTCCCGAACCATCAAGTCCCTCTAGTACTATTAATCTGCCTTTACTGCACATTTTTTAGCTCCTTGAAGAAGGCTCTCATCTCCTCTGGCTTTCCACAGGACATCTTGCCCTCTGTACAGCTGCCGTTCACACAGGACGGACCTGCATTTTTGAACAGATGTGGTGCAACAGCAAAAGCCTGACGCAGCATTTCGTTTGCAACCTCTCTAATCTCCCACTGTGCGCGATTGCAGCAGCGCAGCTTAAAAAAGTTAAGCAAGCTTCTGGCGTTCATAGTAACTATTATCTTTGTTTCGCAAGCATTCGGCAGCACAAATCGTGCATCCTCGATTGCCTTCTTTTTAGCCTTCTGTAATGCCTGTTTTTCAGTCAAGCCATCAGAAAGAAAGCTCTCGTAGTGCTTTTTGGTCAGAGCATCTGTAAGCGTTTGATATGCCTTTGCAGCTGACTCCATCTGCTCATCATAGAGCTTTTTTATCTCATTATCCAATTCGATCTCAGGCGGTGTTACATACTCAAATTGATCCATATTCACATAACGCTGACTTTGCTGTGAATAGGAAGCTATTCTATGACGAACAAGCTGATGCGAGCAAGCTCTTGAAATGCCTTCAACCGCAAAGGTAAAGGAAACATGCTCAAGTGGACTCTGATGACCAATTGAAGAAAGCATTTCTATAAATGAATTTATCTTTTCCTCATTTAATCCATCAGTTAGTGTATCAACATCTGCACTAGCATAGCAAAGCTTTGCTGCTGTCGCTATGTATTTTTCAGGCTCTGGTGTATGAGCCAAAAGCTTTACCTTCATTATAAATCAACCCTTTTCATTATACCATTTTTCAGCCATTAAGTCAATGGTTATCTCGCTTAACGACATATCTCGTATTATTATAGCACATTAACGGTGATTTGACAAGAGATTTTTTTAAAATATATCGAAAAAACATCATTTTCTGAAAAATTTTAGATTTTTGAAAAATAAAAGTGCATGAAATTTCCATAGAAATCCATGCACCTTCATCAGCTAAAAAGCTGTGTCATTTAAAATCAAGGCACTACCTCTTCGGTAGAAGCATCTTCACTCGATTCATCAGCAGTAGATGTGTCATCAGTGGCTGTCGAAGATGCGCTCATTGAGCTTGTAATTTTAGATACGCTATAGCCTTCCATATCTGTAAGAATTGACATCGCATCCTCTTTAGACTCAAAGCAGCTAACATTTACATCGCCATCAGTATTAATTCCATTCGAATCTGAAATCACATCACCAGTATAGATTACAACATAAACTGCATCGCTTCCCTCTTCATATTCAACCTTCATCTTATAAAGAGTTGCAACACGGTTGACATCTTCACTCCAACCAATATTTGAGTAATCAGTAGCTTCATTTACAAGTATATAGGATGCAATCTCCTCAAAGCTTGTAATTGACTCTACAGTATCGTCAAACCAAATTCCGTTAGAGTAGCTAGATCCCTTAACATCCTGTCTGATATCGGTCACTTTGTTCGAGAATGCGTCAGAATAAGCTGAAAGAGCATCATAAGCGTTTGTTGTATCAACATATGAAGGCATAGTTGAATCAACAGTGAATTCCTTTTCTACATAGCCATCGCTATTAACTTCGCCTGCAAGCTTATAGCCTGCATCAGCAAGTCCACTATAGGCGTAGGCAAGTACTGTAAACGTATCTCCAACCTTATATCTTGTGCCATAGTCCTGATCTATTGACAAATAGAAATCATAATCCGCATACGCTTCACTTACATTTACGCTGTCAATTTCGAGGAACGGAGTTGCTCCGCTATACTCAAATGTAACACCATCAAATGGATCTATTTCTGTAAGCTCGGTAAGACCTTCTACGGTAAAGTCCTTAGTGATACCATCAGATATCGAAGACTCCCAAATATAGGTAACGCCTTCGTAGGTAAACCAGCAGCCCTTGCTTTCGTCCTCTTCATCAAGAAGCTGATAATTGCTTATTCCGGCATAAGCCTCAACTGTAACAACATCACCATTTGATAGATTATATGTAGTTGAGCCATCAGCTGTATAATAATATATAAAATCATATGCTGTTGAATCATTATTAAAATCTGCCGAGCCATAACCATCATTTCCGCTAAATGAAATGCTAAATCCATCAGCAAATGGGTCTAGAGCCTCAGCATCAACAAGTCCCTTAACCTCTACCTCAAATGAAGTGTTGGTAAGCTTGATATTTTCATCCTTTAGTTCTTCCTCGTCAAAATCGACCTCAATTGTTACCTTGTCGCCATTACTCAAGCCGGTTTCCTTTGAAACCTTGCAGGTTAGCTCAAACTCGCCATTGTCTGTTTCAAGCAATGCATCACGCATATCCTTAGCTTCACCCTTATCAGAAGCCTTAGAATACGCCTTTGTCAAGGTTGAATTCTTGTCACTAAAGTAATTACTGTACTTAACATCATCGTAATCCTCATCACATACTGTGATGGAATAGTCTTCCATATAGACCTCGTATTCACTCTGTGCAAAATAAGGATCTATATCAAGCTGAGCATAGCAGCTTCCATAACCATTAGGTCCTGCAAACTCGATATCAAATAGCTCAGAAGCATCAATCTTCTCATACTTTGTCAGCTGTGTTATCAAAATTATCGCAGCTATTATAACCACAACAGCTATAGCAGCAATAACTATAATAGGAGTAAGGTTCTTCTTAGTAGCTGACGCTGCTGATGCATCATTCGGTATAGGGTTAAAGCTAGTATTCTCAATTCCTCCTGGAACACTCTGCTGCTTAGGAGCAGGATTAGCTGCTTGAGGAGCAGATCCTTGATTTACAGGATTAGCTGCCACAGTCTGAGGAATTTGAGCCTCAGTAGCATCACCTGTAGGCGCACCACACTTTGAGCAAAACTTCTCGCTATCGGATATTGGTGCTCCGCATTTTCCACAAAATTTCGCCATAATATTTACCTCCAAATTATTTATTTGTTCTATGATAAGATAAAACAAACAATTTTCCTTTACAAGTATAGCATATATTTTTTCTTTTGTCAACAAAAATTTTTAGAAAATATCATCCTTTCAATACATTTTGATAACATTAGTAAAGGTTAAATAGTAGATTTTATTTTCCACACATTTTCAGCATAGTCGCTAATAGTCCTATCAGATGAGAACTTTCCTGCGCTACACATATTTAGCCAGCATTTTTTTGCAAATAAAAGCTCATTCCTATATTCACGGTTTGCCTTTAGCTTAGCTTCAATGTAAGAATTTAAATCTCCCAATACATAATAGTGATCTGCCACATGCCAGCTAGCGCCGTCAGTTAAAGCTTTATAAAGCTCAGCAAATGAGCCCTCCTGATCAGATGGGACTCCACCATCATCAAATGTTCCATCAATAAGCGTGTTTAATACATGTCGAATCTTCTCATCGTTTGCCAATATTTCACGAGGATCATAATCAGGCATTATATTTTCAAGCTCTTCAACACGGGCTCCGAAGATGTAGTTGTTTTCTTCGCCTGCTTCTTCGGCAATTTCTATATTAGCACCATCATACGTTCCGAGCGTCACGGTACCATTTAGCATAAGCTTCATATTTCCTGTTCCCGAAGCCTCTGTTCCCGCTGTTGAAATCTGTTCGGAAATATCGCTTCCTGCTACCAGCTTTTCAGCGTAGGATACATTGTAGTTTGAAACAAACACAACCTTCATAATACCAGACATACTCGGGTCATTATCAATTAGCTTACCAATTTCATTTATAAGCTTTATTACAGCCTTAGCTCTTCGATAACCAGGAGCAGACTTTGCACCAAAAATGAACGTTGTGGGTGTGAAGTCCTTTATGCTGCCATCCTTTATGCCATAGTATATGTACAAAATTGACAAAGCATTTAAAAGCTGACGCTTGTACTCGTGAAGACGCTTTATCTGCGTGTCAAAAATTGTATCAGGGCTGATTTGAACATTATCGTGAATTCTTATATAGTCGCTTAGCTGCTGCTTTTTAGTGTGTTTAATACTGATAAATCTGCGAAGCACCTGCTCGTCATCTGCATATTTTTTTAGAGATTTCAGTTCATCAAGATTTGTAATCCATGATTCACTGCCAAGAAGCTCGGTGATAAGAGCGGAAAGCTCCGGATTACAAAGCGCAAGCCATCTGCGCTGTGTTATACCGTTGGTTTCATTTAAAAAACGCTCAGGATAAAGCTTGTACCAATCCTTTAGAGTGTCCGCCTTTAAAATTTCAGTATGAATAGCCGCAACTCCATTTGTATGCGACGAAACGTATACGCCCATGTTTGCCATACGCACCTGGGAGCTTCCAATCATAGCCATATCGGAGATTTTATCCTTGTCAAAGTACTCATCTGATTTGGCATACATACTAAGCTTAAAATGCTCCGAAATCATCACACAGATTTGATAAATTCTCGGCAAAAGCTTTTCTACCATACCGCAATCCCATTTTTCAAGAGCCTCTTGCATAACGGTATGATTTGTATAATTAAACGTGTGTGTTGCAATATCTAAAGCACGCTCAAAGGAAAATCCTTCACAATCAATTAGTATTCGTATTAGCTCAGGAATTGCAAGAATAGGGTGAGTATCATTTAACTGAATCTGCACCTTATCAGCAAGTGTATCTAACGAACCGAAATTCGCCTTATGCTTTTTCACAATATCTGAAACCGAGGCGGCTGAGAAGAAATACTCCTGTCTAAGTCTTAGCACCTTGCCCTCATAGAAGTTGTCATTAGGATAAAGCACTCGGCTTATATCCTCAGCTTTTGTTTTGCTTGCTACAGCTTCAGAGAAATGTCCGTCATTAAAAAGTGCAAAGTTAAATTCATCAATTGCCTCAGCTTGCCACAAACGAAGCGTGCCTACATTTTCTGTGTTATACCCAAAAATAGGCATATCATAGGGGACAGCCTTTACTGTCATATCGCCGTATTTTATCTCAACTGTATCCTCATCACATCTTTTTGACCAAGGATCTCCAAACCTCTGCCAGTCGTCTGCATATTCACGCTGAAAGCCATTCTCGATAGCTTGCTTGAATATGCCGTATTTATAACGTATTCCATAGCCATCAAGTGGTAGATTAAGCGTTGCCGCCGAGTCCAAAAAGCAAGCCGCAAGTCTGCCCAATCCGCCATTACCGAGTGCCGCATCCTCAATCTCCTCCATTTCGTTTAGAGAACGAGAAATCTCATTAAGCGCCTTATCCGCAGTATCGGTAAGTCCTAAGCATAGGAGATTATTGTTCACCGCCCTACCCATAAGAAACTCCATAGAAAGATAGCAAGCACGGCGAGTATTAAGATGAGCCTTACGACTATTAGACCAGTTGTCATAGGTTAGGTTCATAACAGCTTCTGACAAAGCGTTATGAAGCTGTTGTGGTGTTGCACAAGACGCATCTACATTATACTTTGATTTAAGATTCTTCTTGATTTCAAGCTTCAATTCCTGTGACGTAATATTCATTTTATTTTCCTCCATTATCATTTATTTATAGTAAAAAATCGTTAAAAGTGGGATCCCTATGACAGCACTTGCGTAATTAGCGGCTATAGCATAGAATACGCTTTTTGCTCGCGATTTAGGCTTTAGAAAAATCGCATAAACAATGCTCTCGATAACAAAAGCAAATATCTCACCAATTATAAATCCTAAGCTAGGTAAGATAAATAAAAATACATAAAGAATTATCTGCGTACACACATTTGCAAGAATAAGGCAAAGGACATTTTTACCATCATTCAATTTAAAACTAAACATTTTAAAAACTAAAAGCTCAATTATTAGTGTGCCAATAAGTGTTACGAGATAGCTAGGAAGTGCAGAAATCAGATAACCCGACAAATCCTCTTTTACGGATATTTCTTCAGCTACACCGTTACTGAGATCTAAAGTAAATCTTGCATTGTACGCTTTCTTTGTTATCCTTTCTGTTACAATACATTTGCCGCTTTCGGTAACTACTATAAATTTAAATGTATCGGGAACATCGTAACTAAACAAATATTGATGCTCGTCGGTTGAAGCATGAATTTCGTCCTCAAGAGCACCACCATACCACCAAACAAACCCATCCACATTATAATTTACAATAGTATCAACCATTTCCTGATTAAATTTGCTCTCATTAGAAACATTAACGCTTCTTCCCTCATAACTCATTCCCTGATCTTCTTCTAACAATTCTATGTAATACAGTTCGTTAGGCGGATTTTCTACAGCTACTTCTATACTTGGTTTAGGTCCCATATCTGCACTAGCAAGTATTGGAAAAGCATAAGCAGAAATGACAAGTACTAAAAAAACTATAAATATTCTATTTTTTGTCATCAAGGCTCTCTCCTAAATTCTTGCGTATATTTTTGTCAGATTATATATTCTTTCGGCAAGCTCATCGCTTAGCTCATCGCCGGTCATTCGCCATTTCCAATTGTCGCCTACTGTTGAAGGAATGTTCATTCTAGCAGTAGAATCAAGCTCTAAAAAGTCCTGCATCTGAGCAATAGATGTATCAGCAATACTTGCCCATGCCGCTCTTATCATACCCCACGGAATATCCTTGTTTCGCTTTACATTAAGATAATCACGACAGAATTTAAGCTCTTTACGACTTGCAGATTTTACCCATCCTAAGGCGGTTTCATTATCATGCGTTCCCGTGTAGCAAACGCAGTTTGAGCTTTTATAATTATGTGGCAGGTAGTCACTATCACCATTAGGATCAAAGGCAAACTCCAACACCTTCATACCGGGAAATGTAGAAGCCTTCAAAAGCTTAGCTACATCCTTTGTGATAAAGCCTAAATCCTCTGCAATAATTCTCTGCTTGCCGATAGCCGCCTTAACTGCTTTAAATAGCTTCATTCCCGGACCTTTACGCCACTCACCTATTATTGCATCCTCACTTCCATAAGGAATTGTGTAGTAGCTTTCGAAGCCTCTGAAATGATCTATTCTCACCACATCGTATGTAGTGCAAGCGGACTTTAAACGCTCTATCCACCACTTAAAGCCTTGCTCTTCCATAGCATCCCATCGATAAAGTGGATTTCCCCACAGCTGACCCTTTGCTGTGAAAGCGTCAGGCGGACAGCCGGCTACATCAATTGGTGTTTTGCTTTCGTCAAGATAAAAAAGCTCAGGATGCGTCCAAACCTCAACGCTATCATAGGCAACATAAATCGGAATATCACCTATAAACTCTATACCCAACTCATTGACATAGGACTTAAGTGCGCTCCACTGTTTAGCATATTCGTACTGCAGAAAAGTCCAAAAGCCTATATCATCGCTGTATTTAGCTCTTGCTTTTTCAACCTCTCTTTTATTAAACATTCTAAGAGGCTTTTCCCACTCATACCATGCCGCACCATTATGTGCAAATTTTAACGCCATAAAAAGCCCGTAATCTTTTGTCCAGCCATTTTCCTTAGCAAACCTATCGCAGGCACTGTCACCGCTTTTTTTGTATCTGTTATAGGCAATTCTAAGCACATCGAAAAGCTTATCGTATATAAGTCCATAATCAATGCTGCCCTTTGTTCCCCAATCTATAGTTTTGTATTCGTCAGGCTTAAGTAAGCCCTCATCCTCAAGCGTTTCAAGGTCAATAAAGTAAGGATTACCCGCATGAGTAGAAAAGCTTTGGTAGGGCGAATCGCCATAGCTTGTCGGTGATACAGGTAGTATTTGCCAATATTTTTGACCTGCTTTTTTTAAAAAATCCGCAAACTCATAAGCCTGCTTACCTAGCTTTCCTATTCCATAATCGCCCGAAAGGGATGATATGTGAAGTAAAATTCCACTTGCACGCATACACTAACACGTCCTTTCATATTTACGTCTAATTTATTATAGCATATCTTAGGAGCAAATGCAAGTAAGATTTTTTTAACAGTAGTACAGTCACATAACACTTAATGTGTAAGAGCTTTAGCTTACTATTATTCTGTGAGTATTTTATGACTATGCTTTTGGCACCTATAGTTGTAAATAAAATATGAAAAGGCTTGACAAATTCTGAAAAAGAGTATATAATTATTAGTGCCGTGTAGGTTAAAAAGCTTATAAAGTGCTAGTATGGCTCAGTTGGTAGAGCAGCGCATTCGTAATGCGCAGGTCGTCGGTTCGAGTCCGACTACTAGCTTTGAAATTACCGCTCAAGCTAATACTGGCTTGAGCGGCTTTTGTTTTAGTGTATATTTTTATCCTCATGTCTTTCATAATATCCTATTAGCTCGCCGCTTTCATCACGGATAGCCATTGCATAAAGATCCTCGTTTAAACCTTTACGCGCATTGTGCGATTCATAAATTCTGTTAATTGAACAATCGCTTTTCATCAGATCGACATTTTCTTTAATCAAGGACTGAGAATGGGGATTGTGACAGCTAAAAATACTTTGACCTATCATATTCGCTCCACCTGATTTTTCATATCGCTTCATTGCTGCCGGATTCATATAGACAATTTGATGATTTAAATCACAAATAACAATCGGCTGAGGATCTCCGTCAACTATGCCTTTAAAAAAATTCTGCATTTCCATAATCTTGCTCCCTTAATAAAAAATTAAGCCCTACGTTTAAAAATATGTAGGGCTTAAAAACTATTCTTGTGTATATCTTCTAGGCTTAACGGATGCAATCGTTGGATCCTTTTCGTCAACTACACCCTTTATACCTGCGGCAAGTCCTGCAAGACCCTGTATTTCGCTTGGTATAATAATCTTGGTTGCCTGTCCATCTGCTGCCTTTTCAAATGCTTCAAGACTCTTAAGCTGTATAACGCCTTCACTAGGATTAGACTCATTAAGCTTTACTATGCTTTCAGCAAGTGCCTGCTGAACCATCGAAATTGCCTGTGCCTCGCCCTCAGCCTCTAAAATCTTCTGCTGCTTATTGGCATCAGCCTGCAAAATCATTGCCTCTTTATCAGCCTGAGCACGCAAAATCTTCGATTCCTTTTCACCTTCAGCTACAAGAATCTGCGACTTCTTTTCTGCTTCTGCCTGAATAACCTTTTCTCTGCGCTCACGGTCAGCCTTCATCTGCTTTTCCATTGAATCTTGAATCTCAGGAGGAGGAATAATGTTCTTTAGCTCAACTCTAATGACCTTAATACCCCAACGATCTGTTGCTTCGTCCAAAACTCTTGTAATGTTTGAGTTAATAAAATCACGAGAGGTAAGAGTAGCTTCAAGGTCAAGATCTCCTACAATATTTCTAAGTGAAGTAGCAGTAAGATTTTCAATCGCTTTAATCGGCAGCTCAACTCCATACGCATACTGCATAGGATTTGTAATCATGAAGAAAATTACCGTGTCAATTTTCATGGATACATTATCCTTTGTGATAACATCCTGCGGAGGGAAATCAACTACCTGCTCCTTTAGGTTGACGCGCTTTGCAATTCTGTCAATAAACGGCATTTTTACATGAACACCCGTGCTCCATGAACCGTGGTATGCTCCTAGTCTTTCAATTACCCAAACGTATGACTGTGGTACTATTTTGATATTTGCAATGATTATCAAAACAATCACCAGCAGTAAAATTAAAATAACAACTATTGGTCCCATGTCTTATCCTCCTGTATTATTATTAAATATGTAGAATCTACATATTAGCTTCTTATCTAGCAACTATAAGCTTGGTGCCATCAACCTGTTTTACGGTCACTACTGCACCTTCTTCTATATCGCCGCCATCCTCTGAACGTGCTGCCCAGTCTACGCCGTCAAGCTTAACTCTTCCTTCGCCTGTTTTATTGCAGACATGCTCAACCACAACTGCAGTTTTTCCCAAATCATAGTTTTCGTTGGGATCTTCACCCTCAGGCTTTCTTATCCTTTTTACAAGCGGTCTACTAACTATAAGCAAAATTATACTTGCCGCAACAAAAATTGCAAGCTGCCAAACAAAACCTAGTCCGGCAATTGCCGCTAGCATTGAAAAAAGTGCAGCTGCCGCAAACCATATCGATACAAGTGCGCCAGGCGTTATTCCCTCTATAATCAGAAAGACAACAAAAGCCACAGCCCAGCCAATTATTTGCGTGTTTGTCACAAGCGAACTAAATACCTCAGCCACAAAGCATATCTCCTTTCCGATATGATTTCTTTTACTTCATGATACAATTATACCACATTAAATTTAATTTTGCAAGGCGTTTTTTCTACCTTTACGATGATTTTACAAAGCATACATTTAACTGTATTTTTGCTGCCAAGACTCCATGATAAAATTATATCATTTTACGCAGTTAAAAGTCAAGCGATTATACAAAACTGTAATTAAGTTGTAAATTATGATGGTACAATGACCCGATGACAGGGTAAACAGTGCGTTATTCTGTTCATTATGCATCAAGAGTTTAAAATAGTAATATACTCGCTCGGTACAAAATCGGCAAGAATTACCTTATCATTTCCTTCATAAAAAACAACGCCGGATGAGCTTGCCTTTTTGGCATCTATTTTTAATATCACAGGAGAGCTATCTCTTCGACTTCCAACCCTAACCGCTGTATCTACGTCAACAGACAGGTGAACGTATTGCCTCCTCATAGGTTTAAGTCCTTCAATTAAAATTACATCTACAGCTATATGTGTTGTACCATGATATAAGACATATGGCGGAGCAATTGGCGCTTTATAAATGTGCATCGGTATTGTATGACCATACAAAGCCCTAATATTATCGCCCTTTATTTCAAACCTCTTTTTATCAAAGGTGTTAATAATTCGTGTCAAATCAGATGCGATAATAGGTCTGCTATAATTCTTGCCGCTATTAATTGCGTCTAACAGCTGTGAAACCGGAACATATCCTTCACTGTCAAGCTCAAGCTCATATTCCCACGGAGCATGCCTTAGTGCGTATGATATTTCTTTGCTTAGCTGTGTGTAGTTTACCTTATTTGTTTCTCCCTGTGTATTTTTATCATCGCTAATTTGAGAATTGTCTTGGTTTTTCATTGCTTTCCTCCTTCAAGTATATTTAACCTAATTTCTTTTTATTTGTTCTTCCTAAAATATAGTCGGTTGAAACATCATAATAATCTGCAAGAATAAGCAAATGCTCTACCGGTATTGTCAAAACCCCTCTCTCATAACGAGAATATACAGTTTGACTTGTAAACAAAAGCTTTGCTACCTGAGTTTGATTTAGGTCAGCATCCTCTCGCAAATCACGCAATCTTTGAAAATACATAAAATCATTCCTTTATATTTGTGCATTTTGACGATTTTTTATTTAATACCTTTTGGTACTATTGACTTTACCACAATCTTATGATAAACTAATTATATTAGTACTTTTTAGTACTAAAAATTATGTAAAGGATGGTCAATATTATGGAAGAAGAAATTTATAAGCACAAGAAAGAGCTTACAATGTGTATTGTATTATTTCTTGTAGGAGCAATCTCTGTAGCGGGAACATTTATAGGATCAGGCGGAATGGAGGGATACGGACTTATAGGGAATATATTAGGCACCATAATTGCTGCTATAATCGGTGGAATATTTATAGGAGGAATGCCTATTGCATGGATGAAATTACCTAAGCTTCCCTTTTCAATCGGAGGCTCAATCGAGTGGGCGTTTTTAGGGTTTTTCATTTGGTTTGTATACCATATGTTTGGTGCAGTTTTTTTGGGATGGCTATATATTTGCATTTATATTATAAGAGATATCGCCTTCTTAATAAAATATAATAATATTGAAGATTAAATACATAAAGGCGTAAATTGTTAAAAAGTCATAATCCTTGTATAGATTTCTGTATCATTTAAAAATCTCCGCAGATGAATGAGACAAAAAAATTAATATTTTCCTCTTGCAAATATCCCGGAAGTATGGTATAATGTAACCTAATAGCTAGCACAAATATTTTTCAGGACGAACACTGTCGAAAATGACAATGGTCGTCCGTTTGTGCGTATTTGATTTTTGAAAGGAATGAAAAAATGAGTATTTGGGATGCTTTTGATAGAATTTCATCAGGCAAAAAGGAAATGGGAAGGATCGAATATATAATCGCAGGACTTGGAAATCCCGGAGTACAATATGAAGGCTCTCGTCACAATGCAGGATTCATGGCGATTACAAGGCTTGAGGAAAAATATGGATTTGAAGTGAAAACTCACAAGTTTAAATCACTTGTCGGTGAGGCTGTATTATCTAACAAGCGATGCCTTGTTATGAAACCGGAAACCTATATGAACAACAGCGGTGAAGCAATCGAGGCTGCTCGTGATTTCTATAAGCTGCCAATTGAGAACGTTATTATTGTGTTTGATGATATATCGCTTGAGCCCGGTCATGTACGTATAAGACGTAAGGGAAGCTCAGGAGGACATAACGGTCTTAAGAGCATTATAGCATACTGTGGAAGCGATGAGTTTCCCCGAATAAAGCTTGGCGTTGGTGCAAAGCCTCATCCCGAATATGATCTTGCGGATTGGGTGCTTGGGCACTTTACAGATGAACAACAAAAGGCTTTTGATTCACGGCTTGACGATGTCTGCTCTGCCCTTGAGCTTATGGTAGATGGACAGATTGCTGACGCTATGAACCGATACAATCGATAGGATTAGGTATGAATATTTTTGATAAAATACTAGAAAAAAACAGCTTTTACAGCGACCTATACTCCACTCTAACAGGTGGATACACTCCGATTTCTGTAACAGGAGTTTCAGGTATTCATAAAGCACATATTGTCTCAGGGCTTTGCAAGGATACCACAGTACTTATGATACTTGCAGATGAATCGGCAGCTGTTAAGGCAGCATACGACATAAACACCTTTTCAGGCACTGAGCTTGCCTGCGTTTTCCCTGAAAAAGAGCTTGTCTTTGCTGAAATGGAGGGAGCTTCACGCGAGTACGAAAGAGGACGCATTAATGCACTTTCAAAAGTATTAAGCGGCAGATGCAGAGTGATTTGTGCTTCAATTACAGCTGCGATTGAGGCTACTATTCCACCCGATGTTCTGGAAAAATACTCTTTTGATATAGCTGTAGGAGATGAAATTAATACGCAAGAGCTTATAAGTAAGCTCACTGCGAGCGGATATACACGCTGCGACATGGTTGAGGGACAGGCACAGTTTTCGGTTCGTGGCTCGGTGATTGATATTTTTCCGGTATCTGAAAAGGATCCAATAAGAATTGAGCTATGGGGAGATGAGATAGATAGTGCAGGATACTTTGATACAGCCTCACAGCGCAGGACTGAATCGATTGATAAAATAACAGTTTTTCCGGCACTTGAGATTATTTTTGAATCAAACGAGGTGCTAAGTGAAAAAATAAGTGCGATTTCCAGCAGGGTGAGAGGAGCAAATGCAGACAAAATACGTACGCATCTCTTAAGAGATAAAGAATACTGCGATGGCGGACTCATTCTGTCAAATCTCGACAAGTACTACAAGCTTGCCTATGATAAGCCTGCTTATCTCTTTGACTATTTTGACAATGGCATTTGCGTTTTCTGCGAGTACACAAGCGGAATTGAAAATCTAAAGTCATACCTGGCGCAATCACACGAGGACATCAAGCTTATGTACGAAAGCGGTATAATGTTTAAGGCTCTTGATTTTACTATGCTTGATGCCGAAGGACTTACCTCACTTGCACTTAAAAAGCCATGTGTGTTTCTGGATACATTTATGCGTCAAAACGGCAATATAAGATTTAAAAAGCTCATAAACACCGACTGTAGACAAACATCAGGATGGGGCGGCAGCATGCTTGCTCTTGATGAGCAGCTTAAGGAGTATACTGACAGTGGTTATACAGTGATTCTTTTTGCGGGATCTGAAAAGACCTTGCCTATTATAGTAAACGACCTTAAACAAGACGGCTTTGACGCTGAACAAATTGATAATCCTAACAGCGATAATCTTGCTCTCGAAAAGGGTCAAATTTATGTCATGACGGGCTCACTTTCTGCAGGTGTGGATTATCCTGAAGCAGGCTGCGCAATAATCACGCAAATGAAAGCAATGAGTGCAAAGCGAAAGAAGCCACGTCACAAAAAGGGAGAGGAAATAAACTCTCTTTCAGATCTTTCACCGGGAGATTATGTTGTTCACGCTATGCACGGAATCGGCAAATATGCAGGAATTAAAAGCATTGAAACAAGCGGAGTAAAGAAGGATTACATCACAATTAAATACGCCGGTACAGATGTACTTTATGTTCCGGTAACACAGCTTGATTTAGTCTCACGTTATGTAAGCGCCGGAGAAGAATCGAATGTTAAGCTTCATAAGCTAGGCTCGACAGAATGGCAGCGTACAAGAAACAGGGTACGCAATGCTGTTAAGGATATGGCAGAGGAGCTTACCACGCTATATGCACAGCGCCAGCAAGCAAAGGGATATGCCTTTTCGCCGGATAACGACTGGCAAGCGGATTTTGAAGAAAGGTTTGATTACACCGAGACGGATGACCAAATAAGATGTGTTCAGGAAATAAAGGATGACATGATGAAGCCTGTTCCGATGGACAGACTTCTATGCGGAGATGTTGGATTTGGAAAGACCGAGGTGGCTTTGCGTGCGGCATTTAAGTGTGTTCTTGACTCAAAGCAGGTTGCGATTTTGGTTCCAACTACAGTGCTTGCATGGCAGCATTATCAGACTGCAATCAAGCGTTTTGAGCATTTTCCAATAAAAGTGGATCTGCTTTCACGCTTTAGAAACGCATCACAGCAGCAGGCGACAATTCGAGAGCTTAAGCGAGGAACTGTTGATATAGTTATAGGCACTCACCGACTTGTACAAAAGGATGTGGGATTTAAGGATCTGGGACTGGTTATTGTTGATGAGGAGCAAAGATTTGGAGTTGCTGCAAAGGAAAAGCTTAAGGAAATGTTTAATGGGGTAGACGTGCTGACACTCTCAGCTACACCTATACCACGTACACTTAATATGGCTCTCTCAGGAATTCGAGATATGTCAGTAATAGAGGAGCCTCCTCAAGATCGTCAACCGGTACAGAGCTACGTCATAGAGCATGATCTAGGGATTATAGCGCAAGCGATAAATAAGGAGCTAAGACGAGGCGGTCAGGTTTATTACATTCATAACCGAATAGATACTATTTACGCTACTGCAGAAAAGCTATCACAGCTATTGCCAAATGCAAGAATAGGTGTAGCTCATGGGAAAATAGGTGAGCAAGAGCTTAGCGATATTTGGCGTCAGCTTATAGAAGGAGAAATTGATGTCCTGGTTTGCACAACGCTAATAGAAACGGGAGTGGATGTGGCTAATGTCAACACGCTTATTATAGAGGACGCTGACAAGCTAGGACTTTCACAGCTATATCAGCTGCGTGGACGTGTAGGAAGATCTAGCAGACGTGCATACGCATACTTTACATTTAGGCGTGGCAAGGTATTAAGCGAGGTAGCAGCAAGACGACTTGAAACTATAAAGGAATTTACAAAGTTTGGTTCAGGCTTTCATATAGCAATGAGAGATCTCGAAATCCGTGGAGCGGGTTCAATTCTTAGCGGTCAGCAGCACGGACATATGGAGGCTGTGGGATATGACCTATATCTACAGATGCTAAATGAGGCTATTGCTGAGCAAAAGGGTGAAACTCCCCCGCCCTCACCCGAGGATTGTATGATAGACATAACAATCGATGCATACATTCCTCATAACTACATTGAAAGCGATATGCTAAGAATAGACGCCTATCGAAAAATAGCATCTATTGTAACAGAGGAGGACTCACGTGATGTAATTGATGAGTTTATTGATAGATACGGTGAGCCTCCTAAGCCGGTTATGGGACTTATAAATGTTGCGCTAATCAGAAACATGGCAGCTGCTTTAGGTATAAGGGAAATTACACAAAAGGGCGCTCAGGTTGTATTTTATATGAAGGATTCAAAGCCTGATTTCGTGCCAAAGCTTTTATCTAAGTACTCAACGAGGCTTAAATTCATTCAAGGAGAAAAGTCAGGATTTTCGATAACTCCAAATCAAAAGCAAACCACAGCAGATCTGGTTAATGATGTGATTGAGCTGCTGAAGTAAAGACTTAAGCATTGCTTGATTTCTTTGTGAGATTTATCAATAAATCACTAGTATTATTGGTTAATATGCGACTTGAAAAAATGATTTAAATGTTGTATAATTTATGTATACATTTTAATTTAGATACATGGAGGTAAAAAATTATGATAAGAAAAAGAATAGCATCACTTGTCTGCGCGCTGGCGTTAGGCTCTATGATGGCAATAAGTGCTTCAGCTACAGACTACGGTCAGGCGGGTATTCAGTGGATGATCAAGGATGAGTGGGAGCACCGCAATGCTGTTGGACTTGAGCCATATAACGAAATGGAAACGAATATCATCACCTGTCAGCATAAGGACGTGAATATCACCGGAAACGGAGACTATAGCGTTGAATTCTCCGGATGGTGCGTGCCTGATGACACACGTGAGTATGTAGAAGTCGGCACTCTCGGACTTAACATGAGCATAGATTTTGAAGCAAATCCCGACTGTGTGGTTACACTTACCGATTGCACCATTGATGGAGTTACCTACACCTTTGACGAACAGCCTGAGCTTGAAGAGGATGGCGACAATCATGTGCTTAAAATAAAAAATGCATATGGTGTGAACGCCACCACAACTCCTGAGATGGATGCTAAGCCTTGGAACACAACAGATCCTATTGTCATAAACTTTAACGTATCAGGACTTGCTGAGGACAAGATTGAAAATAATCCAGACGAGGTAATAGTGCTTGACTACGTAGAGGAAGATACTGAGGAAGAAAACACCGATGAGGTAGAGGAAGCGACTGTTCAGACAGAGGATGAGGACGACTTTGACCAGGCAGCAGACTCAGCAGATGATGCAAGTGATGAAAATTCCGATTCATCTCTTTCGCTGGCAGCTATAATAGCAATTGTTGCAGGAATAGTTGTTGTAATTGCGGTAATAATTGTAGTAGCAGTAGTTGCATCAAAGAAGAAAAAGAAATAAATACTAAAAGCTAAGAAAAGCAGTCGACTAAAAATCCGACTGCTTTTTTTGTAATGTATTAGGTGATTTACTCAGCTTCTTCTTCAGGCTGCTCAGGCTTTTCAACAGTGTTTAGCTTATCAACTGCCTGCATGGTTTCGGTGACATCGCTAAGATTCTTCTTGAGAACCTCCTGTGCCTCGGCAAGCGACTTGTTTACGCTTTCTGTAAGTGCCTGACGAATCTGTGCATCCTTTTCCTTGGCGTTAGCTACAATTTCATCGGCATTTTGCTGTGCTTCACTAATAAGCTGTGCTGCATATTCCTTTGCCTGACGAGTGATTTCGGTTTCACTTACTATTTCCATCGCTTTTTTCTTTGCAAGCTCAACCGCTTCATCAGCCTTTGCCTTAATCTTCTCAGCCTCCTTGTTAGCCTCGGCGATAATCATCTCTTTGTTTTCTTCTGTTTCCTTTGCCTTTTTAAGCTCACCGGGCAGACCAAGACGAAGATTGTCGATATAATCTCTCATCTGATCGCAGTCGATCATTTTTTTGTTTGAGAACGGAACTGCTGAGGAATTGTCAAGAAGCTCCTCCATAAGCTCAATGGTTTCATCAATATTCATGTTTAAACATCCTTTCCAAAATTTAACTTTCTATAAAAAGCCGCTCGTTTATGTCATCAAGAATTTCGGGCGGCACAAAGCCTGTTATATCTCCGCCTAGACTGGCAATTTCCTTTACTACGCTCGAAGAAAGATACATATTCTCTGTGCTGGTGGTTAAAAAAACCGTTTCGGCATCGGGACATAGATGCTTATTTGCAAGAGCCATCTGAAATTCATACTCAAAGTCAGATACTGCTCTAAGTCCCTTAACTATTGCAGATGCACCTGTGCTTCTTACATAATCAGCTAAAAGTCCATCATTGCAATCAACAAGAACATTATCCAGGTGCTTTGTTACACGAGAAATAAGCTCCATACGCTCTTTAACAGAAAACGCAGCTGTTGTCTTTTTGCTTGGGTTAAATGACACCAGCACTATAACCTTATCAAAAAGCTTTGACGCTCGTTCAATAATATCTAAATGTCCCATTGTCACGGGATCAAAGCTTCCGGGACAAACTGCTATTCTCATTACTCGGTCACCTGCTTTTCGGGATCTTCGTCAGCCTTTTTGTAGACTGTTACTGCGACCTTGCCATAGCGATAGCGCTTATGAAGATAAAGCTGAGGATACTCATCATTAAGCTCGAGCTCTCGCTCATGCTCACAGATAACGAATGCTCCGTCATTAAGCTTACTGCCTAAAAGCGGTAAAGCCTTTTCAAGCAAACCGTTACGGTAGGGGGGATCTAAAAGAGCTATATCAAGTCCGCTCTTTGCTACCTTAAGATATTCAATACTATCCATATTTAACACTCTGGCATTTGATGCAAGCTTACAGGTGTTAAGATTTTCCTTTATAACCGCAATCGCAGCCGGATTTTTATCAACAAACACGCAGTGCCCTGCACCTCTTGAAAGAGATTCAATTCCTAGCTGTCCACTTCCCGCAAATAGATCCAAAACACTTGCGGTTGGCAGGTCAAACTGTACAATCGAGAAAATTGCTTCCTTTACCATGTCGGGTGTGGGTCTTATTTCAAGCGAGTCAAGCGTTTTTAGCTTGCGTCCTCGTGCGGATCCTGTTATTACTCTCATTTGCACATATTCCTTACTATAGATTTTTTATTATACAGTACTATTATACTATAATTTTACGATTTTGTCTATAGCAAAATGTAATTTTTTTTGCAAATAAATCGAGAATTTTGAAACTTTGTGCATAATGCAACAAAAGGAACCTCAAAAAGAAGTCCCTTTTGTGATATAATCTAAATCTTTTGTAAGCTTTAAACTAGCCTAGTAATTACTTCTTGCGAGTAACAACTACAGCAGCACCAGCTACAGCAGCAAGTGCAAGAGCAATTCCTGCAGGAGCGCCGGACTCAGCATTGCTTGTATCATCAGAAGTAGCAGCAGATGATGTGCTTGAGCCTGTGCTACCTACTGTGGTAGTAGTAGAACCGGAAGCAGCCGATGTTGTTGTTGTTGTTGTGCTTGCAGCCGCCGTGCTTGTATCGCTAGCCGAGCTTGTATCGCTCTCGCTTGAATCTTCATCATCACTAGTGCTTGAATCATCAGCAGTTGATGAGTCATCAGCTGTCGATGAATCATCTGAAGTGCTGGATGTATCATCTGCTGAAGAAGAATCATCAGTCGAAGCATTAGGATCTTCACCAAGACCACTTACAGTAAATGTGATAGAAATAGTTTCGCCCTCTGCAGGCATTGTAACACTATCAGGATCTATAGGCGAATCATCATTGTCATAAGCATTGATAAGGCAGAAGGTTGCATAATCGTTGTCAGCTTTAGCATAAGCATCAGCTACGGTGTATGAATTGCTTCCCCAAGTTGCTGTAACATCGGAAACAACAACTTCATTACCATCAATAACAGCATGACCATCATCGTTTACTTCGTCAACCAATATATCAGTACCGATTAAAAGCATATTAAACTCTTCGCCATCACCGTTAAGACCCCAACCTGAACCAAGAGTTGTCGTGGTTTCACCTTCAGAATCAGTAGATTCCTTAGGTGAGTCATTTACAGTACCACTTGTACCAATAGTAACAGTGTATGTACCATCATACTGAATAGCAACATCTGAAACTTCAACAGCTGTATCATAGCCGCTATCACCATATACACCAACGCCCTGATTCGGGAATGTTGCAGCATTTGCTGCTAAGCCGCCTTCATCCTTAACGGAGTCACGGAAGTTCCACGAAGTGGTTTGGAAACATACACCAGCATTAAATGCTGTATCAAGAGCTGAAGCCTCGGTAGCGGTAGCCATTGCAAACGTTGACATAGCAATAGCAGAAGCAGCCATGCCTGCGAAAACCTTCTTTAGTTTCATAATAATTTCTCCTTTTCTAAATGAATAGTCATTTAAGATTTAGATTTCAAATATTCTTATATGCGCAGGAATAACCAAATGCGCATACAAAAACCCTATAATAATATTCTACTTTATTTTGTTCGAATTTTCAATTGTATTATTGCACAAACTTTTATTCATTTTCTTGTGCAAATGTGATAAAAATCGCTAATCTTTTTGTGACTTATGTGAAAATTCTCTGAAAGATTCATATTTTATCGAGAAAATTTTCTTCCCTGTGTCTTTTTCTTCTGTTGAAATCCCGTGCCCTTTAGCATAAGCGACTGTGGCAATATCTTATTTAAAGCATATACCAGCTTCATCTTTGCTTCAGGAATAATTATTCTCTCGCCCTTATCAAGACCAAGTGCAGCGCATTTTGCGCAGTATTGCGGTGTTATTCCGTTTAGAGCAAACCTCACGCCTGCTACATCATTGAATTCCGTCTTGACAGGTCCGGGACAAAGTGCGGCAATTTTTACATTGCTATGCACATCCTTAAGCTCCTCACTAATTGCATTTGTAAGAGATACAACATACGACTTTGTAGCATAATAAACTGCCATATTAGGGCCGCCAGGAAGAAGACCTGCGGAGGATGCTACGTTTAATATAGTACCACAATCCGTTTTCTTAAAGTCGTTAAGATACATATGCGTAAGTGTCATAAGAGATATACAGTTAAGCTGAGTCATTTCAGTCTGTTTATCAAGGTCGATTTCATCAAACCTCCCTGCTGCCCCGAAGCCTGCGCAATTTATAAGCAGCCTGACATCTAAATCCTTAGTTTGCTCATGCAAAGACTCGCAGTTAATACGCTCACTAAGATCCAACGCAATCACTCTGGTATCCGTTTCAAGGCTCATAGCAAGCTCTAAAAGCCGCTCAGCACGCCTTGCCACCAAAACAATTGAATATCCACGGCTTGCATAAAGCTTTGCAAGCTCCATACCAATTCCTGAGCTTGCGCCCGTGATTACCGCCCATTTTTCCATAAAAGCATCTCCTTAAATTTTCTACTATTATACCCGCTTTAATGCAAATTATATCACTTATTTTCTATTTTGTCAACACATCCATTGACATTTGCTTTTTGATAGTGTATAATTAAGGCGAAAATATTTGCATTTATAGGAGGATTCTTCATGAAGGTACAAAGACAAATTTCGCAAAAAAGCTTTAAATCAAAGGATGGATTTATCAATCACTTTCAAAGGCTTATCAAGGATGAGGTTATTCCTTATCAATACGATGTACTAAACGACTGCGCCGATGGTGCAGAAAAAAGCCATGTAATCGCAAACTTTATCAACGCCGGCAAGGCTAATAGAGGCGAGGACGTAAATGATGGCTTTTACGGTATGGTTTTTCAGGACAGTGATGCGGCTAAGTGGATCGAAGCAGCAGCATACTCGCTTTCTATTTTTCCGGATGAAGCACTCGAAAAAAGAGTTGACGAGCTAATTAAAATCATAGCTGACGCACAGGACTCTGATGGATATTTAGACACCTACTTTACCATCAAGGATAAGGATAAGCGCTGGACAAATCTGCTGGAGGCTCACGAGCTTTACTGCTCAGGTCACATGATTGAGGCAGCCTGTGCCTACTACGAATCCACCGGCAAGCGTGAGCTTCTTGACGTAATGACAAGAAATGTCGAGCATATCTATAAGCATTTTGTTACCGATAAAAATGAAGGCTATCCGGGTCATCCTGAAATTGAGCTGGCGCTTATGAAAATGTATCGACTTACAAACAACGAGCATTGTCTATGGCTTTGTGAGCATTTCATCAACACACGTGGAGTGAATCCTCACTTCTATGAGGAGGAGGCAGATAGGCGTGATTGGACTGTGTGGGGGAGCAATCCATCCGACTACAACTACATGCTGGCTGAAAAGCCTGTGCGTGAGCAAAGGGATGCCACAGGTCACGCAGTTAGAGCGGTATATCTCTATACAGGCATGGCAGACCTAGCCTCACAGACTGATGATGAAGGTCTTTTCAAAGCCTGCCAAGCACTTTGGAATAGTATAACAAAAAAGCGTATGTACATAACCGGTGGCATTGGCTCTACTGTACACGGCGAAGCATTTAGTGTAGACTATGATCTTCCAAGTGACACCGCCTATGCAGAAACCTGTGCGGCTATCGGGCTAATGATGTTTGCATCCAGAATGCTGGAAAACGGGGTTGATAGCAAGTATGCAGACGTTATGGAGCGCGCTTTTTATAACGGTGTACTATCGGGAATGCAGCAGGATGGCAAGCGGTTTTTCTACGTGAATCCGCTGGAGGTTGTTCCATCAATTTCAGGTGTCTCCCCTACCCACCGTCACGACCTAACCATTCGTCCTAAGTGGTATTCATGTGCTTGCTGTCCGCCTAACCTAGCAAGACTTGTATCCTCCTTTGGAAAATACGCATTCGGCGAAAACAAAGCTACTGCATTTTGCCATATGTATGCAGATTCATTAGTTAGCTTTGAAAACGGCATCAAGCTAGAGTGCAGCACCGACTATCCATTTGGTTTTGAGGTTAAATTTACCATACGTGAAGGAGATGGTACCCTTGCGATTAGAATACCAAGCTGGAGCAAAAAATACAAGCTTTCTACAAACGGGAAAGCATTAGATGTAGATACTAAAAATGGATATGCTTATCTTGATGTTAAAGCAGGAGATGTAATCGAACTTGTACTTGACGATACACCATACCGTGTATACAGCTCTCCAAGAGTCCCGAGGCTTAGCGGTCAGGTGGCAATATGCAGAGGGGTGCTTGTATACGCATTTGAGGGAGCAGATAATAATGAGGATGTGCTCTCGCTTTCGATTAAGCGAGATGGAAAAATCAGCGTGATAACAGACAAAAACGAGCCCTATGGGCTGCAAGCAAAGCTAAAGGTCGAGGCAGTTCGCAAGGAAATCACTGATGATCTATACACAGCTGAGCCTTTAAAAGAAGCGCCATGCGATGCTATCGCTATACCTTATTACATGTGGGTAAACCGTGGAGAAAATCAAATGAGAGTCTGGCTTCCTGAGCAATAATAAAATAGTAAATACAAAGCAGCTTCCGCTTATTAAGGCGAAAGCTGCTTAAACAGATATTATTGGGTAGATGATATATTTTATAGTATATCAATCTTTCTGCTAGCTGAAATCTTAAATGTAAGTCTATTATTATGAACTAAATACAAGTCCTGAACCTTACAATATATAGTTTACATCATTAAATATAAAATGTCAAGCGTTTTGGCACAAGATGCAGTTTTTAGGCACAAAAAGTTTAACCTCGCCAGCATTACTTTCTAAACACAAACAAATACTCATGAGCTATCAACAGAAAGTTATATTTTATACTGTTCGTTTTCCAATAGCCTGTCGCTCGGCAGTTGTGCTGCTCCTTGATGATAAGCTCTTTGAGGGTAAAGCCTGCGTCCTGGAATATTCTCATAACCTCAAAGCTCATTGGGAGCATGGAGCTTTTCTGTAATGTCCTCTTTCTAAAAATTCTATAAAGCCTTTATCTCTTAATATTTGTAGCTCCTGACGAATTTTTGCCTCTACATTATGATTATTTACGTGCTTGGCTTGTAAGATTTCTGTGTATTTGTATACATCCTGTAACGAAAATTCATCTGTTGGAATTTCGTTGACACAATTAAGAACATCAAGGAGCCATCCTCGGCTTTCTAAATTATTAGTTTGCAATCGTCTAACTTTTGCATAAGAATTAACTACATCTTCAGCTTCAGATACTACACCATTTGAGATTATATTAATTCGTCCTTGAGATGGAATTTGCGAAACAAGAATATTACAGCCTACCCAACCCGCTCTCTTGGATGCAGGTGATAGGGGCTTACGCTTTTCAATAATCGATGGAACAAAAAAGAACTTTGGTATAACATACAAATCTGTAACCTCAAAGCTTGGTGTGTATCTTAAGATAAACAAATCAGGATTATCTGTGCTTGTAATCCTTTCAATCATAGTGCCATATGCACCGTCGCTTATTTTTTTGCCAATTCTGCCTTTTTTACTTTTAAGCTCAAAGGTTTCTCCACATCCCTCACATTCAAAATCTGCCACAGGCTTGTTATTGTCAAGCTTATGTATATGTGGCTGTCCACAACAGGGGCAAAATATATTATCTGCCACCCAGCTTTCACTCATGACTCTAACCTTTTGAGTAGCACTTTTATATTCACTTGCGAGCTGTTCATTAAAATTAAAATTCATCAAAACTCATACCACTCCTTACAATCGTTATTTTCAAGGCATTGTCCGCAAATTTGCTTACAAAAAAGATTTCCCGGTGTTAGGACAAATTCTCCATCCGAATACTTTCTTTCAGCGATTTTCAATGCACCCTCCATATCATCTGCTTCAACTAAGAAATCCTCTGAAACCATTTCTTCTATTGTTATTTTGTATTTCATAATATCCTCACTTGCTATTAACCAGCATAATCGCCACAAATAATCTCCACATTTTTCAGCAGACCACTAATCAGACGAATATTAACCTCATCGCAGATAGTTGACTTTTTCCACCTGCCCATTTTACAAAAGGCTTTACCGTCTTAAATTCCATCTAACTTCCTCCAAGTAATTACTTTTACTTTTCTTATTATACTACACAATTCCGAAAAGATCAATAGATATGAAAAAATTTCGGTTTGCCGCCGTGCATTAGTTTTACCTGCACAGGCGAGAGTCGCTCAGGCTATGGACGGAGCATTCGGCTTTCAGCCACAAGATAGTTGTACTAAAACAAAAATGTCCTCTATAAATTACGAATAGCGGACAAGCCTATTTTTCTCCATAACAAAAAACTCGGAAACAACGCATTTACGCTGTTTCCGAGCATATGAAATGATGACCCGTACGGGAATTGAACCCATGATTCCGCCGTGAAAGGGCGGTGTCTTAACCTCTTGACCAACGGGCCGATGGTAGCGGTAACTGGATTTGAACCGGTGACACCCTGGGTATGAACCAAGTGCTCTAGCCAACTGAGCTATACCGCCATATTTAGTCGATTAGCTTTGTCCGATAACCGACTAATATATTATACACTACTTTTTGAAAATTGTCAACAGGTTTTTTCAAAAAATTCGATATTCGTTATTTTTTCACATCAAAAAGAGCATAACTTTAAATAAAATTGTGCACTTTCACTAAAGCTGCGAAACCACATCTGTAACAGCCAAACCAAACACAGCAAAGCACGCAATGGTAATAACCGCTACAACAGCAGCTAAAATAAGATTTGCTGCCGCATAGTTCTTAACTGATTTATCGCTTGAGGCACAAATAGCAATTATTTGACCAATTACAGGCAGTATTGAGCAAAGCAACAGCCAACCGATCCATCCTAAAATTCCAGTGTGCTTATCTTCTATTGGGAGTGGCTGATACATAGGTACAGCGGCTTGCTGATACACGTTATTAGGCTGTGCATAATATGTTTGATTTGGAGATGTCTGCTGTGAATATCCCGAATTTGGCGCTGCCTGCTGAGCATTTGCCTGACCTTCATTTGAGGACTGATAGCGTACCTGCTCTGCATTCAGCGCTGACTTTAATGCCGCCCCACAGCTTGGGCAGACCGTTGCATCCATCGGAACCTCTGTTCCGCACTTTGTACAAAACTTTGTCATAAGATTACCTCTTTTCATTATTTTCACTGAGCTTTCACCCTTGTAACATAAGTATACCACATTAATTTGAAAAATGCAATAGCTTTATTACAATTTTCGTTTTTATACAGCTTGGTCATATACTAACAGATTATTTGCTATTAATTACAAATAAAACAGCTACCACTCATTAAAGTGATAGCTGTTAGATGTCATGTGCATTAAACTATAGGAAATTACTCATACAACGGATACTTGTCGCAAATCTCAGTAACTCCTGCCCTGATTTCATCAGCCTTATTATCAAAGTCTGTAGCAGCAAGATATATAAAATCAGCAATCTTTTGCATATCCTCTTCAACCAAGCCTCTTGTTGTTACAGCCGGTGTGCCGATTCTTACGCCGCTTGTGATAAACGGGCTTTGGGGATCGTTAGGAACTGCATTCTTATTTACTGTGATATACACCTGATCAAGCTTCTTTTCAAGCTCTTTACCGGTTATGTTAAACGACTGGAGGTCTACTAGCATAAGGTGATTATCTGTACCACCCGAAACTAGATTGAAGCCATGAGAGGTAAGACCGTTTGCAAGCGCCTGAGCGTTCTTTACCACCTGATTAGCATAATCCTTAAATTCAGGCTTAAGTGCTTCTCCGAAGCATACAGCCTTAGATGCAATAATGTGCATAAGCGGACCGCCCTGCGTTCCGGGGAAAATTGCCTTGTTGATCTTCTTGCTTAGCTCCTCGCTGTTAGTTAGAATTAATCCGCCACGAGGTCCTCTTAAGGTCTTATGTGTTGTGGTAGTTACAACATCAGCATAGGGTACAGGAGATGGATGAGCTCCACCGGCAACAAGTCCGGCAATGTGAGCCATATCAACCATAAAGTAAGCCCCTACCTCCTTAGCAATTGCTGCTATCTTTTCAAAATCGATAATTCTCGGATATGCACTTGCTCCTGCTACTATTAGCTTAGGCTTGCTTTCCTTTGCAAGCTTTTCTAATGCGTCATAATCAATAAAGCCTTTTTCGTCAAGTCCATATGAAACAAAATTGTAATTTTTTCCTGACATGTTTACAGGAGAGCCATGAGTAAGGTGTCCGCCATCTGCCAGAGACATACCAAGAATAGTATCACCGGTTTCGCAAAGAGCAAAATATGTTGCAAGGTTAGCCTGTGCACCTGAATGAGGCTGTACATTCGCATACTTTGCGCCAAAAAGCTTGCAAGCTCTTTCGATTGCAATTGTTTCGACAACATCAACGCACTCGCATCCACCGTAATAACGCTTGCCCGAGTAGCCCTCTGCGTATTTATTCGTAAGAGCCGAACCCATAGCAGCCATTACAGCGGGAGAAACTATATTTTCACTTGCAATAAGCTCAAGATTTCTTCTTTGTCTTGCAAGCTCGCTGTTCATAGCTTTTCCTACTTCTTC
Organism: Ruminococcus sp.; assembly: GCA_021199375.1. Lineage (GTDB taxonomy): Bacteria > Bacillota > Clostridia > Oscillospirales > Ruminococcaceae > YE71. The sequence goes on along the minus strand of JAJQIB010000027.1, from coordinate 117,490 downwards.
ATCAAAGCCTTCAACAAAACCAATTGTGTCCATAATTTTCATAGCAAAATCTCCTATTTGTTTAATTTCCTGCGATAAACGCATTTACAACTATTATTATACAGCATTTTTACCAAAAAAGCAATAGCTTTTTAGAATTTTTTTGAAAAGTGATATTGGTCGAGAAAAATGACGGTTTTTGTGGGAAATTCACAAAATGATTGGGTATATTTTGTGATGAACGTCAATTGACAAGGGGGGTAAAGTGCTATAATATTTCTGAGGTGGTTATATTATGGAAAATCAATTAAGTACAGTAGAGATTGTGGATTATTTGCAAAAGGTCATTCCTCCAGTAAAACAAATCGAGTATATTTCCACTAAAAAGAAAAACCTAGAAAGTCAGCTTTCAAAAAAACAAGTGCATTATGATACAAAATTCTCAATAATTAAAACAATCATCTACCCTATTGGTATTGAGGTTGGAATATTTATATTTTTCATGATTTCAATTTTACTTGTAGAAATAGCAACCTTCATTTTTCTTCTTGTGCCATTTTTAATAATGGACATTTTAGGAAAAGATATTTTTGAATTACTAGATAACACCATTTTTGATACCATATTTTATGTTATAACTTTTACCACATCCATTTGCTTCTATGTTATGATACTACGCAAATATATTTACGATAAAGAAATTTGTGGCGGAAAAATAATATCATTTGTTGGGTACATAATCTTTATGCTCTATCACTTTTTACCTATCAAGGGAACGGTTTTTCTAATAATTTGTCTAATTTCATATATAATAATACCTATTATATTGTGTATCTGTTTAAATAAATATAAAGTGAATTGTAATATTAATTTGAATAGTACCTTAACAAAAGAGCGTGACCAGCTTAGTAAGGAAATAGCATCCCTAACCGACCAATCACATCAAATCTATTCTCAAAACGCAGAATTAATTGAGTCAGTTCCTGAGGCATATTGCAATTCCTATTCGCTTCAAAGTATTGCAAACATCATACAGAATCGCAGAGCTGATACTCTCAAGGAAGCGCTTAACGTTTATGAACAGGATGAACATAACAAGCGTATGGAAAACATGATGACAGAAAACAATGAGAAAGTACGTCAGCTCTCTCAACAGGTATCCAAGGAAATGAGCGAAATCAAATCCGATGTAGAGACAGCTCGAAAAGCTGCTGAACGTGCTGCCAATCGTCCTGCCGGTGTTATTAAGGAAAACCACTATTACTACTGGTGATAATACACAATAATTAGTATGCCCGTCTGGTAAAATTGCAGACGGGCTTTTTTACAATTTCTCGACCTGTTCCACCCAAAGCCTTGCCACTGCATCACTTGGCATTCTCCAATCTCCTCTTGGGGATAGCGTGACAGAACCGATTTTCGCTCCGTCAGGCAGACAGCTTCGCTTAAACTGTTGTGAGAAAAATCTGCGATAAAAGGTCTTTAGCCAGTGAACGATCGTCTCACGCTCGTATTCACCGCCAAAGGCATACTCTGCAAGTCGTAAAACCTTTCTCGGCTCGCATCCCCAGCGGATAGCATAGTAAAGGAAGAAATCGTGCAGCTCATATGGCCCCACCAAATCCTCGGTCTTTTGCGTGATCTCAGTGCCGCTCTCATCGGTCGGCAAAAGCTCAGGCGATACAGGCGTATCATAGATGTCGTTAAGCACCTGCTCTAGTGGCTCAAAACCACAGGTTTCGGCATAATATTTGACTATGTGGCGAACAAGCGTCTTTGGCACACTCGCATTCACTCCATACATTGACATGTGATCTCCATTATAGGTAGCCCATCCGAGTGCAAGCTCCGACAAATCTCCCGTGCCGACAACAAGTCCGTTCACCTGATTTGCAATGTTCATGAGCACCTTAGTGCGCTCTCTCGCCTGACCATTTTCAAAAACAACATTATGATTGTTAGGGTCATGACCAATATCTTCAAAATGCTGCAAAACCGACTTGGTAATGTTTACCTCTTTGAATGTGACACCTAAGCACTCGCACAAAATCTCGGCATTGCTTCTTGTACGCTTGGTTGTGCCAAAGCAGGGCATTGTTACCGCAACTATATCGGTATGTGGGCGGTTAAGTAAATCCATCGCCATCACACACACAAGCAAAGCAAGGGTTGAGTCAAGTCCACCTGAAATTCCTATAACCACACTTTGAGCATTCGTGTGTGAAATACGCTTCATAAGCCCATGTGACTGCATTTGTAAAATCAGGTGACAGCGCTCGTCCCTCTCCGATTTATCTGAAGGAATAAACGGAGTTTTTGAAACAAAGCGTGTAAGACGAGTTTGCTGCTCGCTAAAGGGCGGCAAAATAAATGTCGCTATATTTTCTAGGCACCCCGCTTTAGCAACGCTCTCATCAAATACCTCCTCCTTAGGATAGGTTGAAAGCTTTCTGCGCTCAAACGCAAGCTTTTTTAGGTCAATCTCGGACACCGTCATTCCGTTTTCAAAAAGCTTGCTCTCGCAAAGTATCGTGCCATTTTCAGCAATTATGTTATGCCCTGAAAATACCATATCTTGGGTAGACTCCCCATCTCCTGCTGAACAGTAAATGTATCCCGCAACTAGTCTTGCCGACTGGTTTGACACAAGCTCACGTCTGTACTTTTCTTTGCCGATAACCTCATTTGAAGCAGAAAGATTGCAAATAAGCGTTGCGCCATATTTAGCCAAATGATTTGACACAGGATCCGCCGTCCAAAGGTCTTCACAAATTTCAAAACCCACCGTAAGCTCAGGAAAGCTCCTAAACGTATACAAGCACTGACACATCTCCGCTCCATGATTGCGTCCATCGTCAAAAAAGCGGCTCAAATCCACGTAAGTATCCTCTCCGTCATATGCCGCAAAGTGCCTTGCTTCATAAAATTCATTATAATTGGGAAGATGTGTTTTGGGGATAAAAGCACAAACCTCTCCCCTTCTAAAAACTGCGGCACAGTTAAAAATCTTGCCCCTATTCTTTACAGGAAGTCCGACAGCACACAGCATATCGTACTCTGCTGTCGTCTTTACAATTTTCATAAGCGAACTCATTGCACCATCAAGCAAGGTATCTTGATAGAACAAATCCTGACAGGTATAGCCTGTTATGCAAAGCTCAGGAAAAACACAAATCTTAACTCCTTGACCTTCAGCATCTATTATCATTTCAATAATACGCTCGGCATTATAATCCGTGTCTGCAACTTTTATTAAAGGCGTGCAGGCAGCTACCTTTATAAAACCATCCTTCATTTATTACTCCATTTCTGGTAAAAACCAATATGTTTCAAGCTGGTGCATATATATTTTAGATCCCTTAGGTGTTTGGGTAAGAATATTAAAAACATTGTAATAATCACCGATACCCATAGGGATCGAAATAAACCCAATTGTTCCTAAAAAATGCAAATTCGGATTTATTAAAAAAGCTACGAAGGGCAGAAAGCCGAATAACAGATTAGGCAGGAGTGCCATAAATATTGCTCGACTACGGCTCATTCGCTCAGGTCCTACTACAAAAAGCATCCCCGACTTTAAATTAGTATACACATAGCTTTCTTCCTTAAAGCAAATAGCATGTACTATCTCATGTGGAAAGAGCAGCAAAAAAGGTACAATAAATCCTACCGTACTAAACTTATCAATTCCGCCCGCGACCAAAACATATATAGCTCCTAAGAGGATAATAAAACCAAACGATACAAAATTCATTATAATTCCAAATTTATTCATATCGTCAAATTCTTTTATTTTGTTCGCATTTTTTTCATGCTCGTAGGTTGGTATAGATTCCGGATTGCCATCATACCTTCCCTTGAAGATAATCTTCATTTGTTCTCATCCCATCCTGTTTTTACTCTTTGTTCTTATCCAAACTATTAGTATCACCACCGCAACAACTATCGCAGCCATTGCAACGTATAATGCAGGCATGAGAGAATCACGTAAATCCTGGACACCTGTGGTCTCGCTATCAGAGCTTTCTACCTTGCTAGAAGAGCTTTCTACAGATGACGTCTCTTCAGTCGAATCCTGAGACTGCTCCTCAACTGACTCAACAGCAGCCTCCTGCTCTTGCTCCGATTCTAATTCACCTAAGCTTTCGTCTGCATCACTCTCAGATGGCTCTCTATATATAGTCACCGTATAGACGTTAGATGTAAGTCCATCAGCCGAGGTTACTGTTATTGTTCGCTGATTCTTACCATCAACCAGATATTTTGCTCCCTCGTACCAAATCGTATCATTTTCGTTTGCTGTTTCACCCTCCATTTCAAACACGATTACATCGCTTGAAACGGTTACGGTATAGTTATAAATTCCAGGTGAAAACTCAGGCTTAAGCTCACCTGATTCAACAGTAAGAGATTTTAAGACAGCTGTAAGTCCGTCATACTCGTTGCTCGAGTCAATTTCAGAGCTATCAGATGTCGCATAGCTGCTATCATCTGACAAGCTGCTGTCAGAGGTAGTGCTGTCGGTTGAGTTTGAATATGCTTGATCGGCGATTGTGATATTAGCATATGCCGTAATATAGCTATTAAGTATCAATCCATCAGGGGTCATTACTGAACCGTTTGTAAGATTAATCTGAGACACACCCTCTTTTTTTGCAAGAAATACTATATCAACCGTCATACTGTCAGTAGAGCCCGTTGGAAAACCATTTATATTGATAATTCCACCGCCACCGCTCGCCCAATCAGAGCTTTCAAACTCCATATAATCCTCGTTATATGAAATAGCCGCAGACACAGTGCCTATTTCCTCGCTTGCCGTAAATTCAACACTAACAGTAAAATACTCACCGTTTGCGACAGCTCCATCGGGAATGCTAAAAGAGCCATGTGCCTCAGCAGATGCGCTAATTGGTGAAAGCCCAAGCGCAAATACACAAAGGCAGGTTATTATGCAAAATATTCCATAGAAATATGTCTTTTTAGTCATGTGATCATCCCTTCCCTTAAAATCCCTCTCTACTATATATTATAACGCAAAATGGTCTTTAAGTCAATATCTATTGAGGGATTGTAACTTATTGATACTTTTCTTGTCCCAAATTGCTTGAGATTATTGTAAAAAATCTCGTGAGAAATATTAGCAGAATAAACAAATTATTAATTATCATTTTGTTAATATACACAAAAATAATTACAAATCATTGACATGATTGGGGTTGTGGTATATAATGTATTTAAAGGTTTATGATTAAATAAAATAAAAATATGGACAGGAGAATAACAATGATAGAGATACGAAACGCATCTATGACCTTTTCAAAAAAAGTCCAGTAGATAATAATGGCTTTAAGGCTCTTGATGATATATCACTTGATATACCTGATGGATGTTGCTATGGTTTTTTAGGCTCTAATGGTGCCGGAAAATCTACACTTATGCGGTTACTTTGCGGAATCTACTCGTCTCAGACCGGTAGTATAAAGATTGATGGCGAGGAGGTTTTCAACAATCCTAAAGCTAAAGAGAACATCTTCTTTGTAAGCGATGAAACGGTTCAGTACACCTCCTACACCCTACGGGAAATTGCAAAATATTACGAGAGTTTTTACCCAAATTTTGCAGAGTGCAGCTTTGAAGAATACGCTCAAAAATTAGGTTTACCACTTAACAAACGTCTTTCAGACTTTTCAAAAGGGATGAAGCGTCAATCGGTGGTTATTGCAGGACTTGCGAGCAGAACCAAATACCTTGTAATTGACGAAGCTTTTGACGGACTAGATCCCGCAATGAGAAGCTTTGTAAAGAATCTAATAAAACAAAATATGCATGAGCGAGATTCTACGCTTATAGTATCTTCACATAACATCTCAGAAATAAGTGAGATTTGTGATCACGCTATGCTTTTACACAGAGGCAAGCTTGTCCTATCAGGTGAGATAGATAGGCTTAAGAGTGGCTTTTGTAAGGTTCAGCTAGCAAGAAATCAAATAGCCGTAACACGTGACGAGATAGAAGCATGTGGGGTTGAAATAATGAAATACTCTGTTGCCGGAAGTATAGCTCAGGTAATAGTAAATAGCTCAAAGGATCAAACTCTTTTACAGCTAAAAAAAATTAAGACTGATTTTACCGAGTGTGTACCACTTACACTAGAGGAAATATTCATCTATGAAACCGAAGTCAGGGGGTATATCAATGAGCTTTAGAAGAATTAACCTAGCTGCCCTTGCTCAAATGCGAAACCATAAAAAACTATTTACTGCCACAATCATACTAATTGCAATAATAGCTTTATTTAGCGCACTCTACACAACAAGTATGTTTCCTATTGCAGCAATAGGCTCTCTTGTAGTATCTAATATCTTTAAAGACATGCTAAACAAAAACGTTTGCGACATCGAACACTCACTTCCGCTAAGCGCAAATGAGCGTTATTTTTCAAAGCTTTTAGCAATTCTCTATATGCACATTCTCCCAGTAACAGTACTTTCATTTTTGATATTTCTATTGTTTAATAATGAAGGAATTCTTGATCCTGATGAATACCTCACCATAATATGTATAGCATTATTACAGTGCCTTTTTGTAGATGCAATAGCTGTATTTAGTTGCTGTCACATTGGCTGCTTTGCTGAGAGCATATATCTTTCATGGATTTTGGTTTTTATAATAAGCTTTCTTCCATACATCCTTGTTTTTAAAGTTTGCTATATGACAGCCGGATTATCATCATTAAGCTCAGATGTCTTTGAATGTTGGGGACTCACAATAACAAATCAAAGTGCAGGAGATGTCAGCTTTTTTATCAAGGTTTGCATAAACTGCTTAATATCGCTTGCACTAATGGTGCTTTCGATATTCTTCTATAAAACTCGTGACGGTAAAACAGTAGGCAAACCAATAGCAAACAAACTCTATTTTGAGATTTTAATGCTTCTACTTGTGCTGACGGTATTTTGCATAGCCACCTTTAGTGAAGCTATAGGATTATGGTTCTTTATCATGGCTGCTATTTACGTAATAATCAATCTTATCGTGATGCGTAAAGAGCTTAAACTAAAAAACTTTGCAGTATGGCTATTAAAGTATGTGGGATCAATAGCAGTATGCGTTATAATTACCGCCATATGCTTTTTTACCGAATGTTTCGGTGCATCCCGAAAAGTTCCGAAAGCTGACTTATCAGACTGTAATGTAAGTATCATTATATGTGACAGCAGCTCATATGTGTACTCAGCACTTGATCTACCCGACGTACCCGACTACACCTCTATTTATAATCAATCCGCAAAGCTCACAGACGAGCAAACACGAAGTATTATAAAGACTGTGCAATCAATAACCACAAATCGTAATCACACCATTGGCGACTTTATAGTGGCTCTTAAAAATGGCAAGCCAAACGACGACACTGTAAAGGTAACTCTTAGTGTTTCAAAAGAGGTTTCCAAATATGAGTACTTCAAAAACTATAGTGACTATGAAAAACATCTGTATGAAACTGATGTTGATGACATGTACAGTGTATCACTCTTGGATCAAAGCATCTGTGTCACTGAAGAAGAGGCTTATGAGCTTTATGATATGCTAAGTAGCCTTGATACGCTCAGTGAATATCAAACATATAGCAACAAATATTATTAAAAAACTGTAAGTCAGAGCATACAAAAAATCCCCACGGTGCAAAACCCGTGGGGATAAATTTATTTACTTAAGATAGAGCTATCAGTTATTGATAAGCTTGTCCTCATCGCTCCAGCTGTAAAGCTTTCTAACCTCTGCTCCGACCTTCTCGGAAGGATGCTCAGCGTGAAGCTTTCTCATAGCCTTGAAGTGAACCTGTGAACCAGCGTCAGACATATCAAGTAGGAAGTCCTTAGCAAATGTACCATCCTGAATATTTGAAAGAATCTGCTTCATAGCCTTCTTGGTGTCCTCAGTGATGATCTTAGGACCGGTGATGTAGTCACCATACTCAGCAGTGTTGGAAATCGAATATCTCATTCCAGCAAATCCTGACTGATAGATAAGGTCAACGATTAGCTTCATCTCATGAATGCACTCGAAGTATGCGTTTCTGGGATCATATCCAGCCTCGCAAAGTGTCTCAAATCCAGCCTGCATAAGTGCGCAAACACCACCGCAAAGAACAGCCTGCTCACCAAATAGGTCAGTTTCAGTCTCGGTTCTGAATGTTGTTTCGAGAACGCCTGCTCTTGCTCCGCCAATTCCTAAAGCGTATGCAAGTCCGATGTCCTGAGCGTGTCCTGTAGCATCCTGTTCAACAGCGATTAGGCAAGGAACACCCTTTCCAGCCTCGTACTCACTTCTTACAGTGTGTCCAGGTCCCTTAGGAGCGATCATGATAACATCAACGTTCTTAGGCGGAACGATGCAGCCAAAATGAATGTTAAATCCGTGTGCAAAAGCCAAAGCCTTGCCTTCGGTAAGATAAGGAGCGATTTCACTCTTGTAAAGAGCAGCCTGCTTTTCATCGGGAATGAGTATCATAATAACATCAGCAGCCTTTGCAGCCTCTGCTGTAGTCATAACCTTAAGCCCCTGAGACTCAGCCTTAGCCCAGCTCTTTGAACCCTCGTATAGACCAACAACAACGTCAACACCGCTATCCTTAAGGTTTAGCGCATGAGCGTGACCCTGAGAACCGTATCCAATAATGGCAACGGTCTTGCCCTTTAGGTAGTTTAGGTCACAATCTGACTGATAGAAAATTTTTGCTTCACTCATTTGTAATTCCTCCATGTCTTTAAAATAGTTTGAGAAAATATATTTACTCGCTTAAAATGCGAATATCTACTTATTTTTTGAGAGCCATAGTTTCTGCTCCCTTTTGAATCGCTATTGTTCCTGTTCTAACCGTTTCGATTATTCCGTACGGAGCAATAAGCTCTTCAAAACGCTTTAGGTGCTCATACTTATCGCAAATTTCAAGTGTCATGGTATTAAGTGTAAGATCTATTACCTTTGCATTAGCGATATCACAGATTGTCATTATATCCTGGCGCTTGTCCGCACCTGCTGCAATCTTCACAAGCAAAAGCTCACGTGCCATGCAGTCGCCCTTGTCAAAGCTTCTTACCTTAATAACCTCAACTAGCTTATTAAGCTGCTTTTCAATCTGCTCAACCGTGTACTCGTCACCATCAGCAATAATCGTGATTCTTGATATCCCCTCGTCCTGTGTGGGTCCTACCGCCAGACTTTCAATGTTAAAGCCTCGGCGTGAGAATAGCCCGCTGATTCTTGACAGCACACCGCTGTGATTTTCCACAAGTACAGAAATTGTATGTTTCATAGGTTTAGTCCTCTCTGTGCATTTGCGTAAAGCTGAAATTCGGGAGATTACTCATCCCGCTCAACTTTTAATTATACAACACAAATATCTATTTTTTATGAACAAATATATTTGCCTTTGTTAAATAGTCCCTTTTGTTAAAGTGTCGGGAAATCTTTATCCACAACTACCTCAACAAGAGTTATGCAATCGTTATTTACGAGCCTGTCGATAGCTTCATTCATGCTGTCAGCATCCGTTACTCTCATAGCATCAATTCCGTACGCCTCTGCAAGCTTTACAAAGTCAGGCGAGCCATCAAGAAATACGGCTGTTTGGCGATCGTTATAGCCATTAGTCTGAAGCTCACGAACCATTCCGAGTCGTGTATTTGTCATAACAACAAGCTTAACCTTAACATCGTGCTGAACAGCGGTTGCAAGCTCCATCATTGACATCTGAAGCGAACCATCGCCACATATTGCAAGCACGCTTCTGTCAGGCTCAGCAAGCTTAGCACCAATTGCCGCAGGCAGCGAGTAACCCATCGTTCCCATTCCGCCGGAGGTTATAAAGCGCCCGCCATCACGAAACTCATAGCCAGTACAGGTCCAAATCTGATTTTGTCCAACATCAGCGCAAATTACAGCATCATCAGGCATTTTTGCAGAAAGCCTATCTATAAACTCACGGGGATTTACAGTACCGTTTGGAGTATTGGCAAACGTCTTTTCTGCACGATATGAATTGAGCTGCTCAAGCCATTCATTGTGACTCATAGGCTGAGCAATATCCAGAATCTGCTGTAAAACAAGCTTGGCATCTCCAACAAGCGGATAATCAACTCCTATATTCTTGCCGATTTCAGCAGGATCTATATCAATATGTATGATTTTTGTAGTCTTTTCAAGTGCGAGGGGCGTTCTTACTGCTCTGTCGCCAACTCTTGCTCCTACGAGGAAGAGTAGATCACAGTCGTTTACTGCACGATTCGCAGTTTTTACTCCATGCATACCGAGCATTCCAAAATAAAGTGGATCATTGCTTGCAAATGCGGAAATACCCATCATCGTAGTAATAACCGGTATATTCATTCTTCTGGCAAGCTCACGAATTTCGTCATTAGCTTTGCTTGCAAAAACCCCGCCGCCAATACATATAAGCGGACGCTTTGCCTCGCTAAGGGCAGCATATACTCGTTTTACCTGCACATAGTTACCCTTTACGGTAGGCTTGTAGCCACGTATTTCAACACCTTCTGGATAAGAGAATTCTATCATCTGCTTTTGAACATCCATTGGAACATCTATAAGCACAGGTCCGGGTCTTCCTGTTCCAGCAATATAGAAAGCCTCTTTAAATATACGAGGTATATCCTCACCATTACTTACAAGATAGCTATGCTTAACAAAGGGCTCAGCCGAACCGGTAATGTCCGCCTCCTGAAAAGCATCGCTTCCTATTTGTTCACGGTTTACCTGACCGGTAATACATATAAGCGGCACCGAGTCAGCATAGGCGGTCGCAATTGCCGTTATAAGATTTACTGCTCCGGGACCAGAGGTGGCAATACACACTGCAGGCTTGCCGCTGATTCTAGCGTAACCACTAGCTTCATGACCGCCGTTTGCCTCATGTCTAACCAAAATATGACGGATATCCGTCTCTAAAAGTGCATCATAAAAAGGGCAAATAGCCGCTCCGGGATAACCAAAGACGACCTTGATGTCCTCCGCCTTTAAACATTCTGCCATAGCTTGTGCAGCTGTAATCTTCATCTAAAAATCGCCTCCGATAAAATAATCACACCTCACAGTGCATATTATTATTATAGCATAAGTTTTAGGTCTTGTCAATGGTTTGAGAAAATGAAATTATGGCGATTGTGATGAAAAAAGTTATTAAGGCTATTTAAAACGGAGCGAAGCGAGATATACTTGTTGTACAAGCTTGCTTGTAGCAACCTCAGAGGGCAGACAGCCGCCTTAGCCTACGCACGTCCGCCCACCTAAGAGGGTGTGGGTGTCCAGTGGGCGCATCTGCAAAGAGAAGCACTGACCGAGCCGACAGGTGAAAAGGGGCATCATGCTTAGGTTATATGACGAATTTTCGCCTAAAAATTAAAGTTTTGTAAACAGCATTGACACAATTCAAAAAGTATGATATAATTTAAAAGCTAGTTGAAGGGGTTATAGCTCAGTTGGTAGAGCGCTTGCTTCGCATGTAAGAGGTCAGGGGTTCGAATCCCCTTAGCTCCACGCCTTTAAACACTCGCAAATCGTTGATTTTACACGGCTTGAGAGTGTTTTATTTTTGTACTTATATAGAATCATCACGTCCCTTTCAGTTCTTGACAAACGGGGTTAAACGTGATATGATTAATAAGAAAGAGCGAGCGGCGGTAAGTCCGTTCTATCTTTCTTTTGGGATTTGAGCTCTGACTTAATTGTCAGAGCTCTTTTTTGACTATATTTCATAAAACTTGACAAATCAATTGAAAGGCTGTATAATGATTGATGGGTACAATACGAGGGCTGATATCATGTACAACGAAAAACGAAAAGAAATTACAGCGAAGTACGTTAAAACGCACCTTGATGATATAAAAATTCGTGTTACGAAAGGTCAGCGTGAGAAGCTGAAAGCTATTGCTGCTGAAATGGGTTTGAGTTTGAATCAGATGTTTATTAGGGCTATGGAGTAATATATTTGTAAGCAAGAACATACATGAGAATTAAAGAAATTGTTACGCTTTTAGAAAACGTAGGCATATCCATTAACGAATATGGCATTAATTGTGGCGAAACAAATCGCATGACGGTACACTACTCAAAAAAGAGAACACATTGCGTGCCAGCAGAAAAGAGGAATAATGATGAAGCTTAACACTTATAGAAACAAAAACGTTAGAGTTATTGATGCAAATGGGAAAATGTATGTAGGCAAGGTCGACTTATATACTCAGCCTAACGACAATGACGGAGAAGAGGCAATCGCTCTTTCATCCGGTATTTGGCTTGATGAATCTGATATTCAGTCGATAGAACTTATCGAGGATTAAAGCCAACGAGTTTGGAAGTAAGGGTAAATACAATTGGTGGAAAGGAGAGACGATAAATGGCAGAAGAAAGAATCATTGAAAGGCTTCGCAAAGGTGAGAAAATTAAATGCCCGGTGTGTAACAAGGATTATTTTGATGTGAGAGGTGAACACATATCTACATCTAATTATTTTCATTGTTCAAATCCAGATTGCAGAGGTTATGTTCACGAATCGAATATAATTGACATCGAATAATTGACAAACCTTCAAGCACTCGCACTTTTTGGTACAAGTGTGATCTTGTGCCTAAAAAGTAGCAAAAAGCGATGAGAAGCAAGGAATTTAACCGATGATAAAAGGGGAAAGAGATGGTGACATGCTATGACAGATGAGAGAATAAAAGCTAGAATATCTGAAATGTGTTCACATTTTTTATTTTCCTATAAAGGGAAAGACTGCGGTGTAGACCCATTTTCTGAAACCAATTTTGATATGTGGTGCGATGAAGAGTATTTAAAAGTCAAAAGCATAGAAGCTGTAATGAACACACCATTATTCGATGGAAAAACGCTTTCAGAAATTGCTAACGATATTGATATAGTCAGTTGGTAAATAAAACAACAGAATACTTTTTCAAGCACTCACACTTTCAGTGGCGAGAAAATTCACAATACTTTGCTGATTGTCTTGCCTTAAGCAAAATGGGTGTTGACTTTAGCTCTGATGCGGTTAAGTATTTTAAAAAAGGGGTTAAGATAAATTGATTTCTGCTAATGTAGTACAGTGCAATGTTTGCTGAAATAAAACAGGTAATAAAGGAGAATGGGGGTATCATGTAAGGCTTATCCTGAAGGAATACCAATTGAAATTTTTGGGTTGTTAGAAAATCCAAGTTTTAAGCATTGCAACGGCACAGAATTCAGCTTCGCTCCGCCACCTACTATGACGATTAAAGACGATGAATAATAAGTATTCAAGCAAACCCATAAACTATTTTCCATTCATACGGCTAATTTTCCGTGAATCCTCCAGACTTAATGTTTTAAATCGGAGAACAAATCGTTGTTTTTCAAATATCAGTACTATTCTGCACGCAAAAGCTCTTCAATAAATCCTCTATATAGCCTATGGTTTGCCTATTTGATATGTTTATTTGAGAATTCCCGTTCCCATGATGACCGATATTAGTAACATCTCTTATGATTCCCTTTGGGTCATCTAGCGTGTTAGGGTTTGTATTCATCCACAAGACCAGCGATTTCTTTTGTAATTTTATAGAAACAACACATTTTCTTCCACGATAAAATCCAATGTAAAGCTTCGTTGCCTTTAGTGTAATATTGTCATAAAACTTAAAATATATTCCTTTAACTCAGTATATATATCTATTATACTATCCTCAGCTACATTGGTTAATTCTTCTTCTGAATAGGTTTTTGTTTCTTTCAAAAGCTCTTGCTTTGAATCTGTATCCAACACCGGTGCTATGCTTTTAACACTCTCGTTGCTACTAGCAGAAATAATTTGTTCAAAGGAAATAGTATTATTTTTATATCTTTTTATCTTCCATAATTCTATGGGCAAATCTTTAAAGTTAATTGAATTCGTCTGGTATTTTGTAAAACTAGGACTGATAAAAATCACCTTTGATTGTGACCAATCAAAATCATTTAAATCCTTATTATCTTGAAATTTTATATTATACCGCAGTACAAAGTCAGCTTTGTGATTAAACATTGTAGAAAGATATGTATAGCCTTGGTCTATTACACTTACATTTTGGCGATTTTTATACTCAATAATAACAAATGCATTAGCCTGTCTATCAAACGCAATTGTGTCAAGTCTAAAATCAGCTACAACAAACTCCGTGTCAATATATTCTAGGTTTACAAGTGTCTCTAAATTGGTTTCACATATTGTCTGCATTTCTTTTTCTGATTTAAATGGTTGCTCTTTTATTTCTTGAATCGATTCGTCTTTTGCATTAAATAACATATTATTCCGCTCCCTGATAATTTAAATAAAGTAATCACATATTATTTTGCATTTTTTACAAATTGCTATTATTAGTATTGATTATTTTTACATACCGCAATATGTTTTCTCTATTGTATCACTAATTTCATCACTTGTCAAGTTATGTAAAAAATTTTCACACTGCTAAATTTTTTTGAAATTCCCCCTTGACAACCGATAACAAATATGATATAATAAAACATGTGATTTCATGCCGCTGTGGTGGAATAGGCAGACACAAGGGACTTAAAATCCCTCGGAGTAAAATCCGTACCGGTTCAAGTCCGGTTAGCGGCATCATATATTTCCTCGAAAATAGTGTATCTGTGCTGTTTTCGAGGATTTTTTATAATTAACCGCTTTCAAAAAACAAATCGCACTCATTTTATTCAATCCAAAGCAGAAGCTCTTTTTGAATAATTCTAAACAATATGTAAATAAATCGTAACCGAAAGGCTTTTAAATATGTCAAGACCAATACGCACTTCTGCAAAAGCAGTTATAATTAAAAATGGCAAATTGCTCGCAATAAAGCTAAACGATGACAAAGAGGAATGGTATATTTTGCCTAACGGTGGTCAAGACGGCGAATAATATATCGGCTATATCGTTTGCCGTGTGGATGAGACTTGTGTATTGGTAGAAATGTTCATAAAAATATAGTATAATAAATGGAAGTGACAAATCGGAATTTACAGAAATGGAAGTATGTAAGGTGAAACAGAACACAATTTCAAATTCATTAATCTTAGGTATATCCGTTATTTTCGCAAACTATTTTGTGGGATTTATTATATGTCTTTTGTTTGCGTTCATTTCATTTGTCCTCTATGTAAGTGGTTCGAGTAAAGAATGCAACGATATTGTTGGAATAACTGGATTTTTAATACAATGTCTAATTGTTTGCATTGCAACTGTTTTTTTGAATGTTTTTCATAATTTAAAAATAAAAGACATTTTCATAGCATTTCCAATAACTTTTCTATCCATTTTGTTGATTGAACGATTCTGTTTTATGCTTACAGCAATAAATCTTCCATGGTCGATGACGATTTTCCCCAGAATTTGCGAGTATTTTGATATAACTGCAGAAACTGATATATCTAAAACAGTATATATCTCTGAACGGCTATATTTACCTTCTACTATGTTAATTGCAATCATTTATACTGTTGTAGAAATTATTTCTCTGTGTGCAGTATATTTGATTAGAAAGCGTAATAAAAAATCAAACTAAGATAAAGAAGTATTATAATACAAAGTCCAGCTTATCAAGCAACTTAAATTACATATAGCACCCCCCTGTCAACCTCGCACAGACACCCCCCCTAACGATGAATACGGCTTCGTTATGAGGGTGGTGCATTTTTGCACACGTGTGCGGGTGCATCGTTAAGGGGTAAAAAATGCTATTGTTACGGTGTATTAAGTTAGACACGGCAATAGAGAAACGCTGAAAAGACATCAGACCAGAAGCAAGTGCCAGGAATTTGGGGAAAAAGAAATGCGCAGATGGTGGCGTGAAAAGGATTTCTCAGATGTGTTGAATGAAAAGAGAATAACAAGTGACATGAGCATGGAAAGCATTGTAACAGAAATATATAGAGATGGATGCTCTGGAGAATAGGAGGAAATTTAATCATGATAACAAGTGGGTCTATATATCTTATTTCGAATGACTTTGATAAGTCAGTACATTTTTATAAACTATTGTTTGAACGGGATGTGACAGCACAAAATATGAACAGATTTGCTCAATTTGGCATGGATGGACTGTGCTTATCAATTATGAACGGATACTTTGATTCTGAAAATCCTGACAAAGTGGTAACCAGGGGAAAAGTGTATGAGGAATATGATGATTGCGTAAGAATTGCCAAAATGCAGAATACAGGTAAGATTGTTATCAATCTGTCTTCTGATGACTTAAAAAAAGAATATGACAGGATATGTGCGTTGGGTATAGGCAGCAGTATTACGGAGATCAGATACATTAATGCACGGAATCCATATTATTATTTTTCGATGAAAGATCCAGATGACAACACGATAGAAATTACAGGTTCATATGTTGAAACAGGCGGTGAATGGGGATGAGTGCAATTGCTGATCAGGAGGATATGGGACTCCCATTGTATGAGAAGTTTGGTTTTGGTGATTCAGGTGAAATGGAATTATGGTTATGAAAATTCTTTATAGAACAACTTACAGTTTATCGACCTGAACTCAACACGTTTTATAGCTAAGAACGACTATTACAGCAACTCTTTTTATTTTCCAAGAATAGGTAGTATAGCGGTAATATTCAAATTAAAGAGGGAGTAAATTACTGATGAAACTGAAAATTGCACTACTTCAACTTCTTCCGGGGAAATGGCTTACGGAGCATGAGGTGATGGGAGAGAAATATCGTCATCCGGAGAAATATGGGATGATAACGGGAGGATAAACCATGATTGGATTAAAACGAGGAATTATAAAGCTGTGCGATTATGAAAAAGAATGGGAAAAGGAAGCACAGGACACCATAATCCGGCTTAAAAATGTGCTTGGTGATGTTGCGAAGGATATTCAGCACGTGGGAAGCACGTCTATCCCAATGATTAAGGCAAAACCGATTATTGATATCGCGGTAGCAGTGGATGATTTTAAGGACATACTTGCATTGGAACAGGAATTAAAATCAGCAGGCTTTTATTACAGACCAAAGTATGACGAACTTGGAGAACAGCTATTGTTTGCATCGGGCAGTTATTATCAGGGTACAGGAGATTTGCAGACGCACTTTATTCATGTCGTTCATGCAGGTGGTATGGACTGGATAAATTATATAAATTTCCGGGATTATCTGAACCATGAGCCGTCTGTTGCGAAAGAGTATGAGCGCTTAAAGCTTACACTTGCATCACAGGCGCCTGTTGACAGCGGCCGAAAAAAATATACCAGTGGGAAACATGATTTTATTGTCCGTACTTTAAGAAAAGCACTGGTTAAATCTTTTCTGGGTAAAACGGTAAATATTAAGATAGACCGCCCGATGGGGAGCAGACACCCACGCCATCCGGAGATGATATATCCGGTTAATTACGGATTTATTCCGAATGTATATAGCGGTGATGGTGCTGAACTCGATGTGTATTTGCTTGGGGTGGATGTTCCGGTTCGAGAATACACAGCATCAGTCATCGGCATCATCTATCGTGAAGATGATGTGGAGGATAAGCTTGTTGCAGCGCCGAATGGGATTCGATTCTCAAAGGAAGAAATTCAGACAGCGGTGAATTTTCAGGAGCAATTTTTTAAGCATACAATTGAAGTGCTTTCGGATATATGATATATAATGAAAGCCAATATACATTAGCTTATTTCTTCCCTAAGCACCTTCGCTATGCTTCGTCTGATTATCACCTCTCCCCTCTTGCAATTTAAAACCAAATGTGCTATAATAAAAGAGCAAATGATTTTTTATGTGAAAGGACAGAATATAAATGAACAAAAAAATTGCTGTTATTAAGGGCGATGGAATCGGTCCTGAAATTATAACTGAGGCTATGAAGGTGCTTGATACTGTTGCTCAAAAGTATGGACATACGTTCGAGTACACTCAGCTTCTTATGGGCGGATGCTCAATTGATGCAAACGGCGTGCCACTTACAGATGAAACTATTGCGACCTGCAAGGCTAGCGATGCGGTGCTTATGGGCTCTATCGGAGGGGATACAAACACCTCTCCTTGGTACAAGCTTCCTGCTAATCTGCGTCCAGAGGCTGGTCTGCTCGGCATAAGAAAGGCTCTCGGATTATTCGCTAATCTGCGTCCCTGCCTGCTTTATCCTCAGCTTTCAGGAGCTTGTCCGTTAAAGGAAGAAATCTCAGCAAAGGGATTTGACATGCTCATTATGCGTGAGCTTACAGGCGGTCTTTACTTTGGCGAGAGGAAAACCGAAGAGGTTAACGGGGTAATGACTGCGATTGACACACTTTCCTACAACGAAAATGAAATCAGACGAATTGCAATTAAAGCCTTTGAGGTTGCGATGAAGCGTCGCAAAAAGGTCACAAGCGTTGACAAGGCTAACGTGCTTGATTCGTCACGTCTTTGGAGAAAGGTAGTAAACGAGGTTGCAAAGGACTACCCTGAGGTCACTCTTGAGCATATGCTTGTTGACAACTCGGCTATGCAGCTTGTAAAGGATCCCGCACAGTTTGATGTAATGGTTACTGAGAATATGTTCGGTGATATTCTTTCGGATGAGGCTTCAATGATTACAGGCTCTATCGGTATGCTCCCCTCAGCAAGTATGAACGAAACTAAGTTTGGTTTGTATGAGCCAAGCGGAGGAAGTGCGCCCGATATTGCAGGACAAAACAAGGCAAATCCGATTGCGACAATACTCTCGGCAGCTATGATGCTTCGTTACTCATTCGATTTAATTGATGAGGCGGATGCTGTAGAAGAGGCTGTAAGAAAAACACTCGATGACGGCTACAGAACAGGCGATATTATGTCTGATGGCTGCAAGGCTGTTTCGTGCAGCGAAATGGGAGATCTCATTTGTCAAAGAATATAATACTATGCTTGATTTTACCGCTTATGCTCTGTGGATGCGGCAGTAATGATGAAAATACAAGCAAAGGTGAAACGTCTAGCCTTACTGCCTCTCAATTGCTTGACAAGCTTGAGCAAAGTGGACTTACAGAAAGCTTGGACGCACGTGCGGATTATGGTGATGAGGTTTTTAATGACAACTGCTATTCGCTCTATGGAGCATCAATAGATGAGCTTTCTGATGGTGGAATAATGTACGTCTCCTCAGGAAAGCTTTCAGATGAAATATCAATAATATCTAGCAGTACTGCCGATTGTGAAAAGTTTTTAACCGAACGTGCACAATCACGTGCTAACGACTTTGAGGGATATGCTCCCGACGAGATGCAAAAGGCTGAAAATGCACTGGTGTTTGAATGTGGCGGATTTGAAATTTTGGTTATTTCAGATAGTTCTGATGAAATCAAGTCGAAAATAGAATCCTTTTATTAATAATAAAGCCCGAAGGCGTAAAAACCTTCGGGCTTTTTCTCTTAAAGCTTAGTTGCAGCCACAGCCACATCCGCATCCACAGTCGTTGCCGCCCCAGCCGTTTCCACAGCAGCAGAAGAGAACAACAAGGATGATAATCCACCAGCAGCAGTTATTTCCACACATAACGAAAAATCTCCTCACATTAATATTTAAGCTTAGGATCAAGCTTGCACTTGCCATCGCTCATATTACAGATTATGCAAAAGAGAAAAATGTGTTACTTGCTCGCTTTAAATTATACTATATCGTCATCATTAAAAGGGTCTCCACACTGAGGACAGAACTTCGGCGGATGCTTGGGATCTTCTGGCTCCCATCCGCACTTATCACACTTATAAAGCGGTTCTCCGGCAGGCTTTTTTGCTCCACATTCAGCGCAGAATTTGCCCTTATTAACTGTTCCACATTTAGTGCAAATCCATCCGTCTGCAGGCTTGGACTTGCCACATTCCATACAGAACTTGCCTTGGTTTACCGCTCCACATTCACAGGTCCAGCCATCTGCAGCTTTAGGCTCAGGCTTTGGCTTGCCACATCCCTGACAGAATTTGCCCGAGTTAGAAGTGCCGCATTCGCATATCCATGAATCTGCAGAGGGTGCAGAAGCAGCTGCCACTTGCGTGTTATTCATATTCTGCTGCATAGCCTGATTGTACATCGAAGAATCCATAGGCTGACTCATGCTTCCGCCTGCCATTCCCATACCCATAAAAGCGTTCATGGCACCTGCGGTATTTTCAGCCGCAGATTCACGAGCTTTGTTAATCGACATTCTATCCATAGCATAAAGCATACTGGGATCGCTTCCGGCTGTGCGAGCCTCCTGGAACTTTGCAATTCTCTCCTTAGACTCATCATCAACATTAAGCTCAATCGAAAGAGAGGTAAGCTGTACACCCTTTGGTGTCCACTTGTCGTCAAGCACCTTGTTCATTTCGTCAGCTAAATCATCTGCATAAGCTATAATCTGGTCATAAGGAATGCGCTTTGCAGACAGCTTTGAGATTGCAATGCCAAATTTAGGCTTCATGTCGGTTTTTAGCTGACCTACAAACTGCTCGCCGTCACCATCATCTCTTGTAAAGGGCTTGGAAATATCATGAACACAGGTTTCGTAAAATGCACCTGGATCAAATATCTTAAATTCAAAGCTTCCATGTCCCTGAGCATTAAGGCTTAAATTCATCTCGCCATCTCTGAACGGAACCTTTCCGAAACCGATTTTGTTGTTTACAAGCGGCTTTAAATTTATGTAGACTAAGCGCATGGTGTGTGTAGCCTGACCACCTGCTGTAAAACGATTTCCAATGTCCTTAATTGATGGCATAAGATCTTTAAATCCGCTGCCCAAAATTGACGGAGCGGTAGACGAATCATACTTGTAGTGACCTGCTGCATCGTTATCGAGTGCAACAACCATATCCCATACTTTGCCATCCTCAACTAAAAGTGCTGCCTGACCGATTGCAACATCAAATGCCGAGCCGTTCGAAATATAGTCGCTAGTGCCATTGTTGACAGCTTTACCTCTTAAAACCTTTGTTGCGGGTACGCACATTGTATCCTGATTCATTCCATCACAACGAAAATACTCCACTACCTGATCGGCAAGGTTAGAACCCACCGCCGATGTAAACATCTTAATTAATCCCATTGCTACAAATCCCTTCTATTATGATTTTTTGATAATCTTATTGATTTTCCAGGTTCTTTCAACCGATGCTTTAATTTCTGCACCACAATATTCACAAATTTTCGCACCCGTTACGCTTATCTCTGCTCCACAGTTTTCACATACAAGGCTTACATTTTCGCCTTCAGCATTTTCCGCCAAAAAATATACGTACTTTACTTCATAAACGTACTGTGCTATCGGTCGATTATTAAACGCATATTGAACTGCCGCCTGCCAGGTCATGACCGCTTCTTCACTTGCTTTTCGGTAGTCAGAAATTACCGCCTTGTGTACAAATGGAGATCCAAAGCTATCGCTTGACGACTGTGTAGTTATCTCAAGCTCATTTATAAATGCCGAGGTAGAGCAGTCCTTTAAATTACTGTCCAAACGCTTTTGGTTGAGACTGTTAAAATACGCGAGAAGTGCCGCTATGACAATTTGTCTTGCTATATCTACATTAAATTCAGGAAAATCCCTTTCAATTCGCTGTTTCATAAGTCCCTCGCTTCCCGAAATCGTGCGAGGTGTGCTTGCAGCTTCTTCAGTCACAGCCTGAATCTGACTAATGAGTCGTGATGCCTGATGAAGCTTAGCCCTTATTGCCCTTACAGCAGCATACACCGCTCCTATTACAACAAGCACCGTCACTAAAACGACTATAGCGAATATAACACTAGTCGTACTCATCACATAAACAGCATCGAACAGATAATACCAAGTAGGCTTCCTGCCACTCCGCCAAGCAAAGAAAAAATCGTGAGCCTTAGCTTGTCAATCGGCAGGTTTCCAATAAATTTTCCTGTCTGTCCGTTCATTGCAAAAAAGTACTTTTTATCCTTATATGTAGTATACAAAAGCCACGTTGGCAAAAGCGCATACTCGGCATCTGTAAGCTTAATCTTTTTGTCGTATCCTCTTTCTTTAACGAGGTCGTATCTCATGCTCTCTCTTAGCATATCCTTAGTTGTAGTTTCAATACGTTCTCTTGCCCTAGCAAAGCATTTATCCGAATCCTCATCATAACGCTCTGCCAAAAATCCTGAAAGATATGCTGTATTAAAAGGCTTGATCTCTGAATAATCGTAAGGCTCAATTGAATCCATGGCGTCATTATCCGTTTTAGACGAGCCGTCTACCGGCACCTTATCAAAATTTACCGTGCCATCACGAAAGACAGCATAATACTTTCTCTCGGTATACTCATAATCACCGCTTCTCCATGAATGCACATTGATTCCTTCGGCGCTAAGCTTGCCGTTACATCTTCCACTATAAAGCCAAAATGGAATATAAACCCCTTGCATCTTATCCACAACACGCTCACAGTTAAAATCCTTTGGGGTAAGAGGCTTTTTACTAAACCTTTGAAACTCCTCCATAACGCGCTTTTTGTCAATCTTAAATGGTATAACGTAATCAGGGGCAAAGTCGTCAATCACCTGTTCGCCCATAATAACAGCATTTCCACAATAGACACATACCGTTGCGGCAGTAGAGCGATCGGTTATAATCTCGGCTCCACAGTGAGAGCAGGTATATTTTACAAGATTATCGCCTACAGTACCATCGTTAGACTTAGTATACTCGCCTTCATCAAGTTCTTCGTGACGCTCTACATTTTCTTCGTCAATCTTGCCACCCTGACCTTCATGCTCAAGCTGCTCGAGTGTAAAGCTATCATCGCAATACTCACAGACGAATAAATTTTTGTCAGCCTTCCAAAAAAGCTCAGCTCCGCAGGTCGGACACTTATATGTAATGTTAGTAGCCATTTTCGTCCTCCTTAGCGGTGATTATTGTCATGATTAATCTTAACTCGGCTAGTTTCGGTTCTTATGTAGTCATCATTGGCTTGATGTACTTGTAAACGCCCACTTACGTATTTATCAGCCTTTGTGGCTTTAGTTTTGGTTTTGCTCATGCTCACAAGCACAACTCCGGTTACGACCGCACCAACGGGAAATCCTAAAACTACAGCACCCGTATTTATTCCCTCTGCACTTGCCAAAATAGGCGAAAACAAAAATGAATAAGATATAAGCGCTAGTCCTGTTTCACGCATAAGCTTTTTTATAATACTAAGCATTACTTCATCCTCTTTCATGAATGAGCTTTATGACAAAAATGTTTCTAGGCGAACATTTTCGACAAGTTTATTATAGCATTTAAAAGAATATTTGTCAACTGTTTTTATCTAACAAAAATCCGGTTGACTCATCAACGAAAATGTGATATAATAAAGTCGTGAAAAAAGAATCATCATTTAGCTTCTAGTATCTATATTTTTTAACCATTTTAGAAAGAAAGGACAGCATATAATGTACGAATTTGATTTTAGTGGACAAATGCAGCAAGGCTACAATCCCCCTCCCGCTCAAGCAAAGCCTGCTAGACGTTTAAGTAACTCACGAGTATGGTATGCGGCATATTCACCGCTTATCGGTCTTTTTGTTGAAATTTACGCAAACTCGTTTGCACTCGGTATTCTCGTCTGGGTATGTGCGATAATCTCTTGCTTTATAGCTTTAGCACTTGACAAGAAATATTTAAATGAAAACAATGTAAATACCGATACGCTTAACACTGCTTATATATTCATTCCGCCGCTTTATATGCACAAGCGTGCAAAACTTGTCGGTGAAAAATCCTTTAGCGAGCTTATTTTCATCTTCTTATTTGCATATGCGCTTTTTTCGAATGGCTTTACAGCGGCAGCATTAATGGATGAGGATGATATGATTTATCAAGTGCAGGAAAATTATATCTTTAACATATCGGGATTTGAGGATGACACTAATGCTTCTATGTATAACGGAACAATTGGCGATTTGTTTGAGGAGTATATTGGAAACGAAAATTCTGATGAGGAGCTGTGCGAATGGGAGGCTGCTAAGGATGATGGCGTTATAACTGTAAATGCTTCGTACGATGAGGCTGACAAAATCAGCTTTAATGCAGAGTTTTCAATGGATTATGATGGCTATGCTTATGGCGATGTTGTGCTGGAGAAAATAACATTAGATGGAAAAACCTATGAGGGCGATGAAGCACTAGAACAGCTGTCGAAAATTTTATCTGATGAGCTTGATAAAAGCTCAAGCGATGAATCAAGTGAAAGCTTACAGGATGCAAACAGCGCAAGCTACAAAACGGCTTGACCATTTCATGTGTAAATTTTGTGTATTTTATTTAAAACTTCGTGAAAATGTGGAATAAATACTTGCATCTTTCACAAAAGTGTGTTATAATTTTATCAAGCTCAAGAAATTGCGAATGCTTTTCTTTGACGTTAAAAGATAAGTGAAAGGACTTGATATTTATGGCAAACAGAATGATTCTCAACGAAACATCATATTTCGGAGCAGGTGCAATCGGTGAAATCGTTGGAGAGGTTAAAAAGCGCGGATTTAAGAAAACGCTTGTAGTTACAGACCCCGACCTTGTAAAATTTGGAGTGACACAAAAGGTTACTAAGCTTCTTGATGAGGCTGGACATCCTTACGAGGTTTTCTCAGACGTTAAGGCTAACCCTACTGTAGGTGTAGTTAAAAACGGAATTGCAGCTTTTAAGGCAGCAGATGCTGATTCACTCATCGCAATTGGCGGCGGTTCAGCTATGGATACTGCTAAGGCTATCGGAATTATTATTGCTAACCCTAGGTTTGACGATGTAGTTTCGCTTGAGGGTGCAGTTGACACCGAAAATCCGAGTGTGCCGATTATAGCTGTTCCTACAACTGCAGGTACTGCGGCTGAGGTTACGGTAAACTACGTTATCACAGATGAGGAGAAAAAGCGCAAGTTTGTATGCGTAGATCCTCACGATATTCCTGTAGTTGCAGTTGTCGACAGCGATATGATGTCATCAATGCCTAAGGGTCTTACAGCTTCAACTGGTATGGACGCACTTACTCATGCAATTGAGGGCTACACCACACTTGGAGCATGGGAGCTTACAGACATGATGCACCTAAAGGCAATTGAGATAATCTCACGCTCGCTAAGAAAAGCAGTTGCTAACGAGCCTGAAGGCAGAGAGGATATGGCTCTCGGTCAGTACATTGCAGGTATGGGCTTCTCTAATGTTGGATTGGGCGTTGTTCACGGTATGGCACATCCGCTCGGAGCATTTTATGACACTCCTCATGGCGTAGCAAATGCAGTACTTCTTCCATATGTTATGGAGTACAATGCTCCCTGCACAGGTGATAAGTTTAAGTATATTGCCGAGGCTATGGGAGTTGACACTGAGGGCATGAGTCAGGACGAATACAGAGCAGCAGCAGTAAGCGCTGTAAAGCAGCTTTCAAAGGATGTAGGTATTCCGGAAAAGCTTCATGAAATAGGCGTTAAGGAGGAAGACCTTCCCGCACTTGCACAATCAGCATTCGACGATGTATGCACAGGAGGAAATCCAAGACCTTGCACAGTCGAGTCGATTCTTGAGCTTTATAAAACAGCATTCTAATATTGATTTCTAATACATATATTAACATATCACTTCCTAAGAAGCGGCGAGACCAAAAAAGTCTCGTCGCTTTCTTTTACTATTTTAGTCTAACCAGAAATTGAAGGCTAATCCTTTTCTAGGTTCTGATTTTTTTTAAAAATGCTTGACAAACGAAACAAAGTATGCTATACTAAATCTAACAGGGGACGGCACCCATAACAAAAAACGGCACAACTTAATATTTTTTCAATGCGAAAGGGGAAGACACCCATGGCAAAAAACGTAATTGTGTTGGACGAATTTAATGAGCAAATTGGGCTTACCTATCCTAAACGGGCTAGGGGGCTTATCAAAAACGGTCGGGCAGAGTATGTCGGCGATTGTGATGAGCAGAGCGCTCAGCCATTAAAAATTCGTCTGACATCTACTCAGGTTCCGACCGAAAATTTTAAGGAGGAATCTTCAATGAGTAATATTATAAGCTTTAACGCAAGAGAATTTAAATTTGATGAAACGTGTGAATCCCGTGCAGGGCAGAGAATCTTTGTTAGTGATCCGTTTGGCAAAAGCGTTGAATCCTTTGAAATCGGCGACCATAACTGGACGTGGACTCAGATCAAGCGTGACGTGAAGCTTGAGAAAAACACCGACTACACCTTCCGTTTTGCAGTTATGGGAGGATATGGCGAGGTTGCAACATTTGTACTAGTGCCTCGTGTATCGGCTTCCGATTTAAACGATGAAAAAATTGCTCAGTCCGACTGGGAGGAGCGTTACAATTACTCACTTGGCAAAATTGCACCGTCAATAAAGGTGAATACGCCTAACGGACAGTTCAGCGTTTTTGAAATTGACTTTAACAGTGGTGATTGTGAGATTTTCACGCTTATGTTTATAGCTCAGCAAACAGTTATGAATATTATGCCTGCCTGCGAGCTTGAAGAATACAGTAAGCTTGAAAAATCTGTCGATGAAGCTTCAGTGGAAAATCAGGACATTGGTTGTAATGGAGCTGAGGGAGGAGTTAACCTTAGCGGAGCATGCCTCACAATAGATGCTTACAATAAGGCTATGGAGTTTGCGTCAAAGGGTATATCGGTCAACCTTAGCGGAATAACTATTGATTATTAAAAAATTTGGAGCAGTCTTTAGAGGCTGCTCCTTTTTTTATTTAAATCTCGAAATTTTGGTTAAGTGAAAGTGCAAAGTTGCTAAATCGCTTATCTCCTGTAACATCCTCAACTACATTCAGACAATCAGGAAGAGTTACTGTACGATTTATATCATCCAGCTCGATTTCAAGAGTTGCATATTTATCGCTAAATGAGTATAAATCAAGCTCGAAAAACTGTCCTAGGTAGTCAAAGCATATCCTTTGCTTTTCAATAGGCAAGCGGCTTTTATCAGCCTGTCCAAGCAGATCCTTGTACTCATTAGCTGTTATCTCACGCTCAATTTCAATTCGCTCACCAAATGCAACGTCTGTTTTTTCGGTGTAGTAATACCTGTATCCGTCACTCGGCGTACCACGTCTTACAGCACCGCTTGCATCCGTTAAAAGATACGTCTGGATGATTTCATCACGAGAAATAGGCTTGAGCTCTTCAATTGCTTCATCACTCGGCATTAACAGCAGATATTTGCGTTCAATTTCACGTGGAAGATCACTCTTCAACATAGTCGTCATCCTCCTCACCGTCACCGGAGGTCAGCACATTTAAGCCATAGGTTAGAGTAAGAAGGCTATCGCCCAAATGCACATTCTCAACTATTATATCGTCATATCCAATCGAAAGGTCATAATGTGAAAAGTTCCAAAATGCCTTTATTCCCATAACTACAAGTGTATCGGCAATCTTCTGAGTAGCCTCCTTTGGTATACAAAGCACAGCAGCAAGCGGATGATTTTCTGCACAAAATTCAGGGATATCATCTGTATGTCGAATTTGCAAATCTCCTACCTGCCTTCCGACAAGCTGATCATCCACGTCAAAAATACCGATAAGCTTACAGCCACGTGTATCAAAGTTTATATGCCTTGCAATAGCACGTCCAAGGTTGCCCGCACCAATTAAAATTGTGCCAAATTCTCTGTCAACTCCTAAAATTTTTCCTATCTCGTCACGCAGCTCATCAACGTGATATCCATAGCCCTGCTGACCGAAGCCTCCGAAGCAGTTTAAATCCTGACGTATCTGTGACGCAGTAAGCTTCATGCGCTGTGATAGCTCACGGGATGATATTCTTTCGACTCCCTGCTTTTTTAGCTCGCCTAAAAATCTGTAATACCTCGGCAAACGCTTAATTACCGAGTTCGAAATCGAACCATTTTTTGACATCTACTCGCCTCTTTTAATAATAATCGGAAATGACCGCCCTATTCTATTGTAGGATTAAGCCAATCACCATCGTATGTAATTATCCAGCCATACTGCTCTCCATAGCTTACATATTTCCACTTTACACTAAGATAGTTGTACCCCTCTTCTCTGAGCTCCTCGCCTTCATCAAGTACTGTTATAACGTCATAGCTTTCATCAGGACCTGAATATAGCTTTATTCCGCCCTCTCGTATAACCGTTACCCACATTCTATCAGAGCCTGTATAAAGCTCATCCGGAGCTACAACTGTAACTGTCGGTGAGGTGTCAGTAAGATAGCTTTTGCACACCCAGCCGTTTTCGCCCTCATAGCTAATGTAGCACCAGGCTTCTCCCGACTTTGCATCCTCCTGCTCTGCCAACACATCAAGAGCTGTGCCGGAGGGAATTGAGGTCTCAAGCTTTTCATAATCATATCCCGGACCAATTCTTATTGCTAAGCTGTCCGAGGTAGTGTACATTGTACCATAATCGTCCTCAAAATCAGGCTCAACAGTCTGCTTATATGGATCTGTAGTCGTCACAGTGGTCGTAGTTGTAGTCGCTGTAGTCGTTGTTGTCGTAGCAGTAGATTCAGCCTCAGTCTCATCCTGTACAGCAACAGCCACTGCTTCAGAGTTGCTTGACGATGAGTCGATTCGGTCTCTTAGCATTATAACCGCCCAAACGACGGAGCCTGCAACAAGGCAAAGTGCCATGCAGATGCACAACAGCTTGTATATTCCAACATTTATACCTGATGCATGCTCCTTTTTTTGTGCGATTTCAGGTGTATTATCAGCCTCAGTAATATTCTCCTGCTCAACAGGTAAGCTTTCTCCGCACAGTGTGCAGACGCTCGAATTATCGGGAATTTCCATTCCACACTTAGGACAAATCATCGCTATACCGCTCCTTTCGATGCTTTTTGCATCTGTGCCAATTATACCACATTAAACGCCTAGTGTCAACGGCTTTATCCTTATCGTAATTTTTTGTAAAAGTGCTGTTACCTGTAAGCCCTATCTCTGTAATCATCGACCTCAGCTAAGAGACGGTCAACCAAGGCTTTATACCCCTGCTCAGAAAAGTCCTCGGTATATTCCTTTTCTATTTCGGACAGCTCAAAGCATTTATCGCCATACCATATGCTCATCCTGATTACCGGCGGCTCTGCCTTATTTTCTGGAGATATTTTGTAATTAAAATCCCCCAATATGCTTCCCTTCCATTCATTTCCGAAATCAAAATACTCGAATTTCGGTAAATCCATATATCCATACCGCAAAGTAAAAACATCCTTTCATAAATCTTCATCAAATAAATAATATCACATTTTGAGTAAAAAGTCAACTCTAATTTGTGTCAGCTCTGTTCTTCACTTTGCCTTAAAATTATAAACTGGCTTTATAATCTCATTTACCGTTACCGTATCCTTTACATTTTCAATGATTTCATCAATTGGCTTATACGCCATAGGACATTCATCAATTGTCGAGGTGTGTACCGACGTTGTATAGATTCCGTTCATTTGCTTTTTAAATTCGCTAAGTGTAAACTCACTCTTTGCCTGTGAGCGAGAAAGCACTCTGCCTGCGCCGTGCGGTGCGCTAAAATTCCAGTCGGAATTTCCCTTGCCCGTACAGATAAGACTTCCGTCTCTCATGTTAATAGGAATTATCAGTCTCTCCCCTGCCTTCGCCGATACTGCGCCCTTACGCAAAATCATGCTGTCAGTGTCAATGTAATTGTGTATCGTTGTGAACTGATCGTTTACATGAAAGCCCATGCCCTTAACAATCTCATCAATCATCGCCTGTCTATTAAGAGCTGCAAACCTTTGCACTATCCTCATATCGTGAATATACTCATCAAAAAGCTCACCCTCTACGTAAGCAAGCGACTTAGGAACGCTTGAACTAATATTTTCTCTTTTGGCTTTAAGTGTGCTATCAATCTCTGATTGACGTCCATCAGCCTTAAGCTCTGCTATAATTTCTTCCAGCTTAACATCCGACTTTTCCATAAGTCTGCGATAGGCTTCATTTTGATAATACTGTGCAACCTCTAAACCTAAATGCCGAGAGCCCGAATGAACTACAATATAAAAAGAACCGTCATCACCGATATCAGCCTCTATAAAATGATTTCCGCCGCCAAGTGTTCCAAGACTTAAGTATGCTCGATCTAGGCTGACATGCTTTTTACAGCAAAGCTCATTTAAATCAATCTGCTCATTATAGCGATGAGGGCTTCTTCTTATCCTCATACCACTAGGGATTCTAGCATATATGAGCTTATCAAGCTTTTGTAGCTCAATGTGTTCTTCCTTTAGCTTAACAACCTCCATTCCACAGCCGATATCAACTCCCACAAGATTAGGCACAATTTTATCCTTAATCGTCATCGTGGTACCTATAGTACAGCCCTTTCCTGCATGAACATCGGGCATTATGCGTACCGTTAAGCCACCTACAAAGGATTGATTAAGCAGCTCAATAATCTGCTTAATCGCACTCTCATTGATATTATCGGTATAAACCTTTGCTTTGCCATATTTTCCTTTTAAAATTATCATATTGCTTACTCCTCCTTAAAAATAAAAAGTCCGTGCATTGCTAATCAACGCACGGACCATCCCTATAAATTATAAACTCTATAGATATCTAAATCTCTACAGACATAATCCATATAATAGGGGCAGAAAGAATGCGTGTTTAGCTATATTTAGTTTATCCTTGTTACAATCAAAATATTTACGCATAAATCTCACCCTTTCTAAATTAGTCTGTTACAATATTATACACCATTATTTATGACTTGTCAATAGGTAATTGACATTTTTTTAAATAAATCCGCACAGCCATACAGCCATGCGGATTTATTATGTAGATTAAATGATATCGTCTTCCTGATTAGGAATTTCGAGCTGCTTTTTCGGCACTCTTTTTATGGGATCGTAGATCCATTTTTTACAGGAATAATCAGCCTCTACAAGTCCCTGCTTCTCGCACAAAACCTTGTTGCCCTCTTTTGTACGATTGCCAAACTGACAGTAGGAACATGACGGCTGAATACCGTTGCCGAAATAGTTTTTCTTTTTTGCCATTTTAAAACATCTCCTTGAACAAGTAATCAATCCTTTACATAATATATTATATCATACCTTGCGAGAAAAATCTAGTCTTTTTTGTAAAACCGTCAAAAAAATCATCATTATTAAGCAAAGAGAGGGTATAAAATTGTTGAAATTGACTATAAACTCGCTCTGAGAAGCTGCCGAAACGCTTCTATCTCCTATAAAATGGTAAATCAAGACACACCATGCTGCCGACAGTATTGCACAAAAAATCCTTGCAAATAAAAAAGGCAGCATCGAAAAGGCATCCCCCACCACCGTTTTTATCTGCATAATAATGCATAGTCCCCCAAATGCACCAGCAGCTGCAATCACCGGCAATAGTCTATACGGCAAGCCCTCAAGCTCTGACAGATTAGATATTTCTAAAAAAGAAAGTGCCGCTATTCCTTCATTTTCTCTGAAAAAATCTCCGCATATCTGTGTTATAAGCGTAGAAACCGTTTGAAAAGCCAAAATCATACCACAGATTTTCATAAGAGACTCACCCGCGTCTGCAACGCTATCCGAAATCATAGAGGGCGAAAAGCTCATACCCTTGCTCATTCCATTGTACTTTATTGGAAAAAGTCGGTTTAGCACTATGGCGGCAGTCATATTTGCAAGAACAATTGACAGAAAAATTATCATTCCCACCTTTGATGAGCCAAACACCACTACTCCCACCACCGAGCAAAAAAATGCCGGTCCGCCGTTATAGCTTGTACATAAAAGTCTTGCCCCACTCCTTCGGTCAAGACTTCCCTCTTGCACCATACTTCTTATCATGCTTGCTCCTACAGGATATCCTGCCGTGTTTGAAAGCAAAAATAAAAAGACAAGCTCACCCGGCAAGCCTATTAGCCACGCTATAGGCTTAAAAGGCTTTGAAATGTATATGTATGCGCCGCTGCGCGTTATAAGCTGTGAAATTGCCATAAAAGCAAACAGCGATGGAATTATCACGTTTATACACCTCATAACCGCAGCTCTCATGTCCTCGGTTATCTGCTCTGAGTAGACCACCAGCATCACTGCATATACCGTCATAACGGCAGTAGCAAGTGCATTTTTTAACCGTCGCTTCATCATGCCTCTATCATGCTCCTTATATTGTTAATTGCGCCCTTTTCCAGCCTTGACACCTGTGCCTGAGATATACCAATGCTTTTGGCTACCTCTACCTGTGTCTTGCCCTGAACATACCTCAAATTCAAAATCCTACGCTCACGCTCAGGAAGCTTCTTTATCGCATCATCTACAAGCATCTCATTTAGTGCCATATCAGAATCCGTCTTGTCGCTCACCTGATCCAGCAGATAAAAAGCATCGCCTGAATCCGAATACATTGGTTCATAAAGCGATACGGGATCTGTAGCCGACTCAAGCGCTATAATCACATCTGAGCGCTTAGCGCCAATTTCATCAGCTATTTGCTCGACTGTAGGCTCACACTGATTCCTTGCTGTAAGCTTCTCCTTTGCCTGCATAGCCTTGTATGCCAGATCTCTAAGCGATCTGCTCACTCTAACAGGACGGTAATCACGAAGATATCGTTTGACCTCGCCTAAAATCATAGGAACAGCATAGGTCGAAAGCTTCACATTTAAATCGGTATTAAAATTATCAATTGCCTTAATAAGACCTATTACACCCACCTGAAATAGATCATCAGCCGACTCTCCCCGTCCGATAAACCTTTGCAAAACGCTTAGCACCAGTCGCAAATTACCGTTTATCAGCTTCTCTCTAGCCTCCTTGTCACCCTGTTTTGTAAGCATAAGCAGCTCATGAGTCTCTTCCTCGCTCAAAAGCTTAAGCTCGGATGTATTTATCCCGCTTATCTCAACCTTACCATACTGCATCAAACGTATCCTCCGACATCTTTCATCTCTATAAAAGTATGTCCATCGAAAATACGAAGTATACGTAGGCTTGAAAAAGAAAAATTTACCTTCGGAGTTTGCCTAGATTAGTATATGTACAAGCAGTCCGATTTATGAATGAAAAACTTGACCTCCTTTTTGTCAGGTCTTGGTCTAACAAAAAGGAGGTGGATACATTTTAACATATTAGGGATACATCTACAGTCTGCCCTTAAAATCCTTATATCCAAATTCGTTTAAAAGCTCAAGCTCGCCATCTAAATGTACCAAATAAATAGACGGAAGCGGTATTCCATTAAACGTGTTGTTTTTTACAGTCGTGTAGATCGCCATGTCGCAAAAGACAAGTCTGTCCCCTTCCTCAAGCGGTCTATCAAACGAATAGTCGCCGATTATGTCGCCGGCAAGACAGGTGTTGCCGCCAAGTCGGTAGGTGTAGGCTTTTTCATTAGGCTTGCCCGCACCTATAATCTCGGGACGATAGGGCATTTCCAGCACATCGGGCATATGACACGCTGCAGATGCATCCGTTATTGCAAGCGAAAGCTCGTTTTCACCGACATCAAGAACCGTAGTAACAAGCCAGCCTGCATTTAGTGCAACCGCTTCCCCGGGTTCAAGATACACCTTTACATCATACTTCTGCTCGAAATGCTTGATAAGCTTTATAAGCAAATCAATATTGTAGCCTTCACGGGTTATGTGGTGACCACCGCCAAAATTTATCCACTTAAACCTATGCAAAACCCTACCGTAAAGCCTCTCAAGGCTTTCAAGCGTTCGCTCAAGCTCCTCAGCGCCCTGCTCACAAAGCGCGTGAAAATGCAATCCGTCAAGCCCATCCAAATCATTCTCGTCAAACTGCGCAAACGGAACACCTAATCTAGAACCGCTTGTGCAGGGATTGTAAATTTCCGGTGTCACCTCGCTGTAGCCGGGATTTACCCTTATTCCGCACTCGATTTTTCGCTCACAGCTTGCTATTTGCCCTTTGTATTTGTCAAACTGCCTAAAGCTGTTAAAAACAATATGGTCGGCAATCTTTACAATCTCATCCATATCACTTTGAGTGTAAGCAGGCGAGAAAACGTGCGTTTCACCGCCAAATTCTTCAAAGCCTAATCTTGCTTCATATAGTCCACTCGCAGCTGTTCCGTCCAAAAAATTGGACAATAACGGATAGGTTTTGTAGTTAGAGTAAGCCTTTTGAGCAAGCAAAATCTTGCACCCGCTTCTTTCCTTAACATCCTTTAAAATCCGCATATTGTGCAAGAGTCTGCTCTCGTCAATTACATAGCAGGGCGTGTTTACTTTACTAATATCAAACATCTTTTTATATCCTAGTCTACAAGCGTTGGATCAAAGCTTTCCTTCCAAGGAAGTCCCCACTTGTTGAGTGCATCCATAAACGGATCCGGATCAAACTCCTCAACATTATACACTCCGGGCTTCTTCCACCTGCCTGTTAGCACCATCATAGCCCCAATCATTGCGGGAACACCTGTTGTGTAGGAAACAGCCTGTGAGCCTACCTCTTTATAGCACTCCTGATGATCGCAAACGTTGTAAACGTAATAATTTACATCCTTGCCGTCCTTTTTACCCTGGCAAATGCATCCAATATTTGTCTTGCCCTTAGTGCGTGGACCAAGTGATGCGGGATCTGGAAGCACAGCTTTTAAAAACTGAAGCGGAACTATTTCCTTACCTTCAAACATAATCGGCTCGATTGATGTCATGCCAACATTTTCAAGACATTTTAGATGTGTAAGATAGCTCTGACCAAAGGTCATGAAAAATCTGATTCTCTTAATTCCCTTGATATTAAGGGCAAGCGATTCAAGCTCCTCGTGATGTAGTAGATACATATCCTTCTTTCCTACCTCGTCGAAATCATACTCACGCTTAATTTCCATTGGCTCGGTTTCAACCCACTTACCATCTTCAATGTAAGAGCCCTTTGCCGACACCTCACGAATGTTTATCTCAGGATTGAAATTTGTTGCAAACGGATAGCCGTGGTCACCGCCGTTGCAATCTAAAATATCGATATAATTTATCTCATCAAAGTAATGCTTTTGAGCATATGCACAGAAAACTCCCGTAACTCCCGGGTCAAATCCACAGCCCAAGATCGCTGTGATTCCAGCCTTTTCAAAGCGCTCACGGTACGCCCACTGCCACTTGTACTCAAATTTTGCCGTATCCTCAGGCTCATAATTTGCCGTATCGAGATAATCCACCTTACACTCAAGACAAGCATCCATAATATGCAAATCCTGATAAGGCAGTGCTACATTTATAACAATGTCAGGCTTATAGTCCTTGATAAGAGCGACAAGCTGCTCTACATTATCCGCATCAACCTGTGCTGTAGTAATTTTTGTAGCGGTTTTATCCTTAAGCTCATCTTTAAACCTGTCGCACTTGGATTTTGTTCGGCTTGCAATGCAAATCTCACCAAAAACCTCGCTGTTTTGGCAGCACTTGTGAATAACAACACCTGCAACTCCGCCTGCTCCGATAATTAAGGCTCTTGACATTTATATCATTCCTTCCATTTAAATTCGTTACATACAATCCCAGTTGTATAAAACATCCGAGAAGTCAAGCTTTTTTAGATTTTCACGGCTTATGAAGAAATTGCAAATACCCGAATCTCCCCACATAACTCGTGTGGCACCACCTTCATAATCGCTGTCAAGCTGAAAAAGCAAGAAATCGTGAGTATCACCCTTTGACCTAACCTCATACTGCGTAAATGCAGGATAACCACCTATTTTATGTCCAAAGTTGTTAACCAGCTCCCAGTCCCAAACCACATCCTCAAGCTCTCCTAAATCCTCAAAGGATTCTATCTGTTCATTAGGGAAAAGTAGGTTATATTTCTTCACAAAAAGCTCTTCAATATTGTTATATTCGGTTGCCACATTTGTACTCAAACTATCTGACGACTTTTCAAAGACAAGGCTATATTCACCATTAACTGGGGAATAATCGTCCTCATAGGGCTTATACTTAGCTTTGACTTCACTTTCAGTTATGGTCATGTCAATATCTTTATAATAGATAACTCTAAAGCCATCTTGATTAGTTTGATCTTCAAAATCCAAACCACTAACATCATCATTAAGAATCCAAAGCTGTAAGATACCGCTTTTTGGAAAATCCTCAAGATCTACATCTGAGCATTTAATCTGAGCTAAAAGCGACAGTCCTCTTCCCTTCTTATCCTTTGGAAAATCAATGTCATGCGGTGCGTATGCGAGTCCGCCGACCTTGCTTGAAAAAATATCAGCTTTTTCGTCCTTAAGCTTAAAGGAACACATCGGAATTTTTGTATCCTCAGCTAAAGCATTTATAACCGATATAATACCATCCTTTGTAGCCATAACATAGCCTCCTCTATAAATTTTTTAATAAAATCTAAGCAAAATCTCTCTTAAAAGCTTGCACGCTAGTGCTGTTGAACGTCCGCTTTGGTCATATGGTGGCGAAAGCTCGTTAATGTCAAATGCAATGATATTAAGCTTAGAAATTTTCTCGATTGCGCCTAAAAGCTCATTAAAGCCTACTCCTCCTGCCTCGGGTGTGCCCGTTCCAGGAAAATCCTTGGGATCTAGCACATCAAGATCTAACGTAAAATAAACAGGATTCTGTCCGATTTTTTGTACAGCTTTATCAAGCCCATCGAAATTAAATCTTTGCATTTTTGTATGTACCTTTGCAAACTCAAACTCATCCCTCGTGCCGCTTCTTATACCAAATTGATATATTCTTTCATCTCCCAGCAAATCATAGCATCTTCTCATAACGCAAGCGTGTGAAAGCTCGACCCCGAGATATTCATCTCGAAGATCTGCATGAGCGTCAAAATGCACAATACAAAGATTTTCATATCGTTTAGCCGCTGCTCTTACTGCTCCAAGCGTTACAAGATGCTCGCCGCCTATCATGCAGGGGATTTTACCATCGTCTAAAATAATCGAAGCACGCTTTTCTATATCCTCTAAAGCCCGCTCAGGCGAGCCAAAGGGAAGCTCTAAATCTCCACTATCGAATACATTTATATCCTCTAAATCCTTATCCTGATATGGAGAAAAGGTTTCTATCCCGTACGATTCGTTTCTTATTGCAGATGAAGCAAATCTAGTACCGGGACGATAGCTTGTCGTGCTATCAAATGGCGCACCAAAGAGTACGATTTTGGCATCTTCGTACTCACTTTCACATCCTAAAAACACATGCACATTCTTTTCTAATCCGTTCATGTATTCTCCAAAACCTCCTTTACATCATTTGGCAGTGCAAAGCAGCCTTTGTGAAGCTCGGTGTTGTAGTACTTAGTCTTAAGACCGAGAGCATTCCACCTGTCCTCTTGTATGTCGTAAACCGGGTGCAGATTCTTTGAAGCAAAGCCAAACAGCCACTGTCCTGAAGGATATGTCGGAATGTGTGTTTGATAAACCATGCTCACAGGAAAATTGGCGCTTATTCGCTTGTGGGTGCGCTGTACCATGTCTACATAGCTGTCATAGTAGGTGCTTTCGTGCTGATTTATTAAAATCCCCTTGTCAGTTAGTGCTGTAAAGCATCTGCCGTAAAACTCCTTTGTAAAAAGCCCCTCTCCTGGTCCGAACGGATCTGTCGAATCAACAATGATTAGATCGTACTCATTCTCCTTATAACGAACATATTTAAGCCCATCGCCAATATGCAAATCAAGTCGCTCGTCATTAAAGCAGCAAGCTGTTTGAGGAAGATATCTTTTGCAAACCTCTACCACAAGCTCGTCAATCTCTACCATGTCGATATGCTCAATTGTATCATATCTGCAAAGCTCACGAAGTGTACCACCGTCACCTGCACCAATAACCAGGACATTTTTAACATCCGGATTTACCGCCATAGGAACATGAGTTACCATTTCATGATAAACATATTCGTCCTTTTCAGTAAGCATAATATAACCATCAAGCACAAGTATTCTGCCAAATTCATAGGTATCTAGGATATCGATTTGCTGATAGTAGCTCTTTTTTGAGTAAAGCTGCTGCTTAACCTTGATTTTAAGCTCAACATTATCCGTATGCTTCTCCGAGAACCAAAGCTCCATTATTATTACCTCTCAAACCTTCAAACTACAACATTTATATATTCTAAATTCATATCCTCCGTACCCGTCATAGAGCAGCCCTTTTCCTTGCAATAGCTGATGTATGACAGTATCTCTGAGGTTATTCTCTCTCCAGGTGCCAAAATCGGTATTCCCGGCGGATAGCACATTACAAACTCGCCGCATATCTTGCCGCTTGACTGCTCAATTGGTATAGATATCTTTTCGCTATAAAAAGCCTGCTGTGGTGCAAGCACCACCGTAGGATCTATATACTCGTGATCAAACATCCCTGCGGGATCCTTTGAATAGTGACGCTTTATTTCGTACAATGCTGAGATAAAGCGTTCGACCTCAAGCTCACGATCTCCAGCTGAGACTATAGCTAAGATATTACCTATATCTCCAAACTCAACTTGTATATCATAATCATCACGAAGTATGTCATAAACCTCAACTCCCGCAAGTCCTGTGGCTCGTGTATAGATAGAAAGCTTTGTTGTGTCGAATGCATAAAAATCATCACCGTTGACAAGCTCACTTGAATAAGCATAGTAGCCGCCTATCTTGTTAATCTCCTCGCGTGCATACTCACAATACGCTTGCGTTTTAGCAAACATTTCCTTGCCGTTTAAATATAGATTACGCCTTGCTAAATCAAGAGACACCATAAGCAGATACGAGCTGCTTGTCGTCTGGGTAAGGTTTATAATCTGATGTACATAGCCAGCCGACACCGTGTTTTTACACAACAGAATCGCCGACTGTGTGAGCGAACCACCCGTCTTATGTACGCTAAGCGCTGCCATATCGGCACCTGCCGCCATCGCTGACACAGGTAGATTTTCACCGAAATAAAAGTGTGTGCCATGCGCCTCGTCAACAAGCACAAGCATACCATGCTCATGCGCTATCTCGACAATTTTACGCAGGTCAGAGCATATGCCATAGTAGGTGGGATTATTTACAAGCACCGCCTTAGCGTCAGGATTTCTCTCAATCGCCTTTTCGACATCATTAGCACTCATGCCAAGCGCAATACCGAGCTGTTTGTTTGTCCCTGGGTTCACATATACAGGTATTGCTCCGCATACTACAAGTGCATTTATCGCACTGCGGTGTACATTTCGTGGCATTATTATTTTATCGCCCGACTTGCAGGCTGTAAAAATCATCGTCTGAACCGCTGATGTGTTTCCATTCACCATGAAAAACGCATGGTCAGCACCCATAGCATCTGCCGCAAGCTGTTGAGCATCCTTTATTACAGATACGGGATGACAAAGGTTATCGAGCGGCTTCATCGAGTTGACGTCGATTTTCATGCACTGCTCGCCCAAGAAATCTCTTAGCTCCTTATTTCCACGTCCGCCCTTGTGCCCCGGCACATCAAAGCGCACTATACGGTTTTTTATATGCTTTTTTAAAGCGTCATAAAGTGGTGCATCCTGCTGAGAAAGCTCCAATTTTAAGCGCCTCCCATTCTCAAGAAATTAATAGATGTTAGCTCCGCTGAAAATCTCCTCCATCTCACATTTTAGGCTATGAGTGA
Organism: Ruminococcus sp.; assembly: GCA_021199375.1. Classification (GTDB taxonomy): domain Bacteria; phylum Bacillota; class Clostridia; order Oscillospirales; family Ruminococcaceae; genus YE71. Next base: position 77,909 of record JAJQIB010000027.1, on the reverse strand, counting down.
TCTCGTTTTTCTGCTCCTGCGATAGCATATTAACATCACGATTAAAAAGGTAATTTTGCAGCTCTATATCTCTAATGCACATCTGAGTGTGAAAAATGTTGGATTGATATACGTTTACGTCTATAGCCTCATATTTTTTTAGCGTTTCATCGTCTATATAATCCTGTATAGATGTAATCTTATGATCGATAAAATACTTAGTGCCGAGAACATCACGAGTAAATCCTCTAACTCTATAGTCGAGCGTAATAATGTCTGAATCAAAGCTTGAAATAAGATAGTTTAGAGCATTAAGCGGAGAAATCATTCCGCAGGTCGCAACGTCTATGTCCACTCTAAAGGTGGAAATAGCATTGTCAGGATGACATTCAGGAAAAGTATGCACCGTGACATGACTTTTATCGAGATGCGCATGCACCGTTTCACGTCTTGGTGTCAATATGCCCTGATTGCAGGATTTATCGACAAGCTCAGAAGCAAGCTCTTTTTCAGCAATAAGCACATTGACGCTTGCGCCCTGAGGCTCGTAATCCTGCTTTGATATATTTAGTATTCTTGCTCCTATCATCTCAGTTACATCACAAAGAATCCTCGTTAAACGCTCAGAGTTGTACTGCTCGTCGATATAAGCGATATACTCACTTTGCTCGCGAGGAGTCTGCGCATAACAGACGTCATATATATTAAAGCTCAAAGTTTTAGTGAGATTATTAAATCCATAAAGGGTCATTTTCTTATCCAATCCCAACATCCTCTCTTATCTTTTAGAGCTGTGCAGCCACAGCTATTGCTTCTATTATAGCACATCAAGCTTAAAATGTACATAGCATTTTGAAAAAATTTACGATATTTATCAAAAAAAGCGGCATATAGCTAACGCCATTTACCGCTCTATATTACATGATTTTAACAGAAAAAGCTTATTTTGCTGATATTGTCATAACGCTATCGCCAATTTGCTTTATCTTACCATAGCGAATGTTAAACGACGACATAACAGAGCTGTTTGTAACAATTACTGCTGCCGTGACCTCATTTTCATCACTTGTATAGGAATCGATGTCGATTTCCCAAATAAGCCCGCCTACCTCGACACGCTCATTTTTTTGCACCTTACATTCTGCTTCAAGCTTATCTATTGGATTGCTAAGACCAACCGAGACTATTAGAATTAGTCCATCATCAGATTTTATTGTCACCTCAAGACCACTATCTGAGACATCCTTTACCACTCCACTAATTGGGGATACAAATCGATTTTCACTCGGAAAAACGCCGAAGCCATCGCCTAATATAAGGCTTGAAAATGCGTCGTTTGATAAAAGCTCTAGGGGTACAACCTCACCGACGCAGCATGATGTGATAATTTTAACATTTGAATTTTCATTTGATTCTATAGATTTACGAAAATGCATTTCGACGAATCCCTCCCACTCTATCAAAAATAGCAAATCCTGCTCTCTTATAATTTTAACAAATTATTATAAAAAAAGCAATAGCAAACCGCACTTTTTCACGAAATTCTTATATTTTCGGCAGTTTGCACAATAGTGCGAAAGTAAATATTAAGATTTTTGTCATCTTTGACAATGATTTTTATTTACATGAACGAAACAAAATCTATTTTCGTTAAATATTAAAATTTTCACAGGTTGAAAATTTCACAAATTTCCTTTACAATAAATGATATAAAAATTTTAAAGAGGCTATCTGCGATCTATGAATATACAGAAAATGCTAAAACGAAGGGAATGAACCGACTCGTGCTGATTAACATCGAGCATATATATAAGTACTTTAATGGCGAGCCGCTGCTTAAGGATTTATCCTTTACTCTCAACAATAATGAAACAGTCGGACTAATTGGAAAAAATGGATGCGGCAAATCTACGCTGCTTAAAATCCTCATGGGGCAAGAGGAATTCGACAAGGCTCCTGATGGCAAGGGCTCGGTCACGGTAAGTGACTGTGCTATCGGATACCTTGAACAGAATAGCGGACTTGATTCAAGCTCAACGGTCATAGATGAGATGAATCATGCGTTTGACAAGCTTTTTGAGGTAAAAAAACGAATGGACGAGCTTACTCAATGCATGACCTCCTCAAGCGGAGATCAGCTAGAGCTTGCAGCTGAAGAGTACAGTACTCTTTCGTCATATTTTGAAGCTCATGATGGATACAACACCGATTTTAAGATTAAGCTTGTGCTAAATGGCATGGGATTTTCAGATTTGTCGTATGATCGTGAAATTTCATCACTTTCAGGCGGTGAAAGAACTAGGCTTGCTATAGCTAAGCTTTTGCTTGAGCAGCCAGAGCTTCTTATATTGGATGAGCCTACCAACCACCTTGATTTTAAAACTCTGATTTGGCTGGAGGATTATCTTAAAAGCTATCGTGGAGCGATTATTATCGTTTCGCACGACAGATATTTTCTTGATAAAATATGCACACGCATATGCGAAATTGAAAACGGTCAGCTTTGCTCATATCGTGGAAGCTACAGTGACTATGTTATATTAAAAGAGCAAAAAAACGCAAGACTGCTCAAAGAGTATGAGGCTCAGCAAAAGGAAATTGCAGACCTAACAGAATATATTGCAAAAAATAAAGTAAGAGCATCAAGCGCTAAAATGGCAAAATCCAGGGAGAAGATGCTTGAAAGAATTGACAGAATTGAAAAGCCGCAAATCCTTGACAAGGCTCCTAGAATCAAGCTAGAGTATTCAATTGAGCCCACAAAGGAAGTGGTACAAATTGTAAACTGTCCACTTGTAGTAGGAAGCGGCAACAGCAAAAAAACGCTTATTGAAAGTCTTAACCTATGTGTCAGACGTGGTGAGCATGTCGGTATAATTGGTGAAAACGGTGTTGGTAAAACCTCAGTGCTAAAGCTTATTCAAGGCGAAATAGAGCATGCATCGGGTAATATCGTTTGGGGCAACAATGTAAAAAAAGCATATTTTGACCAGGAGCACTCATCTCTAAATCCACACGATACGGCAATTGAGGCTGTAGGAAAGCGCTATCCCAAAATGAGCGATAACGAAATACGAAGGGCTCTTGCCTCTGTGCTTTTTCATGGTGAGGATGTATTTAAACCAATTGCTGTACTAAGCGGCGGAGAGCGTGCAAAGCTTTCCTTTGCAATAATGGCTTTGCAAAAGGCGAATCTGCTGATATTAGACGAGCCTACAAACCATATAGATCTTGCGACCAAGGAGGTCCTTGAGCAGTCACTTGAGGAGTACACCGGCACCATGATTCTTGTTTCACACGACAGATATCTGCTTAATAAAACAGTCTCAAGAATAGTTGAAATAACTCCCGAAGGCGTCAATTTTTATGATGGCGGATTTGACCTTTATACACAGACGATTGCAGAGCGTGAAAGACATGAGCAGGAGCGTGCTGCTGAGCTAAAGCGTGAAAAGGAGCGTGAGGAGTACAATCTCACCAAGCAAAAGCAGTACCGCAGCAAGCAGCAGCGTGCGGATGATGCTAAGCGCAGACAGCGCATAGCTGAGCTTGAGCGTCAAATAGAATCTATTGATGAAGAAATCACCATGCTTGAGGAGGAAATCTCGCAGCCTGAGGTCGCAGCAGATTTCAAGCTCATGAGTGAAAAATGCAGCCGACTTGAGCAGCTTAAAACAGAATCTGAACAAAAAATGAGCGAATGGGCTCAGCTTGAAGGATAACAATATTCACCTCACAGGAGTATAATGTAGTATACGAAATACTCTTGTGGGGTGATTTTTTGGAAATAAATCTTTTAAACGAAAAATGTGCCAAGGTTAGCTTAAATCCCGATGAATGTGATGAAATAGGCATAAACTATGAGAGCTTTTCTCCTGAAAATATTTCATCACGAATTTTCTTAGCTTCAATACTTTCACGGCTTGAGCTTATGGGAATCACAACCGATGGAAACGACAAAATTGTCGCAGAAATATTTGAACAGGAGGATGGAAGTCTGATAATATATCTGTCAGGTATAGAGTTTAATGCAGCGCAGACACAACAATGCAGCGTGCTTTTTTGCAAAACGCCAAATGATGTGATATCCTCATTGTTACAGATATCAACAATTTGCAATTGCTCACTATATAAGCTCAGCAACGGCTATGCGCTTGTATCAAATGAAAAAATAGAAGGCTGGAATAGCTCATCAATTGCTGCCGCAAAGATAAAGGAGTATGGAAAGCTGCTTTCCGATACTCCTAAAGCTCTTATTGATAAATTAAATGGCTTTTAGCCTCGCAATATTTCTACTGCCTTATTCATGTCTTCAGCTGAAAACAGATATGAACCGGAAACCAAAACATCCGCTCCGTGTGAACGTACAAGCTCACCGGTTTGTGCATTTATTCCGCCATCCACCTGAAGACGGATATCTCTATTTGAGCTGCTAATGAGCTCACGTGCCTCTGAGATTTTGTCAAGAGTTTCACTAAGAAAGACCTGTCCTCCGAATCCTGGCTCTACTGTCATAACTAATATCATGTCAATTTGTGAGATATAGGACTTTATGTATGAAATAGGAGTCGTCGGCTTTACAGCAAGCCCAACCTTACAGCCAAGTGAGCGAATTTTATTTATTACCGACTGAACATCCGGTGTAGATTCATAGTGTATGGTGATACCTGCCGCACCAAGCATTGCGTAGTTTTCGACATATCTTATAGGGTCAGTTATCATAAGGTGAACATCAATAGGTATTGAAATAGACTTAGAAATGCTTTTTAGCACAGGCTCACCAAAGCTTATGTTACGCACAAATAGTCCGTCCATGACGTCATAGTGAATCCAGTCAACGCCTGCACCCTCTGCGCGCTTGATTTCATCTGAAAGATTAGAAAAATCGCTTGCTAAAAGCGACACGCTTACCAGATTTCTCATACCTACGACCTCCTTGTCATTATTATTATACCGCAAAATGCGACATTAGTCAATAGATTTTCTAAAATTTCCAATCTACTTTGCTTGCTCATCAAGTGTCATCATGTAGGCAGGAATAAATTCCTCAAGAAAAACCTCTGCCTCAGGAAGCTTTAGTGCATGAACCGAATCAATGGTGGATTTTTCCGCAGAGGCAAAATCTTCATTTCCCATGCCACGCTCCTCAATGCACTTTATTAGAGCAGAAAGCTTATCGGCACCCTTTACAAGCCTCCATAGCTCTGCATCCTCTTCGGTTTCGGTGAAAAGCGGACGATAATCGTCACGCAGATCCTCAGGAAGGTAGGATAGAAGCTGATTTGCCGCTTCGTCCTCGATTTCGGCATATACCGAGCGAATTTCAGGATTATAATACTTGACAGGAGTAGGCAAATCACCTGTGATAATCTCAGTAGCGTCATGATACATTGCAAGCAGAGCACATCTTTCAGCATTAACACTTCCACCGAATCTACGGTTGCGGATAAGTGCCAAGGCGTGAGCTATAAAAGCAGTTTCAAGTGAATGCTCACTGATATTTTCTGTGATGGTATTTCGCATAAGCGACCAGCGATTGATGTATTTCATTCGTGATATCACGGCAAAAAATCTTTCACTCATAGATAAACCTCCTCATAGGCTAAAAATGACGGGAACGACTCCCGCCATTTTACTGCTAATATTTTTTGTTTTTATCCTATCTGAACGATGCTAAGCAGAACACCTGCTGCAACTGCAGAGCCGATAACTCCCGCAACGTTTGGTCCCATAGCGTGCATGAGTAGATAGTTTGTCGGGTTTTCCTCCTGTCCGACCTTTTGGGATACACGTGCTGCCATAGGAACTGCTGAAACTCCGGCAGATCCGATAAGCGGATTTATCTTCTTTCCTGAAAGCAGGTACATTAGCTTTCCTAAGAGAACTCCGAAGGCTGTAGCAAGCGCGAATGCAATAACGCCGAGCAGAATAACCTTGCCGAATGCAAGGGTAATGATGTTGTCAGCGGTTGTGGTTGCACCTACTGAGATGCCAAGGAAAATAGTGATGATATTCATCAGCTCGTTTTGTGCAGTCTTGGCTATTCTGTCACAGCAGCCTGACTCTTTAAGCAGGTTACCAAACATAAGCATTCCTACCAGCGGAGCTGCTGAGGGAATCATAAGAGCAATTACTAGGGTTACTAATATCGGGAACAGGATTTTTTCGGTCTTTGAAACGGTTCTTAGCTGTCCCATTACTACCGAGCGTTCCTTTTTGGTGGTTAGCGCCTTCATAATTGGCGGCTGTATAATAGGAACCAGTGCCATATAGGTGTATGCCGCTAAGGCTATAGTTCCTACTCCTATGTCGTCAGTGCTTGACAGAAGCTGTGATGATACGTAAATCGCTGTAGGTCCGTCTGCACCACCTATGATAGCAATTGAAGCACACTCTGCTGCGCTCATTCCGAGTACAGCTGCGCCTATGAATGTAAAGAAGATACCACCCTGAGCAGCAGCACCGAGCAAAAAGCTCTTGGGGTTTGCAATCAGAGGACCAAAGTCGGTCATTGCTCCTATGCCTAGGAATATTAGAGGTGGATAAATTTGCAGCTTTACACCTAAGTACAGAATATCTAAAAGTCCTCCGTGCCGCAAAATATACCCGTAATTCAAATAATGCGAGTTGACTTCGCCGACAGCATTTGGGTCAAGTGAATCACTCACCTCGGAGTATTCCCAAAACTCGGCATGGTACATATCCGCACCGGGAAGGTTTGTAAGCAGCATACCAAAGGAAATAGGGAGCAGCAAGAGCGGCTCAAATCCTTTGGCAATCGCCAAATACATAAATACGAATGAGATAAGTATCATTATGATATTCTTCCAACCACCGTCATCTAGGAAGCCTGCAAAGCCGGAGGTTTGGCACAAATCCAATATAGTACTCAAAAAGCTTTCGAGAATAGACATATCGGTTCATCATTCCTTTCCGAATATACGTTGTGAAATTTAAGCTATGATAATTAAAATGGTCTGGTAGCCTCGGCAAGTCCTGCCGCACTCCATGCGCTTCGTCCCGCAGGAGCTCCGCTAGGCTTTATGCTCTTAATCATAAGCCTTTTACCCGTTTGTGCGCCATATGCCGCAATCGCAGCCGCTATTACAGCGACTATTTCCTCCTGAGCATTGCTGCCTAGAGTATCATCAGCCACAATAGCTGAGGGCTCGTCGATAGGCTCTGGCTGCTTTACTGCTTGTGCCGCCTGAGCCTTCTTTTTATCAGCTCTTGCATTAACTGTTTGGAAAATCTTTCCGTAAACCCATACCAATCCGATAAGAATAGCCAGTGCAAGAAAAACAACTGCTATACCAGTGATTACAACCGAAGCGATTGTACCACCACTTAAGTCTCGGTCGGAGGTATGGATAACTTCATCAGCGAACAGAATTAGACTATTGCTCATACCTTTACTCTCCTTTATTTGAGATGATTTCCACAGATTTCAGAAAAATCCGCTCATAATATCCCAATCAAAAAATATCAACCAATTACTATTTATTATACACCAAATCGTCATAAATTACAAGAGCAAATCGCAGATAAATCGGCTAAACTTTGAGAAAAAATATCGAATTTTTTTATACAAAATTATTAAAATTTAAGCACCGGGCAGGATACACAGGTTTTTAACAAAATTTTCGAGGAATATTTTCATGCTCATGCTATACTTTATTTTAATAACTATAAAAGGAGCTACAGATATGCTAGACAAATTAACTCAAGGGATCGCTGAATATTTACCGAACATTTTATACGCTCTTATCATTTTAGGCGTTGGATATCTTATTATCAGACTTGTTGTAAAGTCGCTCAAGACAGTCTTTGCACGCTCTAACCACATTGATAAAACAGCCTGGTCATTTCTGATTTCACTCATTCGTGCCGCTCTTTACGTCATTTTGTGCGTAATGGTTTTATCACAGCTTCAGGTGCCGATGTCTTCTATTGTTGCAGCGCTGGGCACCGCAGGACTGGCAATAGGTCTTGCTCTTAAGGACAGTCTTAATAACGTTGCAGGCGGCTTTATTCTCATGTTTAACCGTCCCTTTAAGGTCGGAGATTACATAAGCATAAACGACAGTGAGGGCACTGTAAGTCAGATTTCCATTCTTTACACAAAGCTTTTAACCATCGACAACAAAGCAGTCATGATACCAAATGGCACCGTTTGCTCGGCTACTATTACAAATTTCACACAGGAGGAAAAGCGCAGACTACAGCTAGATTTTGATGTTGCATATGACAGTGATTTTCACAAGGCTGAAAAAATCCTTTTAGATATTGCTTCCAGCAGCCCGCTTGTACTTGACACACCTGATGAGCCTTACATACGAATGAGTGAGCACTCAGCAAGCTCAATTAGAATTATGATTCGAGTTTGGGTGAAATCAGAGGATTATTGGGAGCTTCGCTGCAGCATGCTTGAAATGGTAAAGGATGCATTTGACAGAGAGGGTATTGAGATACCCTTTGACCAGCTGGATGTGCATTTTGATAAGGAGAAATAAGATCCTAATCGTCAAATAAATGGCAGGAGCCACCACTTATCGCTTTGACACCTGAATATTTGTTCAGCTATGAAACGAGAAATGTTTCGCAAGGGATACATACAAAAAAATAAAGGGCAATATCGCAATCCTTATGATACTGCCCTTTTTTTCTGTAGATTTTTATTTTTTCGTATAGATTCACAAAAAAAGCTTTACTGATTTGTACAAATTAACTATGCTAGTTTTCCTGATAATATCACAAATCTTATCTCTGTGCGAGAAAATGTGATGACATGTGTAAAATATCGAGTGAAGCCTTACTCAAATTTCGAAAATCCTAAATAGACGTTGTTTTTGTACTTCTTGTACTTTGTGAATATTGGAATCATAATCACCGACATTACAGGAATTATTACAAATGAAAACAGGATGCATTTAATATCTGAAAATGCCCATGTAAGCGGATCTGATACTCTCATGAGATTTTTTAATATAAACATATAAAATAAATCTCCCAAAACAATTTGCGAACCAAGCATTATCATTATTGATAAATATATGTTTAGCATATTTTTTGAAAATGTACAGCCTATCATCATGAATATAGAAAACTCTCGTTCACATTTTTTCAAAATGTACATGAGCAAGTACCCTTCGGTAATAAGTGCTGATATAACTATAACATACAAAAGAATTGCTGAGTTGTTAAAGCTTTCTTCGAACGCATAATTTCTTTCAATAGGATCATCAATGCTTCCGCCATATAGTCCGTATAATTCATAGTGAATCGAAACAATCTCTTCAGCACTCAATTGATTTTTAAAACTGATCTCAACCCTTTGTGAATATAGATCCTCAGAAGCTTCAAACGGCACAATTGAGTACTTTTCCAAATAACTATCACTCATTCCTAAAACGTTAAAGTCTTTCCCTCCAATAGATACACTTTTCTCTTCTTTGTTATAACTATATAAGTTTTCTACTGCTAACAGCACCGAATTTTGATTTTTCCACTCTGAATAACTGAAATCGTCGTCCAATGAAAAATCTTTTGCTGATGATATTACCGATTCCTCTTCTCCTACTAAATATGTACAAAACTCAGTTCTTTCATTTTCCTCATTTATTATTGCATAAACGTATTCCATTGGCTCGTTAATATCCTCAAGGCTTTCTTTTAAATCCTTTACCATTAGAGGAGTATCTAAATTAATCACAAAGGTTTTCATATCACCGTTATATGAATCAATTTCATAATTTGAAGATTTTAATTTTGCATACGTAAAATCAACAACTAGACATATTATTATCTGCAAAATAAAAAGAAGAAGAAACTCCGACTTATTATTTTTGTACATTAATTTCAGATAGAGTACACATTTCATTAGTTTTCCCTCCTGAATTTTGTAAATAAGCCTCTAATAATAGGAATAAAAACAAGGATCGTAAAAAGAGAAAAAACAATGGTAGCATAAAGATTTTCTTTTCCTAGTACTATTCCAAACAGTTCACTGTATTTATTATGCTTATAATAATTGTACACCATCATGTATGCAAAAGCTAACAAATCACTTACAAATATCATCATGATTATATTTATGATACCGATCATAAAATTATCATAAAGTCTAGCACCATTATTTCTTAAAATTACGTAAAAGGCTTTGTTTTTCTGTATCGAAAGGATGGCTACAGCAAACAGTGTAGCTGCTACCATAAAAACCGAAATGACAATGATTATTAAATCAGAAGAAACGGTTTGAATTATTTCATTTTTGCTGTTATCATAAGCAGATTTCACGCTTGCAATTTCATAACCTTGAGAGGTTAATTTGTTTTTTAGTTCTTGAATATCTACGCTATCGCCTGAAAGCTCTAAATAATATTGAGAATTATATGCTGTAGAGTAGGAATCAAAGTCAAACCCATCCCATGGTTTTATTAGTAAATTTATAATGCCATTTTCCGAATCATCATCTGCTAAGCTGAATCTGTTAATGAGAGTATCTAAATCGACATCTTCACTAAAGCTGAAATAACTATCCAACAAATAATATGGAGAGTCCAAAATTCCGGTTACAACAACTTTCTTCTCCTCATACTCATTTGTTTTAAAGTTGAAAATATTTATATAAAAATAATCTCCTAATGATATATCGTTCTCTATATTTTCAGATCCGTATATTATAGCCTCTATTGTATCCTCATTGTTTGAAGTTTGAGAAAGGTTCTTGCCTTTTAATATGTTAAAATTCAATCTCTCAGCTAATGGTGTGTCGATAATTTCAAATTCATTAGCTATATACCCGTTGTATTCTGTCGGGATAAATTGTATTGAAGTTGTCCCATACATTTTAGATTCAGGAGATATTTGATTTACTGTTTTTTGTGCCTCAGTAAAAAGATCTTGCAAGTCTCCTTCTATTCCTAAATCCTTTTTATGTTGATTGTAATAACGAATCATACAATCATAAGTATAGTAAATACTATAATACTCGTCAGTGCCTTTTTCAACATCTATCCCCATTTCCTCGCAATATCCATCAATTATATTTTCAAATAATGCGCTCGATTCTCCCTCATCAAGTGTTATATATTGGTCTTCATCAAGCTGTCCATTAGCCTGAACAACATACAAGGATTCATCATCAAATCCTTCAGCAAATATAAGTTCAGAAAATACTCCACTAACTGCTCCAATTGAAAAATTTAAAAGTATGACAGCAACAGTTATCTGAGCGATCGATAAGATATTTAGAGTCAAATTTTTACGCATTAGTTTTAAAGAATAATAGATATATGTCTTAATCATACTTATCTTTGTATGATATAAAAGGTCTCTTTTATACCATGCTCTCCTATCTGAAAATTATTAAAGTATAGTAAAAATAGGCATTTTGAGCTTTGCTTTTAATAGATTAACTAAACCTGTTTGTATAAAGACGTCATATAGTTAAATTTATATAGGAAAAGCAAAGTCCAAAAATACCTATAAATGTCACTTTACAGTTAACGTGTAAGTCATTTTATACTTTTTAACTGTGTCATTTTTATCAGCCTTCGTATAACCGGAATAAACCAGTGCACTGGAAGAATTCACAGATAAAGTTTTTGTTATTTGATTAGTTGTTTTGTTTGTCACGCCAGATGTACTATATTTCTTCGATCCATATGAAATCTCAGCATATTTGTAACCAAGCACTGTATTATAGCCATATGTGCAAATCAAATCAGCCTTTCCACTTTTGGATGCTCCATAATAATAACCTATATTCAACAAAGTATTGCGTCCATCAAATGTGTTACTCATACTGTCAGTATAGTAACTATTGGTCTTCGATACAGAAGACGATTTGCTACTTAATGCACTTGCTCCTAAACTAAAACAACCACTCACCATCATTAGCGCAGCACCAAATGCTGCCATTCTTCTTTTAAATCTTTTCATTTAAAAGACCTGTTTAAAATTTAATTTTTATGTGAATATTTATCTCATACTTACATCATACCAGATAATTTCCATCATGTCAAGATTTTATTGATATAATCTTATAAATTCATCATTTTGCACAAAGAAACTCTAAATATTTGTATATGTTATAGTCTTCAATAGCTTATCTTTTTTATATATAAACCAAAAAAGGGCTCGGGAAAATCAATCCATGTTGAAATAAGCAAATTGTTATGCTGACCCTTTGTGAAATAGACATAAAAAAGGCGGCATGGAGTATGCACGCCTTTAATTTTAACATATGATAGCTTTTATATCTCATTTCCCTATGCAACAATTTCTCCATCCGAAATCTCAATCACTCTGTCGCACTGCTCAGCAACCTTTGGATCATGGGTAACGATTATAACAGTAGAGCCCTGTTTGTTAAGTGTTTTAAACAACTCCATAATCTCCGCTGAGGTCTTTGTGTCAAGCGCTCCTGTAGGCTCGTCCGCTAAAATCATGCTTGGCTCGTTCACAATTGCTCTCGCAATCGCTACACGCTGCTTTTGTCCGCCGGAGAGCTCTACACACCTTGAGTTCACTCGGCTTGAAAGTCCAACCGCCTCAAGTGCCCTTTTTGAGCGCTCCTTTATCTCATTTGATTTGATCGAAGAATTGAAAATCATAGGATAGGACAAATTTTTGTAAATGCTTCTATCAAGCATAAGACCAAAGTCCTGAAGAACAAAACCTATTCTTTCGTTTCGTATTTGACAAAGTCTATTTTTTGAAAGCTTGTTAACCAAATCGCCGTCCAGCAGGTATTCTCCCGAATCCGGCAAGTCAAGGCAACCTAAGATATTTAGCAGAGTGGTCTTTCCTGAGCCTGAAGTGCCTATTATTGCGAGCATCTCACCATCATCGATTTTTAGGCTGACATTTCTAAGCGCAACAATTTGTGCTGACGTACCCTTGTAATAGCTTTTTGTTATGCTTTTTAGCTCTATCATTTTTCTATCCTCCTCACAAGCTTTTTAGCGTTTCAATTACACGATGACGATTTATTCTTATCATATGCAAAACAGATGAGATAATAAGCCCTAAAAAACAAAGCGCTGATGCTACTAAATATCCTCTCCACGAAATTAGCGTAGTTTGTGACAGGTCGCTTCCCCTCATGGCGTTAATTACCGGCACAGAAATAATCATCGGCAAAATACAAATTACTACGTTTTTAATCAAAAAGACAAACAACAGCTGCCAAAGCTTCGCTCCGCACAGGTATTGTATTCCTATGAGTCTTTTCGCAGATTCGAGTGAAAGCACCGTATACGAAATAAGTCCTGTAATTGATAGAGCGATAAAGGTTATTGTTAGCATTATGTAGGGCATTATAATATCACGTTCAAGCTCATTTCTTGCCTTATAGTAGTATTCAAATGACTGAAAGGCATTGCTTGAAATATATTCGCTGTATGTCTCGCTAAAGTCATCCACACCTGATGCATTTATCGCATAAAACTCCATGTAGTTTGCATTCTTTTCTATCAGTCCGTTCGGGTCATAGGCTATAATGCAATCAGTGTCATAATCAAATCCATAGTTAGGTGAGAAAAGGCAGTCGTTTTTTATAACTCCGCAAATGTAAAAATCACCAATGCCTTCTCCGTCTTCTGTTTTAATCTCTTGGCTTTCGCCTACATTATATCTTTTAGCAAGCTTAGATGTAATAAGGCAGGGAACCTGGTCGCCATAATCCTTGTCGAGATCTATGTTTTCACCCTTTGAGGTTAAAATCTGTATATTTTCTAAGGCGGATTTTGAATAGAGTATTATGCTGGTGTCTGTATCAGGTCCGCTAGTGTATCCAAACGACATAACCGGCAGACCGATCTCATTTTCTATAAAGCTTATGGTTTCCTCTGTGTTTTCACTTCTCACATAGTAAAAATTTTGCATATCGTTATCTATATACATCTGCTTTCAGATATTATAAAGCTCCAGCGAGCCGTAGCAAAGCGAAAAGCAGCTTATCATAACAACAAACTCGATACAAAGTATTATCAATAGAACAATATTATCAGACAGATAATCGGCTGCTGCAATAAAATACTTTTTCATCCGCCTACCTCCTTATCTCAAGCTGCACGGGCATGAGCCTTGCAAGCTTATATGCATTAGGAAAGGTAAACAGCATGGCTAAAATGCAAACTATTGCAAACGAGAGCATCTCAAGTGAAAAGCTTATCTTTTCTATAAGGTTAAAGTATACAAATAAATTATCACAAAGAGAAAAAGCAACTAAAGCAATCGCAAATGAAATTATTATGTATATACACAAGCTAAAAACGAAAAAGCCTATTACAAATCCTGACCTGCAACCATACAGCTTAAATCCTGCAATTTTTGAAATAAGATTTCTCATCACCTGCTTAAAGAGGGTAATAATTATTAAAGCAGCAAGTGAAGATATTAGTATACAAATTAGTATCTGATCAGACAAAACCTGAGCATTCTCCTCCTCTTGAATATCCCAACAAGAGGTTAGCACATCATCACAAACAAGTATTTTGCTTACTTCGCCATATTCATCGTCTGAAAGAGGTAAAGGAAATATAAGGCTGTCTATATTAAAAGATATACTATTAAGTGCTGTATCATCAAAGCTTAAAAATGTATCACGATTTATGTAGGATTCAGATGCTATTTTAGAGACCTCAAGCTCTTTGCCATAAAGAGTAATTCTATCTCCTGCCTTTACTATTTTGCCATCAAAGAAAAGGTTTTCACTGCATACAATCTCGTTATCTTCAAGCTTAGCATTATTTACAATCTCAATTGTATCGGATACCTCGCCTACACCTTCGATGATATGTGATAGCTCATTATTTGTAAAATTAAAATATACTCCGCTAATACTTGCAGAGTAAGTATCTTCAAGAGTATTAATAGCATTTACAACCTCTTCACAAGAAGAATATGAAGAGGTATCAATTTGCAAATCATTGTATGTAGCCCTTGCTATCTGGGTGTCGGAGTATGCTACTGCATTTTTTTGCACCACTCGCATGCTTGTAAATATGCTAAAAAAGCAGACGGAAACGGTAAAATATATCGTAAGACTCAAAAGCAGATTACTTTTATTCTCAGTGAAAAACTCCGACAACATCAGTTTCAAATATCTCATATAATATTCTCCAACGTTCTTGGCTGTTTGGATTTATGTAGTCGTTCGTATATTGATTTGTTTAGGCTTATCACTATTAATGCAAGTAAATAGCCCAAAAGCATTGCTGGAATTTCGATAATTACAAGGCTTAAATCGTAGCTGTCGCACAGTCCGCTATGGCAAAGGTTGTTTGCCAAAACAAATATCATCTCAAAGGCAACGACTGAAACGTCAAGGATTAAAAAACTCCACAGCTTCTTAAATGACTTAAATGTAATTGTCACTAAAAAACCAAAGACAAGTAAAAAAATAAAGTCGCTTGCATAAACACTTACTACATCTAAAAAGCTTTCAAACTGATAAAACGGATACCAAAACTGACCAAAAAGCATGCCATCTCTTTTTGTAATAGGAATATCACTTTTAATAAGCTCTAACGGAAAGTGCTTTAAAGAAAAATAGTAAAGATAAAGCGAACAGCTCACGACTGCAAGTGTAATTTTTACGTTATTAAAGCTTTTAAGCTTTCCTATTACTATCCAAACCGCAATTGATACAATTAGTGCCAAAAGAAAAAAAGCACCCGGGAAAATGACTTCTATTCCATCTCCCTGAATTAAAGATGTCAAAAATGCCTGAAAATCTTCTATTATGCTCATATTGTTTCATCTCCAATTCTATTTGTAGCCGTAAAATACTCCTCCGAATATCATTCCGTTTACTCCTAAAGAGCAAACATCATTTTTTCTTTTCGTCACACATTTTAAGACCTGCTCAAAGTCTCGAATTAGTACATGGGAACCACCATCCTTTTCTTTTCTATGTTTTATTTTAGCATTTATTTCTTGTAAAGTCAAGCAAAGTTAAGCTATTAACACAAATTTTGTATAATTGTATAAAAAAGTCATAGAGATTTGTACAAATTAGCTATAGACGATCTGCATATGAGGATTGTTCAGGGCATAAAAAACGTATCGGCAGAATCCTTATGCAAAGAATCGAAGATATGAAAACACAGCTTCAGCTATCACCATTCTTATTGTCAATGCTATCAGTGAAGGCGAGCCTTTTAATTTTCACTCACCTTCCCCTTGAGCTTTGCAAGCTGCGATGCCATTCTTAGCTGACCATCCAGCACCCTATATGCCATCTCCTCGCTGTCAGTTCCACATAGCTGATTATATACCAAGCATGACTGTGTGCTTATCTGCCTTACCAGCCTTTGTGCTGCTGCGATGTTTAAGCTATCATCCTTATTCATTTTCATCCCCCAAAAGCTTTAGAATTTGTGATTTTTGGTTGAGTGCCGCTGCCGACAGCTTTTGAAACTCGTCCATAACAAGCGGTGAGCTGGTTTGCTTCGAAAAACCATCAAAGCACTGAGCCAGCTCCTCGCTGCCGTGCATCATACACCTTAGCTGCAAAAGATCACGTTCACACATTTTATCCGACATATAAAAATCACCTCAATGCTATCATTGGCATTAAGGTGACGCTTTATTCAATGTGGTGTTCGACAAATTGTCAAAACGTAAACTTTTTTTGCACCCATTTGCTTAAGCAGCTTGGCACATCTGTTCACAGTCGCTCCTGTGGTAAAAATATCATCACACAAAAGTACATTCCTTGCATCAAGCTTCTGATCTGAGTCCGCTATGTGATAATTAGCTTCGGCAGCTTTAAGCCTCTCCTCCTCCGATAGCTCGTGCTGCGCCTTCTTGCTGTGGCTGCGCTGAATTAACGTAAAGTCGCATGGCTTTCCCAACTGCTTAGACATTGCATTTGCAAAAATCTCAGCCTGATTATAGCCTCTTGAAAGCTCCTTGCGTCTGTTCATAGGAACCGCTGTAATAAGGTCTATATCCTTCACCTCATCGGATTCAAGCTTTAACGCCAGCCTCTCGGCTGCATACTCGGCAAATTTTGACGCTCCCCTGCTCTTTAGCGCTAGCACCGAATTCTTTGCTGTGCCTTCATAATAAAGCAAAGCATTCGCATAATCAAAGGCAATGGGCTCGTCATTTATTTTGCTCGGAAAAATCTCTTTCCAGGTATAATCCTCTATGTATTCAAGCTTACCTTCGCAATCATCACAAAAGCATTTATTCCAGGCTATTACCCTTTCACATCCCGGGCAATGATTTGGAAAGAATATATCAAGAAAAAAGTCAGAGCATAGAAATTTCGGCATCTTCATGTTCACTGCGCTCCTTAAGCATATCCTTAAGACAGGTGTATCTTAATGTACGTCGATCGTTGTCTATCATAAAATCTACTCTTTTATTCTGTCCAACTATGATAAGCAGCTTCTTAGCCCTTGTTACAGCTGTGTAGAGGAGATTTCTGTAGTAAAGCTTGTCATATCCGCCGAATACGGTTAAGATAACCGCATCGTACTCGCTTCCCTGGCTCTTGTGTACCGTTATAGCATATGCAAGCTCTAAATTATCGAGCATATCCGCTGTATAAATCGCTTCACGTCCATCAAAGTCGATGGTGAGCGTCTTTAGAATCTTATTGCACGCTTTGATCTGACCTATATCGCCATTAAAGATTCCTGCTCCGCTCTCGGTCTTATTGCCGAGATCTCGCTTCCACGTGATATCGTAATCATTTTTTGTCTGCATTACCTTATCACCTGTTCGGTAGCTAAAAAGCGGAGTTTTGATTTCGCTTTTACCTGCCGCCGGAGGATTTAGCTCCTCCTGTAGGAGCTTATTTAGCTCAACAGTACCTGCGGGACCCTTTCGTGTGGGTGACAGAACCTGTATATCGTCAAATGCCGAGTAGCCGTATGCCTTAGGCAGTCTTGATTTGCAAAGCTCAGCAGTTAGCTGTTGAAGTCCTTCATAATCCATCCTCTGCATAAAGAAAAAGTCGCTGTCCTTTTTTGTAAGGTCTATATGCTCTCCCTTGACAATCCTATGTGCATTAGTGACAATTGCACTTTGCTGTGCCTGTCGAAAAATCTGTGTCAGCCTAACCACAGGCATAACCGAGCTATCCATTATATCCTTTAGCACATTGCCTGCCCCAACTGAAGGCAGCTGATCCGAATCGCCCACAAGCACAAGCTTACAGGTAAGCTTAATCGCTCTAAGAACCGCTTCAAACAAAAGCGTATCGACCATACTCATCTCATCTATTATTAGTGCATCACAGTCAAGCAAATTGTTCTCATTATGAATGAAGCTCATAACGCCGCCATCAGTAGGCTTTACCTCAAGCAAGCGGTGAATAGTTTTGGCTTCACATCCCGTAAGATCGCTAAGGCGCTTAGCAGCCCTTCCTGTCGGTGCGGCTACCGAAACGCTCATTCCCTGCTGCTTATAAAGATCTATAATAGCATTAAGCGTAGTAGTCTTTCCCGTTCCAGGCCCACCTGTAATCACCAAAAAACCGTAGGATAGTGATAGATTAATAGCCTCACGCTGACGCTCCTCATACTCAATTGAATTCTGCTTTTCAGCAATATCAATAACATCCGAGAAGTCTATTTTGTTATCATATGAGCATTCCTTCATTATCAAAAGTCGCTTTGATATGTAATCCTCTGCCCTAAAATAGTCGTGAAGCACTATAAACTTACGCCCATTTTTTATGTAGCAATAAAGAGATTCGTCCTCTAGCTCATCAGCTAACACCTTGTTGAAGAGAGCGGCATCTATATCTAAAAACTCTATAGTCTTTGCACTTAATCTATCAAGCGGCAGGCAGGTATGACCTGCGCTTGCATTTTGTCTTAAAACACAGGTTATCCCAGCTCTGACACGCTGCTCACTGTCCTTCGGAATATCTATGCTCTTAGCAATTTCATCTGCCTTTAAAAAAGACACATCAATAGGCTCGGCACAAAGCAGGTAAGGATTTGCCCTTATAACAAGCTCCGCATTTTCTCCCCATTTTTTAAATGCGCCAACTCCTGCCGAGGTTGGTATATTGTAGCCCGAAAGAAAGATCATTAGCGTTCTTACAGCAAAGGTGTGCTTAAACTGCTTCGATATTTTCTCAGCCTTAGCACTTGTTATGCCATCGACCTCTGTCAAACGCTCCGGCTCATTCTCTAAAATCTCAAGCGTTTGCTCGCCGAATTTTTTTACTAACGCCCTTGCCGTCACCGCGCCAATTCCCTTTATTGCTCCGCTGGAAAGATAACGCTGAATTGCCGCAGCACTTTTCGGAAGACTTCTCTCGCATATTTCACACTTAAACTGCTCGCCAAACTTCTGATGAGTGACAAACCGTCCTGTACAGCTAAGCTCCTCGCCTTCTTCAACGCCGCCCATTTCGCCAACAACGGGAACCAAATCTCCGTCACACTTGAGCATTATTACAGCAAAGCCACTCTCATCGTTTCGATAAACGACACTGTCAACCTCGCCTTCAATTTTTTCATCCGAAAAATCCATCATATACATCCGCCTTATGTGTCCGAATTTTTGTACTCGTTGTAGTTCTGCCTTAAGTAGTCGCTCAGCGCACTTACATGCACTACATGAATCTGTGCATACTCCTGTGCAAGTCGTCTTGCCTTGTAGGCATTCGCTGACTGCTTCATAATCACTAAAATTATATCCTTAGCGCAAAGAGGATCTTCAAACGACTGCTCCCAAAAGCAGGCTTTAACTCGCCTTTCAAAAAGCTCGTCATCCTCATTTACTGGGATGAGCAAAATTGCTCTTGCGCATTTGTTTTTCTTAAGCTGCACACGTCTAAACGCCAAAAGCACCGCAGCCACCGCCGCAATAGTTAAAACCGTCACCATAGCATAAATCATCTCATGTCACCGCCAATATGTATTTTTACATACTATGCGGCTTGAATTAGTTAGGTGAGTGGGTCTTCTATTCAGCAAATTTTCTGGCACTTCCATTTGCACTCAAATACAATAATTAGTATACCACATCAGAATAAAAAAAGCAAGGCTGTGGCTTCAAATATTAAAATTTTTCTCAAAAGAACGGGTAAACGCAAAAAAGAGCAACTGGTTAAAGTCGCGCTAGGATTATTGTGTTAAATTCGAGTTGCTAAACTGGAATATATCTATTTATTTCCAAATCCATTATATTGTATCTTTATAAACTTGTCAACCCATACAGCAAAAAACAGCCGCACGAATGCGACTGTAATTGCTTTTATTTATTATCCGTTAGCTTTTTTAGCTGCGATGTCGGCTAGTGCATCCTTTCTCGAAAGACTAATCTTACCTTGAGAATCAACGTCCATAACCTTAACCACGATTTCATCGCCAACCGAAACAACATCCTCAACCTTCTCTACTCTCGACTTGTCAAGACGTGAGATGTGTACAAGTCCGTCCTTACCAGGAGCAATTTCTACGAATGCGCCAAACGACTTGATTGACACTACCTTGCCCTTGTAGATAGCTCCGATTTCGGGATCGTTAGCAATAGTGTTGATGATCGAAATAGCCTGATTAGCCTTGTCAAGATCTAATCCTGATACGAATACGTTACCGTCCTCGTTAATGTCAATCTTAACATCACACTCAGAAGAAATCTTCTGGATAACCTTTCCGCCCGAACCGATAACATCACGAATCTTATCAACAGGAACCTTGGTTGTAAGCATCTTAGGTGCCCACTTGTTTACTGTAGGTCTTACCTCAGGAATAGCCTTGAGCATTACCTCATCGAGTATGTAATCTCTTGCCTTATGGGTCTTGGCGAATGCTTCCTTGATAATATCATAGGTGAGTCCGTCAACCTTTATATCAACCTGAATAGCAGTGATACCGTTCTTAGTACCGCCTACCTTAAAGTCCATATCACCATAGAAATCCTCAAGCCCCTGAATGTCAACCATAGTCATCCATTCGCCATTCTCCTTGGTGATAAGTCCGCAGGAAATACCTGCTACCGGAGCCTTAATCGGAACACCTGCATCCATAAGTGCAAGAGTCGAGCCGCAGATTGAACCCTGAGATGTCGAGCCGTTTGATGAAAGAACCTCGGATACCATTCTTATAGCATATGGGAATTCCTCAACTGAAGGAATAACCGGAGCAAGTGCTTTTTCTGCAAGCGCTCCATGACCGATTTCACGGCGTCCGGGTCCTCTTGAAGGCTTAGTTTCGCCTACCGAATAGCTTGGGAAATTGTACTGGTGGATGTATCTCTTTGAGGTCTCCTCATCGATTCCATCAAGCTTTTGCGCATCGCTTACAGGACCTAGAGTGCAGATTGTAAGAACCTGAGTCTGTCCTCTTGTGAAAAGTCCTGAGCCGTGAACTCTCGGAAGAAGATCTACCTCTGCTGCAAGCGGACGGATCTCATCAATCTGTCTGCCGTCAACACGCTTGCCCTCATAGAGCCAGTTGCGGACAATCTTCTTTTGCAGCTTATAGAGCACCTCGTCAAGCATAGCCGCCTGATCTGGATACTGCTCGTCATACTTTTCATGAACTGCATTTATAATTGGCTGAAGTCTTGCATCTCTTACGTTCTTATCGTCCGTATCGAGTGCGACCTTAACATCCTCGCCAACCATAGCCTCAATCTCATCAAAGAGGTCATGGTCTATCTCCATCGACTGGAATTCAAACTTAGGCTTGCCAATTTGCGCCTTAATGTCGTTTATAAACTCAACCATCTTCTTGATTTCGGTGTGACCTGTGATAATTGCTTCAAGCATTAGATCATCAGGAACCTCATCTGCTCCAGCTTCAATCATTACAATCTTTTCCATTGTACCTGCAACGGTAAGATTCAGGTGGTTGCGCTGTCTCTGCTCAAGTGTCGGATTCAGTACGATTTCGTCATCAACAAGTCCCACACTGATTCCTGCAATAGGTCCGCTCCAGGGGATATCAGAAATTGAGATAGCAATTGACGCCGCGCACATACCTGCGATTTCAGGTGAGCAATCGGGATCTACTGCCATAACCGTCATAACTACCGATACATCGTTTCTCATATCCTTAGGAAAAAGAGGACGAATCGGGCGGTCTACCATACGTGATGCCAGGATTGCCTTATCTGTAGGTTTACCCTCACGCTTGGTGAAGGATCCAGGAATTTTTCCAACCGAATAGAGCTTTTCCTCAAAGTCTACTGAAAGTGGGAAAAAGTCGATTCCGTCACGTGGCTTTGCTGATGCGGTAACGTTTGCCATTACCACCGTTTCACCATAGCGTACCCAGCATGAGCCGTTTGCAAGACCACAGGTCTTACCTGTTTCTACAACAAATGGTCTGCCAGCATACGTGGTTTCAAATTTTCTGTAGCTTTCAAACATTGTTTTAACCATTCCTTTCGGTTTTTGCGGAAACGGTGAACCTATGTTTAGCAATAATCAGAATCAAAGCCATACATCTTTAACTCTGATTACTGCTAAGGCGCGTTCACCGTTGCCAAAATATTTTAGCCATAAAAACACGCAAAGGCAGAAACGAAAAACCGCTCTGCCTGCATGAATAATTTACTTACGGATTCCGAGTCTCTCGATAGTAGCTCTGTATCTTTCGATGTCCTTAGACTTTAGATAGTTGAGCAAATTTCTTCTCTTACCTACCATTTTTAGAAGTCCTCTTCTTGAATGGTGGTCGTTCTTGTGAACCTTGAGATGCTCGGTAAGATCGTTAATTCTCTTTGTGAGAATAGCAATCTGAACCTCTGGAGATCCTGTGTCGGTCTCATGAGTTCTGTTAGCCTCAATGATGGCTGTCTTTTCGTCTTTTCTTAACATAATTGTACCTCTTTCAAAAATATTTCCTATAAGGAAGAGTATGGCGGGTAACTCTCTTCATTTATGAAGCTTAACCCATAGTCTGCCTTATGGATAGGCTGTCTTGCATGCAACTATTTAATTATACACTGAAATTTGCAAATTGTAAAGTGAGTTCACGAAAAATTTACAAA
Organism: Ruminococcus sp.; assembly: GCA_021199375.1. Classification (GTDB taxonomy): domain Bacteria; phylum Bacillota; class Clostridia; order Oscillospirales; family Ruminococcaceae; genus YE71. The sequence continues at coordinate 54,950 of JAJQIB010000027.1, read as the reverse complement.
AGTCCATTCTGCTGTTTAGCTGCAGTAAGTGTATTTTGCATAAGCATCGCAATCGTCATAGGACCAACTCCGCCCGGTACAGGTGTGATATAACCTGCCTTGTCCTTGCAATCCTCAAAATCGACATCGCCGCAAAGCTTGTTATTTTCATCTCTGTTCATTCCTACATCTATAACAACTGCGCCTTCCTTTATGTAGTCGGATGTAATCATCTTTGCCTTGCCAACTGCCGCCACAAGAATATCCGCACGCTTGCATGCTGCCTTTAGATCTTCAGTCTTTGAATGACAAATGGTTACCGTTCCGCTTTCATGCAATAGAAGCATAGCCATAGGCTTGCCTACGATATTACTGCGTCCGATTACCACGCACTCCTTACCCTTTACATCTACTCCGATTGAGTGGATAAGCTCCATTACTCCGGCAGGGGTACAAGGTAAAAAGCTGTAGCTGCCGATCATAATCTTGCCTACGTTTACAGGATGAAATGCGTCTACATCCTTATCAGCGCTAATGTTGTCGATTATCACCTTATCGTTTAGATGCTTAGGAAGGGGCAGCTGCACTAAAATTCCGTTCACCTTGGGGTCATTATTTAAATTATCAACAAGCTCAAGCAGCTGCGCCTCAGTAGTCTGCTCAGGCAAAGCATACTCGTAGGAATTAAACCCTACCGCCTCACACGCAAGCTTTTTGTTTCTTACATACACCTTTGATGCGGGATCTTCTCCTACAATAACAACTGCAAGTCCTACCTCAATTCCCTTTTCCTTAAGCTGAGCTGCTTCAGTAGCAATCCTTGCTTTAACGTCTGCTGATACCTGTTTACCGTCTATTATTTTTCCCATGATCTTTTTTCCTCCTGTTTATTCCTTATCGCTGTCGTTTTCTTCTGAGCTATTATCATCTACATCTTCTGAAGCCTGCTCATCGGGCTTTTCGTCAGAGGCTGCATTTTCGTCCTGCTCCTCGTCATCCTCGTCACCAAGAATAGACTCGTATTCCTCCTCTATCGGTTCGTCGTCCTCATCCTTAGAGGAGTGGCGTCCTCCAAACTTTTCAGCATACTCGTTTTTAAGCTCTGTAAGCTCGTCCTTGTCATCCGACTTCTTTGCTTCCTTGATTTTCTTCTTGAGCTCCTTCTTTTCGGCAGCTGTTTCATCAGCGAGCTTTTTGGCGTTTGCCTTTGCTGTTTTGCCAAATTTTTCATCATATTCCTTTTCAAGCTCAACAAAGCTTTCACCGCTCTTTTTAGCCTGAGAAATCTTCTTTTTAAGCTCCTTCTTGGCCTTCTCGTTAGCCTCATAGCCTTCAAGCGCTGCAAGCTGACGACGTGAAAGCTCGGTCTGATAGAAAAATTTGTAGTTGCTTCTTGCGGTTATTGAGCGGAAAATTATAATCAGCACAATTGATGCAAGCACGCAGGTTCCCGCCACAAGCTGAGATACCTTGATGTTTGCGATATATAGCGAGTCTGTTCTTGTCGCCTCGATAAAGAATCTTCCGAATCCATAAAGACCTATGTACATGAGGAAAACCTCACCGTCAAATTTGCGGTGCTTCGTATAGAAATGAAGGATAATAAAGCAAAGAAGGCACCACAAGGATTCGTACAAAAAGCAGGGATGAACAGGCGCATAGGATGAAACCGTACCACCCAAATCGTCATAATGCTCGCCGATATAGCTTATGGTCTTAGCGCTCATCATACCCCACGGCAGGTCGGTATTTGAACCAAACGCCTCTTGGTTTACAAAGTTTCCCCATCTTCCTATGCACTGTCCGATCAAAAAGCAGGGTGCGGCAACATCAAGCAGGGCTGTCAGCTTAAGTCCTCGTATTTTAGCTATAATTCCACCAACGATTATTGCACCGATTAAAGCTCCGTAAATAGCAAGTCCACCGTCACGATAGCTAAAGAAGTCCTTAAATGTAACATCATCATTAAAGGCAATGTAGTATGCTCTGGCTCCCAAAATCGCACCTATAAATCCGCCTATAATCGCATCTGTCGCCCTATCGGGATCTATGCCTATCGGCTTCATCTTTCTGTAGCCGTAAATCATAGCAACAAGTATTCCCAGCGCAATCAGAAATCCGTACCAGTAGATCTTGAAGTCTGTACCCGGTATGGTAAACATTACACGATCGATAGTTATTCCGTTGCTTAGTACATTGTCGGAATCTCCGAAGTTTGGAAAATACACCTTATCGGGATTCGCCTTCATTTCATCACGGATGTCACTGTCAATTTCCGTTGCAAATTTCATTAACGTTTGAATCATTGGAATTTCGTCCTTTCCTGCGGCGACTTAAACCGCACCAAGTAGTTTATCTGATTATAGAAACAGCATAATTATCCTGACCAAAAAACTCGTCAAGTGCTGCTGTAATATCCTCAAAGGTAACTGCAGCTATACAGCGCTCGCTTGCAAAAGCGTCCAAATTATGAAAATGATAGGCTAATATATTCGCCGCACAGCTCTCAGGATGATTAAGCTCTCTGACTGCCGCACCGTATTCTGATTTTTTGAGTAAATCAAATTCCTCACGGTCAAGACCGCTGCTTTTTGCATTTTCAATTGCCTTTAATATCTCATCTAAAACCATCTGAGGCTGCTCGGATTCGCCTGAAATTACAAGCGAAAAGAATCCCTTTCCGTCAAAAACCTCAGTTGATAGCTCGTCATTTACAAGTCCATTGTCATTTAAAAGCTTATTGAGCGGTGACATCTTGCCAAAAAGCATTGACATCAGTATGCTCGCCTCTATCTCCTTTTTGAGCAGCTCCTCACCGCTGTATGGCTTGCACTTAAAGCCCAGCGAAAAGAGCGGCACTCCAACACCGAAGACCTCCTCAGCATGCTTGCTAGCAACGTTTACAGGCTCATCGGGATATCTTACCTCAAGATGCATATCCTTACATGGCAAAAGATGCTCGTCACAAATCCTTAAAACCTCGTCCTCATCAAAGCTTCCTGCAACGGCAAGAGCCATATTGTGAAGATTATAAAAGGCTCCATAACATTTGTATAGCAGCTCAGGCGTAATTTTTTCAATTGAATCCTGCGTTCCGGCAATGTCTATTCTGACAGGATGATTTTTATACATCGCTCCGAGAAGATTAAAAAACACACGACGCTTTGGCAAATCCTCAGTCATGCTTATCTCCTGACCGATTATTCCACGCTCCTTATCGACATTTTCTTGAGTAAAGTACGGCTTTTGAACAAAATCCAGCAGGATTTTCAGCGACTCATTAAAATTCTCGGTGCATGAAAAAAGGTAATCTGTATTTTCAAAGCCAGTCATAGCATTTGCGTCTGCACCCGTATTTGCGTAAAGCTCAAATACATTACAATCTTCGTTTTCAAAAAGCTTATGCTCAAGATAATGCGCTATTCCGTCAGGAACATTCACAAAATCCTCATCCTCTGTAGTTTTAAAGCAGTTATCTATAGAGCCATAGTTGGTCGAGAAAATCGCCGTTGTCTGCACAAAGCCCTTCATCGGTGCAAGAAAAATCGTCAGTCCCGAACGGTGATGAAGCTTTTTTATCTCAAAGCCCGTCCGCTCATTTTTAATTATTTCAAAAGTCGTTTCACTCATCAGTTGCTCCCTCGTCTTCCTGTGGCTTGAGAATGTATACCAGGTCAAGCTTAAAGCCCTCTGCCGACTTAATTACCTCATCCCTAGTTATCGCATCAATCATTTTCAGCTGCTCGTCAATTGAAATCACATTTCCCTTTGCAAAGCGTGAAAAATACCACGAATTTAAATCCTCCGCCGCATCATACGTGGCTCTAAGTGAGCTCTTCATATATTTCTTTGCATTGACAAGCTCATCATCGGTGAAATGTCCTTTTCTTAGCTCATCAAGCTGTGCAAAAATTTCATCCCTTGCCCTTTGCTCATTACCCGGAGCTACTCCGCTGTCAACCATCATTGCACCCTTACAATCGACAATTGCCGACTGACAATAGTAGCAAAGAGAAAGCTTTTCACGCACGTTTACAAACAGCTTTGAAAAAGCACTTCCTCCAAGCATAACACAAGCAAGGCTATCGGCTGTCTGATTTTCACCGCATATTTTGTAGACAATAATCAGCTTTGACTGTGCCTGAGATATGCTCTCGGTCACCTCTAGCGGTGAGGACTTGCACGGTGAGGGAGCGTTAAGCGAGGAAAGCTCTCCGCTAAACCCTCGTTTGCCGCAAAGCTCATTAAATCTATCAATTACCATACGCTGAGCCGATTTGTTTCGACCACCGCCGCAAAAGCTTATGCTTATAAAAGCCTCATCGAGCATTTTTCTCCATGCCTTGACAAGCTCTGAATTTTTAAGCCTCTGCGCTCCTTCAAGAGTTCCTAGCTTGTCCTCAGCCGCAGGCTCGCCCTCAAAGGCTATTTCTCTTGCACGCTTAATTGCATGAGCATGACGATTGTCCGCTGAGCTTTTTATGCGATCTATCATCTCACGCTTTTTCGACTCAAAGCAGCTCTGATCAAACATACCATCCTGAAAATTAGGTTCGAATATACAGCCTAAAATCAGGTCGGCACATTTTTCGGTGATGCACTCTCCGTCAATCGTGCATCTGTCATCAATACAGCTAACGGAAAGACCTGCCACAAGATGATCTCCCATTTTGTAGGAAAAGCTGCCTAGTGAGGCTCCGTAAAGAGCTGCCGTCTGCTTCGCCATAAGCGCCTTATCGGGAAAAGCTGCGCTTGACTCAGCAAGCATAGAAACCACAGCTGTATATTGCTGCGGCATAACCTCATCAAGCGGCGTTATAAAGCGTATTATAATCGCCTCAGTGTTAAACTTATCATCTTCTATATAGTTTATTGCAAGTCCATTATTTGGACGTTCTTCTTTAAATTTGAATGACATTTTCTTTTATTTATCCCTCTCAATCTGAATTGAAATAGCAATTAACATTTATTATACCACACATAACTGATTTTTTCTATAGTTTTCACAAGATTTTCATTTCATCCGACCTTTTTTCATGAAACGAACGCTTGTGCTGCCGACCGCCGATTGAAGCTGACGAATTAGCTCCTCACATATTCTTACTTTTTTAACCGACTTGGGGCTTATCGAAATTCGCTTATCTGACAAGAAAATCACAAGCCTTCCACCACTATCACTTGAATAGTCCTGCGCAATGCCTGTAATCCTTTCAAGCATTTCCCTGTCGTTAGAATTGCACCTTACAAAAATGTCACTTGCCGAGCATTGCTGTAAAAATCTCTTGCCCGTTTCTATTACATCGGCAATTATCTTTAGCGGCTCATCATCCTTTACAGATACTCGCCCAAAAATATGCAAGGGAGCGCCATTTCTTAGCAGTGGCTGAGCATCATCAAAGGTCTTCGGAAAAACTATAACCTCAATAGCTCCCGTTTTATCCTCGCCCTGCATAAAGCACATCATATCGCCCTTTTTTGTCTTTATCAAGCGCTTGCTTGTGACTCTTAGCATAACCTCAATCGGAGAATCATTTTTAAATCTATCATTAGAATCAGCATCGCTTAGCTGCGCAAGAGAAACACAGCCTGAGCATTCTGCAAAGGGCTCATAATCATCAAGCGGATGACCCGAAAGATACATTCCAGTAGCCTCATACTCATAATCAAGAAGAGTCTGCCTGTCATATTCAGCCATTTCAGGTATGCTTTCCGCTCGACTTGAGGTCATTTGTCCCATACCAAAAAAGTCGATCTGTCCCTGTGCATTATCTCTCGCAGTGTGCTGTGCCTGCTTCATAACAATATCAGCGCAGGCAAGCATCTGATGCCTATTGGTCGGAAAGCAGTCGAGCGCACCGCTTTTTATAAGAGCCTCACAGCCCTTAAGTCCAAGCCCTGAGCTAGCTACACGATTACAAAAGTCGGTAAAGCATTCAAAGTCGCCATTTAGCCTGCGTTCCTTCTCTATCGAATTTATCACCATCTCGCCCATGCCCTTAACTGCAAGTAATCCAAATCGAATGCCGTCAGCCTCAGTCTTAAAAGCAGATGAGCTTTTATTTATATCGAGCGGCAAAATCTTAAGACCGCTGTGCTTTACATCATTTAAATAATCATAAAGCTTATGAGGCTTTTCATAGTTGGTCACTGTTAAAAGCGATGCCATATACGGCTTGTAGTAGTTGCATTTAAGATACGCTGTTTGATAGGATATTGTAGCGTATGATGCCGCATGTGACTTATTAAATGCATATGACGCAAAGGACAGCATATCGTCAAAAATATCATTTGCCGTCTTTTCATCAACGCCGTTTGCCAAGGCTCCACAGCATTCCTCATCACCGTAAATAAACGCTCTGCGTTCGTTTTCAAGCACCTCATGATTCTTTTTTTTCATAGCACGCCGAACGGTATCTGCTCTTCCATAGGAATATCCCGCAAGCTCACGAAAGATTTGAAGCACCTGCTCCTGATATATTATACATCCATAGGTGTTCTCCAAAACCTTTTTTAAAAGTGGATGACGATATGTCACGAGAGAAGGATTGCGCTTATTTCGGATGTATTTTGGAATTGACTCCATAGGTCCGGGACGATAAAGAGAGATTGCCGCTATTAAATCATCTATGCTTTTTGGTGATAGCTTTACAAGCATAGCGGTGATTCCCGCACTTTCAAACTGAAACACTCCCTGAGTTCTGCCCATCGAAAGCATCTCATAAACCTTTGGGTCATCAAGCGGTATATCATCAATCGAAAAATCGGGATTCTCCTTTTGAATTTCCTTAACGCACTTGTCAATAATGGTAAGGTTGCTCACTCCCAAAAAATCCATTTTAAGCAGACCTAGCTTTTCAAGCACCGTCATTGTATATTGAGTGGATACCGCTCCGTCACGTGAAAAAAGAGGAACATACTCGACCACAGGATCCTTTGTAATAACGACTCCTGCCGCATGAGTAGCAGCATTTCGTGGCATATTCTCAATTCGCTTCGCCGCATCTGCTATGGCATGAACATCCTCATTGCTGCTATAAAGCTTTCTAAACTCGGCTGATTTTTCAATTGCCTCGCTAAGCGTCATTCCCCTCGGAACAGCTCTTGCCGCTATATCTCCTGTCTTGTACGGCAATCCCATAACTCTTGCACAATCACGAATAGCCTGCTTTGCCGCTAATGTACCGAATGTTATTATCTGAGCCACATGGTCGCTTCCATACCTCGATATTACATAATCGATAACCCTCTGACGCTTAAGCGTGCAAAAATCAATGTCAAAGTCAGGCATAGAAACACGCTTTTTACCTTTAGAGCCCTCAGGATTTAAAAAACGCTCGAATATAAGATTATATCTTAGTGGATCTATGTTTGTGATACCGATACAGTACGCAACTAGGCTTCCGGCGCCTGAGCCTCTGCCACAGCCAACAGGAATATCATGCGTCTTAGCATAATGTACAAAATCCCATACAATCAAAAAATAGTCGACAAATCCGTTTTGTGAAATGACCGAAAGCTCATAGTTCACACGACTTATCGCCTCGTCTGATGGATGCCCATAGCGCTTATTTAGTCCATCAAACGCCATATCCCTTAAAAACCTCTCGTTGCTTTCAACTCCATCAAGATGAAAAAATGGCAGCTTTGTAACGCCAAACTCAAAGGTGACATTGCACTGCTCGGCAATCCTTTCGGTATTATCAATTGCTCTCGGACAGCTTTTAAAAAGCGCCCTCATCTCGCCTTCGCTCTTTAGATAGTAATCATCAGTAGGAAGCTCAAGCTTGTCCGGATCGTCAAGCGTTTTGCCGGTATTTATACACATCAAAATCTTCTGTGCAAAGCTGTCCTCGGATTTAATATAGTGCACATCATTAGTTGCCACAAGCTCTATTCCAGTGTCATGCGAAAGCTTGATAAGCTGCGCATAGACAAGCATTTGTTCAGTAAAATCATGGCTCATTATCTCAAGATAATAGTCCTCACCAAAAAGACTGCGATATTTTAGCGCAGCAGCCCTTGCTCCATCGTAATCGCCCATGCTCAGCAATTTAGATACCTCACCTGCCAAGCACGCAGACAAGCAAATTAGTCCATCATGATACTCCTCAAGCAGCGAAAAATCTATCCTCGGCACCCGATAAAAGCCCTCGGTGTAGCCAAGTGAAACAAGCTTTGAAAGATTTTTATATCCTAAATTATTCTTGCACAAAAGCACCAGGTGATACGGCTTTTCGCTTGAAGCTCTATCAAACCTAGAGCTAGGCGCAACATACACCTCGCAGCCTATAATTGGTTTTATATCAGCATTAAGACAAGCATTGTAAAACTCAACTGCTGCAAATAAATTGCCATGATCCGTCACCGCACAGGCGTGCTGTCCCAAGGCATGAGCAGCCTTTGCAAGCTCGCTTATTCTGCAAGCTCCATCTAAAAGCGAATATTCACTATGCACATGAAGATGCACCATGCCTAACACCACCAATCCTTACAATTTTACTCTTGACCGTCTCTTAGCTGCTGAGCAATCTTTGCAATTCTCTGAAGTCTGTGATTTGCTCCTGAACGTGAAATCGGCGGATTTAATGCCTCACCAAGCTCGCTTAGGTTAAAATCGGGATTTTCATACCTAAGTATTGCCATTTCCCTTAGCCCGTCAGGAAGAGTATCAAGTCCTACCATCTCATCGATAAGCTCAATATCCTCAATCTGTCGCTGAGCCGCCCTTATTGACTTCTCTATATTTGCATTAACGCAGTTTACACCACGATTTATGTTGTTTCGCATATCCTTGTATATTTTTACATTCATAAGATCAAATGACGAGGATGTAGCGCCCATAAGCGTAACCATATCGATAATATGCTCTGACTCTTTAAAGTAGAGTATCTGTCTGTTTTTGCGCTCAACATGCTTAGCTAAAAGATCAAACTGCTCTAGCAGCATGAGTCCGAGCATATTGCATAAATCAAGATTTGGCAGTGAAAACTCCATATGATAGCGTTTATTAGGATCGCTTATCGACCCGCAGGATAAAAACATTCCCGAAATCATTTGTGAGATAAGAGATGGCTTGGGGTAGCTTTCCCTTCCGGGAGTACGGTTCTTCTTTATGCAAAAATAGTCAAGCAGCCTTTTTCTGTCATCAGGCTCATCTATAGTTAAGCTATACATAAGCTTGTCGCTTCCCCTGACGCTTCCATTTAAGCTTACACAGCCCTTAGAACAGATTCTCTCGACATTATGCGAAAAAAAGTCTGCTACCTCCTCCGTTTCGGTTAGCAGCAAAATCTCATCATCATCAAGTACATTTGTGCATAAAAGCAGCCCGTAAAGGCAAGCATCCGCCTTTGCGGTAGAATTTATTTTTGAAATTATCTCGTCTTTTACCTTTCGTGAAAAGGAAATTTCAGACATTTTGTTATTCAGTCCCTTAGTGATTTATATCTCTGTGATTTATTCTGACCCTGTGACCATTTAGCGTTAGATGCTTAGCCATTGCCTCAGCGAAGGTAACGCTTCTGTGCTTGCCGCCTGTGCATCCAAAGGCTATTACAAGCTGCGACTTGCCCTCTTTTTCGTAAAGCGGCAAAAGAAAATCTATAAGGTCTGCAAGCTTATCGTAAAGCTGCTTTGCCTCATCAAACTGCATGACATACTGATATACCTCAAGATCTAGTCCTGTCTTGTTCTTAAGCTCAGGAACATAAAATGGATTCGGCAGACAGCGCACGTCAAAAATAAGATCTCCCTCTGAAAACACCCCGTACTTAAAGCCAAATGAGCGTATATCTATCCGCATATGCTCTTCATCAGACTCATCAAAGATTGAATACAGTCGATTTCTAAACTCTGAGGTTGTGTATGTAGAGGTATCTATGTAGTAGTCGCTCATAGCCTTTGCCGACATTAGCAGATTTCTCTCCATTGCTATAGCATTAGTAAGACTTCCACCCGCAAGCTCATCAAGCGGATGCTTTCTGCGTGTCTCCTTGTATCTGCGAGCTATTACATCATCAAAGGATTCTAAGAACAGTATCTTTACATCAACACTTAATGAACGAAGCGTTTGTACCGCATCCTGAAGCTGCAAAAAGAAATCTCCGCCTCTTACGTCTACTACAAAAGCCGCCTTTTGTATGCTTCCGCCCGACTTTGCACATAAATCTACAAATTTTATTATAAGCTCAGGAGGAATATTATCTATACAGTAGTATCCCATATCCTCAAGCACATCAACTGCTGTAGACTTTCCTGAGCCTGACATTCCTGTTACAATAACAAATTTCATATCTATTCCTCCATGCGCCTTAGTTATACGGTATGATTCTTACCTCACATTCAAGCTCAAATCCGGTTTTTTCATACACCGTTTTTTGTATTTTCTCTATTAGAGCCTTTACGTCCTCACAGGTTGCATTGCCTCTATTGATAACAAAGCCACAATGCTTCTGTGATACCTGTGCGCCGCCAATCTGCTCTCCGCACAGACCGCTGTCCTCAATAAGCCTGCCCGCAAACTGTCCCTCAGGGCGCTTAAATGTAGAGCCTGCATTAGGATACTCAAGCGGCTGCTTATCCTTACGCTTTTGCATTAGCTCATTCATCCTACGCTCTATGCTCTCAGGATCGCCCTTCGATAGCCCAAGCTCAGCCGAAAGAATAATCTCACCGCTATGCACAAAGCGTGAAGATCTATAGGTAAGCTCAAGTGAGGATGCCGGATATGTATGCAGCTCTCCACCTTTGTCCATCGCTGTAACGCTTTTAAGAACATCCTTCATCTCTCCGCCGTAGGCTCCTGCGTTCATAAACACCGCTCCGCCTACTGTGCCGGGTATTCCGTAAGCAAATTCAAGTCCTGTAAGCGAATTGTTGAGCGCCTCACGGCAGACCTTCATAAGCGATGCTCCGCTTCCTGCCCTAATGGTATCGTCTGATATAAGCTCGACCTTGCCTAATGTGTCATCAAATAAAAACACCACTCCGTCAAAGCCCTCATCAGCACAAAGCATATTCGAGCCCTTTCCGAGTAAAAGCGTGCGAACATTATTATCATTTGCATATTTTACAAGCCTTGAAAGCGAGCTTATGCTGTTTGGTATTATCATATACGAACAGCTTCCGCCTATGCGAAAGGTGGTATGCTTAGAAAGAGGTTCGTTTTTTCTGACCTCACATCCTAAGTCCTGCGCCATTTCAGCCAATTTGTTATCAAGCATTTGTTCGCTGCCTATCCTTTCTTAATTATATCCCACAATCAGGATGCTTTGCTCTAACCCTTTCGGCAATTCTTTCCCAGCTTGAGTTTACAATAAGCTCTCTCGGAAAATCGCCATCCTCAATAAGCTGCTCGCTAATTGGGGTTTTCCCGATATATTCACAGTAGTGACAATCGGTATCAACTACAATCGGTATTTCGTACTTTTTGCATATTTTAAGCACCTCAACTGCATTTTTCTTAGAGCCCTTTTTATTAAGCATTGAGCTTTCGTTTATCTCAACAAGCTTACCATACTCCTTAAAGGTCTTAAGACACTTTTCCATATCAAACGGAAAAGCCGCTGCGGTGCAATGTCCTATTACGTCAATATGCGGATTCTTTGCCACGGCCATATATGCTTTTGTATTAGTGTAAAAATCGCCCTCCGCCATAGTCTGCTTGTGCATTGATGCAACAATCCACTCAAGCTTCTTTTGCATAGGAAGCTCTACATCTATAGCTCCGTCCTCATTTAATATATCCGCCTCAGCTCCCTTTAGCACATAAACTCCGTTGATGCTTCTTGGAAGTGCGTCAAGGTTTACAAAGTGCCAGATATGCGGACTGTCGGGCATATTTACCATATGATCTGTCATAGCAATAGCCTTTAGTCCGTATTCGTGTGCACAGTCGCAGTTTTCCTTGATTGTAGAATAGGCGTGGGTTGACGCCAGCGTATGCGTGTGTAAATCCGCCTCGATTAGTAATCCCATTTTTCCTTCACTACCTTATCTCTTTTTTCTTCCCCTAATATTTGCTTTCCTTGATTTTTACATCAAATCCCAGTTTTTTACCTTATCCTTGCTGTCAAACTGTAGTCCCAGATTATCAAGCAGCTCCTCTGCTGCATTGTAGCCCATCTTCTTTTGACGGTTGTTCATCGCCGCAACTTCTAATATTACGGCAAGATTACGTCCGGGCTTAATCGGAATAGTAAGGCTAGGTACGCTTATTCCCAAAATAGTCGTGTACTCATTGTCAACTCCCATACGGTCATATACCTTTTGCGAATCCCACGGCTCAAGCTCTACCACCATGTCGATTTTTTCGGTAACCTTTACAGCACCCATACCAAATAGTCTGCGCACATTTATTATTCCTATGCCGCGAATCTCAAGAAAATGACGAATGTTATCAGGTGAAGAGCCGACTAGGCTTTTGCTCGAAACTCGTCTTATTTCAACAGCATCGTCCGCTACAAGCCTGTGTCCTCTCTTTACAAGCTCAATTGCGTTTTCACTCTTACCTACACCGCTTTCGCCTACTATTAGCACACCCTCGCCGTATATCTCAATAAGAACACCATGACGGGTGATTCTCGGTGCAAGCTGTACATTAAGATAGCTAATAAGAGCCGCAACAAATGCCGTTGTACTCTCCTGAGTTCTCGCTATTGGAATTTCGTACTCCTTAGCAAGCTTTAGCATTTCAGGATAAAGCTCGTGATCTCTTGCCACCACAAAAAGTGGAATATGCGTTGCAAAAAGAGCCTCAATTCGCTCATATCTCGTCTGCTCGTCAATGCTTGCAAGATATGCAAATTCCATATTACCGCATACCTGTACACGCTCAGCGTTAAAGTACTCGTAAAATCCCATAAGCTGCAGTCCCGGACGGTTACAGTCGTTATCCGACACCATAAGCTCATTTGCATCCTTTGGGGTGTAGATGAGCTCAAGCCCCATTTCCTTTACGATATCCGCAATACTCACCGTAAAAATTTCAGCCATAGCAATTCAATCCTTTCCGTTTCATATTCTATGTAAGAGATAAAAGTCCTCTGTTTAAAAGCTCCTGAGCCGCATGAAGTATTCCTATTTTTCCTGTCGGATAGGTAATGCCTCCCTGAAGCCATGCTGCAAAGGGCTCACGAATAGGCGCATCCGCAGAAAGCTCAATTGACGCTCCCATCGTAAAGGCTCCTGCCGCCATTATTACCTTGCTGTCATACCCCGGCATATCCCACGCCTCGGGCGCACAGTACGAGTCTACAGGAGAGCCCTTTTGTATACCCTGACAAAAGGCTGTAAGACGCTCCTCATTCTCTAAGCAAATGGATGCTATAATATCAGTACGCTCATCAGTGCTTGATGGGTACGTCTTAAATCCAAGCAGCTCAAAAAGCGCACACGCAAATACGCTCGTTTTAAGCGCCGACTCAACCACCGCCGGTGCCATGAAAAACCCCATGTACATCTCACGGTTTGTCCCAAGCGTAGCACCTACCTCTTTTCCCATACCAACGCACGTAAGTCTATCAGCACACATCTCGACAAGTGCTTTTTTTCCGCAAATATATCCTCCGGTTGAAGCAATCGCTCCGCCGGGATTTTTTATAAGAGAACCCATGATAAGATCCGCACCGACCTGTGTGGGTTCCTTTTTTTCGACAAACTCGCCATAGCAGTTGTCAACCATTATGATTATGTCAGGATTGCCCTCACGAGCCGCCTTAATTATCCTTTCAATCACCTCAATCGTAAATGACGGTCTTAGCGAATATCCTCTCGAACGCTGAATGTAGCCCACCTTAGCGTCTTTTGATTTTTTCCTTATCATATCAAGGTCAGGTGTGCCGTCATCCAAAAGCTCACACTGCTCATACCTAATACCAAAGTCCTTAAGCGAGCCTCTGCCACTATCACCTCTTATGCCGATAATCTCCTCCATAGTGTCATATGGCGCACCTGTAAGTGATAGAAGTGTATCGTTAGGTCTTAGCACACCAAAAAGCGCAGTCGAAAGGGTGTGAGTACCGTTTACAAAATTATGACGTACTAAAGCATCCTCAGCGCCAAAAGCCATAGCATAAACTCTGTCGAGCGTATCTCTGCCCATATCATCATAGCCATATCCGGTCGTGCCCTTTAGGCAGGGCTCACCCACCTTATTTTCAATGAAAGCATTAAGCACCTTTGCGCTGTTATACTCTGCCGTTTCGCTTATTCTTCCGAAGCTTTTTTCTGCACGCTCCTCAGCCATACCTGCGAGCCTTAAAAGCCTTTGGTCTATATCAAAAAATTCTGTCATTAGCTCTTTTCCCTTTCGTTTAGTTCTAGCACATTATCATGCGATATCGCCGCAAATCCTATCTCCTCATAATAGCTTACCCTATGAGGACGAGCAAAAAGCCTCACATCGTATCCATCAGCCGTAAGCCTGCCGCCTATCCAATAAAGCAAACGCCTTGCGTGGTGCCTGCCTCTAAACTCAGGCTTTGTGGCTACCTGTCCTATTACCGCCGTGCCGTCTATTATGTACTGAATTGTGGCGGTGGTACATCCATCGCTCAAAAACGACTGCGAAAGTCCATGACGTACACGGTGAGATGTATCGGTTAGCCAAAGCTCATAGCTTTTCTCAAGGTCAGGAAAGGATTCGCTCAAAATCTCAAACACATCGTCAAGCCTCGGAACCTCGTCCACCTGCAAATCGCTTGTCTGCGGCTTGCCTCTATAGGCAAACTGTGTACGCAAATCCACACTATAAAGCTCCTTAACAAGCGGATAAAGTCGTGACGAAAAAATCGGATCCAGCTCTACAGAATGCGGAAGATTCATTCTTATAAAAATTGCAAGCTCCTCAATTTCATCATCGTTAAAGGTGTAGCCCTGTACCGCACCTACAATCATAGATGAGTTAAACAGCGAAATTACGCCCACCGTCACGCCTTCTCTTTGTACTGCAAAAAAGCTTGAGAAATCATATCCTACCGAGTAGGCATAGTAGTGCGATTTTATTCGTCTTGCGTAGTGTGAGGGCTCAAGGCTTAAAAAAAGCTCGTCTCGGTCATTTAAAAGCTTAGAAATCATAGCGAGGAAATCCGTTCTAGGAATTTTTGCGTTAGTGTGAAGGTGCTAAGCAAATCACGCTTTGAAATCACACACGCAGGCGAATGAAGATATCTGCACGGAAGTGAAATCGCTAGGGTTCGCACTCCGTCACGTGATACGCTTATTGCTCCTGCATCGTTGCCGCCAGCGACCGCCGTCTTTGTCTGACAGGGAAGGTCATTTTCTGCCGCCGTTTCGAATGCAAGAGAATACAGCTCCTTGTCATAAATCGTGTGCCTGTCCATATATGAAACCACTGCGCCCTTACCGACCTCACAAACACGCTTATCATTCTTTGATGAGGGAATATCCGCCGCCGTTGTAGCTTCAAGCACTAGGGCTAGCTCAGGCTTTACCTGATAAGCCGCCGCACCGGAGCCTCTTAATCCGACCTCCTCCTGTACAACAAAGGTAAAGAAGGTATCGTACTCCATCTCGCCATCTATAAGCGCAAGCATGATAGCGCATCCCGCACGGTCATCTATCGCCTTGCTTTTTAGCATATCATCGCCAAAGCACAAAAACTCCCCATCAAAGGTCACGCTGTCGCCTAAGCGCACATTCCTTTTAGCCTCGTCCTCGCTCATGCCAATATCTATAACCATATCTTCAGTCTGAGGCAGCTTTTCACGCTCCTCCTGAGATAAATTGTGTATCGCCTTGCCTGCAATTACGCCCAATAGCCTGTTTTTACCAACATAAACACGCTTGCCGTAAAGCACAGCGGGATCTATCCCGCCAACCGTTGAAAACCTTAGCGTGCCGTCAGAATTTATATACGTAACAATTAGTCCGACCTCGTCCATATGAGCCGAAACCATAACTCGGTGAGCTGCTTTTCTTCTGCCCTTTTTAAAGGCTATTACATTTCCAAGCCTATCAACCCTATAGTCACATTTTCCATCGAGATATGAGCAGATAAAGTCTGAAACCCTCTTTTCATCCCCTGAAATACCGTCAATGGCACAAAGCTGCTCTAAAAGCTTATCAAGCTGCATTTAATACAGCCCCCTTTCACAAAGCTCGGCAATAAGCTTAGCAGTATTTTCAATATCGCTCATTGCTGCAGCCTCAACAGGCGTATGCATATATCTTATCGGAATCGACACAGTACAGGCAGGCACGCCGCCTTTTGTAACAGCCAAAGCGTCCGCATTCGTACCTGTCTTGCCGCTCATCACTTCTATCTGATAGGGCAAATCTGACACCTGCGCTGCTTCTATTAAAGCATCCGACAGCTGTCTTGAAAGAGTAGGCGCAATACCTATCATCGCACCCTTGCCAAGCTCTCCTCTGCCCTCTTCGTCCTCGCCATGCACCTTAGCAAATGACACATCCACAGCCAAAGCCAGATCGGCATCTAATGAATAAGCCGCCGTTCTAGCACCTTGTGAGCCCGTCTCCTCCTTCGAGCTAAAAAGCGCTTTGATGTTATAGCTGCTCTCATGCTCCTTTAAAAGCTCAAGTGCATAAATAACAGCCGCACAGCAGCATCTGTCATCAAGCGCCTTAGATGTCACAAGCTCTCCCATACGCTCAAGCCTATTTTCAATCAGCACAGTATCACCTAGGCTCACAAGCTCCTTGGCACGCTGTCCGCTCAGTCCGACATCTATATATAAATCGTCAATATCAGCAGCCCTTTCACGCTCCCTCTTGAGATGCGGAGGAACGCTTGTAACCACGCCCTTTAGCTTCTGACGAGCGTAAACCGTCACTGTGGATGCCGGCAGGACTCTCGAATCTATTCCTATTCCAGAAGCCTTTAAAAAGCCATCGTCGGTAATGTACGTTACCTTCATTCCGATTTCGTCAAGATGTGCATCAATCAGCAGCGTTTTCTTGCCTTCATCATACTCGCCCACCGTGCATATCACGTTGTTAAAGGCATCGGTGCTTACACTGCCATATCTGCTTAAATACTGCGCACAAAGTGCAGCTGCGTCAGACTCATCACCCGACACACCGCTTACTGAAGCCAGATCGCTTAGCACGCTTTCTAAATCAAAATCGCTCATATCATTACACAAATCAAAGCTCGTTTACCAAGCGTTTGAAATGCCTTCCTCTTTCCTCAAAATTTGTATACAAATCAAAGCTTGCCGATGCAGGAGAAAGGGATACTATATCTCCCGACTTCGAAAGCTGACTTGCCTGCTCGACTGCCTCTTCAAGCGTCTTTACACGCACGATTTTTAGTCCGCTGTCAGGATAAAGAGCTGACCCCGTAACCGCCGCTTCAATCTTAGGTCCTGTTGCGCCCAAAAGTATTAGTATTTTCACCTTTTCATTTACTAAATCCGCCATAGGCTCATAGGGTATCTTCTTGTCATATCCGCCTGCTATTACAATTATCTTCTGGTCAAACGAATTTAGTCCTGCCATAACTCTTGTAGGGCTTGTCGCAATTGAGTCGTTGTACCATTTGACGCCATCCAGTTCTCTGACAAACTCAATTCTATGCTCAACTCCGCCAAAGCTTATCGCAGTATTCACAATGCTCTCGATTGAAACCTCGCCCCATACAGCCGAAATTGCAGTGAGATAGTTGTCAACATTATGTATTCCGGGAAGTCTGATGTCATCCTTATGAACGATCTCGGTTACCTCGTCCTTGTCACGATAGCAAAGCATTCCGTCATCACGCAAAAACGCTCCACGCTCGGTATTCCCTGAAAGTGAAAACTTAACTAACGTACCACGCACCATCGGAACAAGCTTCATCGTTTCCTCATTATCGGCGTTTAGTACAGTGCGTGAAAAGGCGTTTTGGTGACGGATTATGTTGCACTTAGCGTCAATATACTCCTCCATCGTGCCATGTACATCCAGATGATTCGGTGAAATGTTGGTTATAACCGCTGTATCTGGCGATCGGCGCATAGAGATAAGCTGAAAGCTTGAAAGCTCAACTACAGCAGCATCCGTCTCGCTCATCGTTTCGACAATAGGAAGCAGTGCTTTACCTATATTTCCGCCAAGGTGAACACGCTTGCCCTCAGCCTTAAGAAACTCGCTGATAAGTGTGGTGGTTGTAGTTTTTCCGTCAGAGCCTGTAACCGCATAAATCTTACAGGGACACAGGTCAAAGAACACCTCCATCTCAGATGTGATTATTACGCCCGCTTCACGTGCCTTTGTCAGCATGGGATTGTTATAGTACATTCCCGGTGTGCGAAAAACAATGTCGCAGTTAAAAAGCTCATCGAGATATCTCTCGCCAAGTACGAACTCGGCTCCCTTTGCTGTAAATTCGCTTAGGATGTCCTCAGGAAAATGCTCCTCATCCTTCTTGTCTAAAATAACGACCTCTATGCCCTTGCTTAAAAACATGCTTATAAGCTGTCTATGGCTAACTCCTGTGCCAATAAAGCCTATTCGTTTATCCTTAATTGATGTGAAAAATTTCTGTGCTTTTGTCATTTTAACTCTCCATTTCCTTGTAGGTCAATATGTACACACCTACTCTATTATATATTATATATCAAAACCGTCAAAATAGCAAGTGCTTAGCATGAAATTTAACAACTTTTTATTTTCAAAAGAAAAAATGATTAATTGCCATTCGTATTCGCGGGGGATTAAAGCGGCAAGCTGCCGCAGCTATTTCTATCTATATCTATCTCTATATCTAACTCTATATCTATCTCTTTATCTATATCTATGTCACATTGTGCGTCACTTTTTTGTCACATTGTGACGCTTATAACCCAAGCATGATGTCCCCCCCACCTCTTAGGTGGCGGTCCATCTTGTCTTTCAGTGGGGGGGTAAAACTAATCCCCCACTGAAATCCAGCGGAGCCTGACGGCTCCTAATGCTTGCTTGCAAGCAGTCGCTCACGAGATTATGCAAGCATATCTCGCTTCGCTCCGCTTTAAAATCACTAAAACCCTTGTAACAAGCCACTTTCATAAATTTAAAACAGAAAAAACTTTGTGTTTTTTGGGGGAGGAAATAAAGAAAAAATCTGTATGTTTATCTATATCTAACTCTTTATCTAGCTCTATATCTATGTTGCAATGCAACACCTAAAACCCCTAAATACGCCAAAAATTAAACAAATCTTCACAAATGTCTATAGCAAATATGGTATAATTATTATGTTTGTAAATTTTTAATAACGAAAGGAAAATGTATTATGAGTGAGAAAAATTATGACGGACTTAGCTTTACTACCCGTGCAATACACGTTGGAAACGAGCCTGACCCTGCATCTGGTGCTATCGAGCCACCTATAAACATGGCAAACAGCTTCGTTTTGCCATACGATCCCTCTACCATGAATTGGTCGGCATCTGAGGGAAACATTTATACACGAAACGGTGGCGTAAATCAGGGACTGCTTGAGAAGAAAATCGCGAATCTTGAAAATGGCGAGGACTGCGTTTGCCTAGCAAGTGGTGTCGCTGCACTTTCAGCTTTGTTTTTTACACTGCTCAAAAAGGGCGACCACGTAATTTTCTCAAAGGTCACATACGTTGCAACATACCGAATTTTTAACGAAATTTGGGGAGAAAAAATGGGCATTGAAACCTCAATTGTTGACTGCACCGATATCAATGAGATCAAGGCGGCAATTAAGCCTAACACTAAGCTCATACACTTTGAGACTCCCGGAAATCCTACCCTTTGCATATGCGACATTGAAGCTATAGTAAGGCTTGCACACGAAAACGGAATACTGGTATCCGCTGACAACACCTTCTCATCCCCCTACAACACTCGTCCAATTGAGTACGGAGTGGATTACGTGGTTGAAAGCCTTACCAAATACATAAATGGTCATGGCGACTCTATGGGCGGAGCAATCATCGGAGATCACGAGATGCTTGAGAAGGTTCGCTATCAGGCTCAGGTAAACATCGGCGGCGTAATCAGCCCATTTAACGCATGGCTTATCATGCGTGGTGCAGTTACCTTCCCGCTTAGAATGCAGGTGCACAACGACAATGCCCTTGCAGTAGCACGCTGGCTTGAGCGTCAGCCCTGCGTAAGCTTTGTAGCATATCCCGGACTTGAGGGTCACAAGGGTCACGAGCTTGCAGTTAAGCAGATGGAGCATGGCTTTGGCGGAGTGCTATGCTTTGGACTAAAGGGCGAGCACGACCTCTACAATCGTGTGGTCACGCACCTAAGCATCTTCACATCTGCCGTATCGCTCGGTCATGATGCAAGCCTTATCGTATTCCTAGGCGAGGATGATGAAAGAATGTACCTCTATCCTCAGGAATTTCACGGCGGATTTTACCGTGTTGCAATCGGCATTGAGGACAAAAACGACCTCATAGCAGATTTACGTCAGGCGTTTGTAGCTGAAGGACTTGAGGTTTGCGACTGATTAAACAAATGTGAATATTAAAAGAATTCGGGACTATCCTTTTTGTGGGTAGTCCCGAAAAGTATTTTGCGTGTTTGTTTAGTACTCGGTAGTAGTTTTCTTAGCAGCTGTTGTCTCTTCAGATTCCTGCTCCTCTTTGCTTTCAAGCTTTTCAACATCAATGCTGGTGCTTGTACACCTTATCTCGTAGGCAAAGGTTTGCGACCTTGTTACTTTAATCACTATCTCCCCATCGCTTAGATATTCTGTAGCAGTATCATCATTTTGGACAAATTTTAGCGTGTATTCGCCAGAAGCCAGATACAGCGTGACATCCTTGCTTGCGCCATGCTTTATCTCTCCCAAATCCTCACCATCAAGATACATCTTAACGTCATACTTGCTAAACATGTAATTTTCGTGACAATCGACTTTTATCTTTACCTCATATTCAACCTGGGTTACCGCTATGTACATCGTTTTATAGCCCTTGTACTCAACTGTAAGCCTGTTACCGGCAGAATTTCTTGCTGAAAACTCGGTATCCTCGCGCACCGCTCCATCATCAAAGCCATTTTCTATGCACAAATCTACATATTCGTCATAGTCATCGATCGTTACATCACCAACTGTCACTTTAAAACCGCTGTCGTTATCCTGAGTAACTTTGCCAACATCTGATGACGGAATGGGAATCAGTGACGCATATTCGCTATCCGACCATTCAAGCGTGCCTAAGGCTTCGCCAACGCTTACTTCAATGCTTAACAGTTTTTTCTTATTATCATAATGCAAAGAAAGCGACGAGCCATCCTTATTGTACGCTTCGTATGAATTTTCGCTCTTAACTGTTTCATACCTAAAGCCAAAGCTCTCGCACTCTTCTATATAATCAGAATAATCGCCATTGCTCACCTTGTAAACGTCCATATCAAGGCTCTTTTCTGTATTTGCAGAAATATTAGCCAGATTAGAATCCGTTTCGGGAATTAGACGATAGAGCTTTATGTCGTCCCATTCAAACCTTTCGGCGCCCTTTGTATAAATGCTTAAAGCTTTAGCATACGGCAAAATCAAAAGGACGGCTAAGCCAAGTGCCACACCGCTTATCCACGCTTTTTTTAATCTAATTACCCCTTTGTGCATCAAAAGCGAGACAACAGCTAGTACAATTGCTAAAACTATTATAACGCAAGCTGACGCCTTGTTTAGTATTAGTGCTACAAAAAACAATATAACGAAAATCACGCATATTATTGCAAAAATCTTTGAAAATAGACTCAGTTTGCCCCAAAGCTTTGAAAGCCGCTTTGAAACCGTCTTTTTTTCGTAAAATTCACGATTGTTTGAACCTAGATTTACATTTTCAGCTTGATTTAAATCATTAGCATTTTGCTTAGGAACTTCTTGTGATTGCTCCACAGCTTCAAGAGAAGTACCACATCTGGTGCAGAACCTTAGCTTATCGGGATATGTTTTTCCACATATCGGACATCTTTTCATACAAACTCACCACTTGAATTTACTTTATCGGTGGCATCTCCTCGCCAAAAAGCGCCCTTAACTCATCAACCGTTTCAGCACTCTGCCAGCTAGCCATTCCCGATTTCCATACAAGACTCTGCCTGGTTAGCGTTCCTTGTGCCGCCATCTGAGTAAGTGTTGCTAGGTCAAACGGACCTGTAGGCTGACCATTTACCGCAACGTGATAAGCCACTATCGGAATAGGAGGAGGCGTCTGCTGAATATTCGTGGGATTTGCACCACTCATCATGCTGTTCATAGTGCCAGCTATATTTTGACCTACTGCGCCGCCTACCGCCATACTTGCCATAAGTCCTGCCATGTTGATTCCGTCACCACCGCCTGACGATAGATTTATGCTGTCAGCTCCATTTTCACCCATATGTCCAAGCGCCTGAGCGCCTGCAATACCAACCTCGGCTTGCTTCTCGGTTTGAAATGCTCCAAGATTTGCAGACTGCGTTGCCTTGTGCTGTGCATACTGTGCTTCCTCACGCTGATAGCGAAGCGTTTGCTCGTAATTTTCAGCCTCTATGCGCTGCTTATCGTGTATATTCTTTATATCTGCGGCAGTTTGAGCCCTTATTGTTGCCGAGCTGCGCTCCTTTGTGACCGCCATAAGCTGTCTATACTCATCGCTCGATTTGTCAACGTCTATCGCACCAATATCCACACCCGACACGGTTACGCCAAAGCCCTCCTCAAGCCTATCCTTTAAATATAGCTCGATTACATCATTCATCTGAGCAATCTTGCTCTCAATCTGTACAAGAGGAATATCGTTTTGTGCGGGAGCGTTTGCAACAACGTCCTTAACATAGCGGCTAACAGCATGAGCTACCTCATTTTGAAACTCCTGCAGGCTAAAATCATTTAGCCTGTGAAGCTTTATAAACTGCCTGTAATCGCTGATTTTAAAGCTAAGCGTACCTCTTACCGCCACAGGAACGCCAAAGTCGTCAAGACGAGGGTCGAACACATCGAAATAGGGCACGGCAAATTTCGTCTGGATTATCTGTGCTGTGTTTATAAAGTAAACCTCCGCCTGAAATGGCGTGCCGCCCTCATACGCAAGACCTACTATGCTTGCAAGTATCGGCAAATTATTGGTTTTTAGTATACCGTCAAAGGGTCCTTCGATAAAGTCCTGCATCTTGCCGTTTTTCTGATTGTATACAAATACAGCAGTTTCGCCATCCTTAACCCTAAGGGAAGAACCCCAGCGAATAGCATTCTCACGATTTGACGTGCCTACTCGCACACCTGACGGATGCCATCTCCATATAAGATATGAAGGCTCGTCACAGCGAATTTCGTCCATAAATCCGCCTTTTTTGTTTGTTTTATCAAATATCGACATAATTCTCACCCGAAACTTACAATTCAATTGTACATATATTCATTGGTACATATAACAAGTAACTAAGCATTTAACATAATAGCAAAGCATATCACAATTAAAATCACCGTACCCCAAAACCCTACTAGAAAGACACAGTGTTTTAGACACCAATCTCTTCTCAGTTTTCTGTTCAGTTTTCTTTTTATTAGCTTTTTTGTTTCTAAATAGTTTTTATTTATTTCGTCAAAACGTGCATCGTCTTTCATGCAAATCTTAGCTTTTTCGTAAATCTGTTCTAGCTTACTTTTCCAAGCTTTTAGCATTACAATATCGAAATCTAAATCAGATTTATCATTCACATGGCTTTTGATTAGCAACATAAATTCCATCAGGTCTTCTCTTGTATTTGGCACAGGATAATTACTTACAAAATCCGCCTTTGCCGTTATATTTGAAGTATTCGGAATTTGCGAAATTCTTAACGCAAATTCTTTTACACTACTAGATGATGTACCATTTCGGATTTCATACCCACAGGTTGTGCAAAATGCAGAAAAAGCAGTTACTATCTCACCGCAGTTAGGGCATTTGTGAATATCTCCCTCAAAAACCACTTCTCTTTTGGTATGTTTATTCTGATTTTCTTGAAGTCCATCCTGCGACCATCCACAGTTAGCACAAAATTTCTTGCCTGGAATAAGTGCATCGCCACAGCTTGGACATATTACACTGCTCTGAGCGTTTATCTGCTTAACCTTTGAACCGCATCTCGTACAAAACTTTGCGCCTTCCTTCATTTTATACCCGCATTCACCGCAAAAGGGCATAGTTACACCCCTCCTGTCTTTAACGTAATTTTAAATCTTATAGCTATACTACTCCCTATCTACCTTAATTGCATCGCAAATATCCCCTATATTGCAATCCAGATATTCGCATATACGCAGCAGGACAGACAAAGCCACCTCCTCATTTTTTCGCAGCTTTGTCATCGTTCCCGTAGCAATATTTAAATCTTTTCTAAGGTTTGCGGGGGAAATTTCCTTTTCAATAAGAAGTATCCATAGCTTTTTATAGCTTATTTTCATAGTGCGCACCTCAAGCTAAAGCATCAATAACTTCATAATCATTATACACTATAAAAGCTAAAATGTCAATGCTTATGCTTACAAACTTGATAAATTGCGCAATATATTGCGAAAATAATTGCTGATTTTAAACTTAAGGCAATGCCAAAAGGGGATTATGACATTGCCCGAATTTTTAAACTTATGGAGTACAAGCTCCGCATGGCTTATACCGGGTTTTCGCTTTAGCTGTTTTTCTTTTCCTTAGCAGCTTTTTTGAGCCTGCTAAATGGCACATGTGCAATAACATAATTCACTAGAGCGAGAGCCTCAAAAGCATAAAGCAGTGGGTCTACCTCGTAAACTTGTATTTCGTTATTGTAGATTACTAGCCTTATTGTTGAAAAAGAAGCAGCAATTACGAGGTTTGCTATAAAGATTGTCAGGCTTGATGACAAGCTTAGCTCCCAAAATCTAAATACGGTTTTTTCACCTTCTTTTTTTAAAGCTTTTTGCAGAGCTAAAATGATACAAACTATTCCACTAACTATTCCTAAAAAATAGAAAAACATGTAGATTGCTATGATCACAATATCTACTGAATCATTAACAGGCGAATCGAATAATGCTCTAATTATGCTAAATCCCTTATTATCATATCCCGCAAAGGTCATTATGGCGGATAAATGGCTGCTAATATTTATAAGCGGCAAAAACGGAGAGATCAGTCCCAAAACAATCAAAATAAGTGATATTAGCATTATACTCATGTTGTCCTTAGGCTTAACCTCTTCATTAACCTTAGCTCCGCACTTTCCGCAGAATTCAGCCGTATCAGGAAGCTCATTTCCGCATTTTCTACAAAACATTAAGTTTTACCACCTTTCAATCCTTAAATTTTTTCATAGCAAACATAAATTTCCGAGCTGCTGGAATAATACGAAACCTTAATACCTGCATATTCAAAGGTAAACTCAACTGTATCTGAAGGCTCGCTTATGTCCTCCATTATGTATTTGTAAAAGACATCAAAATACTCGTCAGGAATTCCTATTTCATCATTCATTCTTCCTATTCTGATAATAAGATTTGCAAAGCTGCTTTGTCTGTTCTTTGCCTGAATCGTCACATTGGTATAGCTATCATTTGCCGTTGCAAAGATCGTTTCCTCAAAATACTTATTATACAGGCTCTTTAAATCCGCTTCTTTATTTACCACAACCTCAACTGTATCTGAGCTTTTTTCACTTTTTGCAGTTATGGTACACTTGCCGGGATTCATGGGTCTAATCGTTCCATCGCTATCAACAATTGCTATGCTTTCATCTGACGAGCTCCATTCTACGTTAGTTAAAAGTGCGGTAGACGGAGATACGGTGCAGCTGATTTTAGTTAAATTATTGTCATTTGCATTAACCGTGATTGAATCCTTAGCTATAGACACACTAGCGTTTTGACTTGTAATGTAAACTATCAAGCCGAGTGCAATTATTAGCGCCAATATTAGCACTAGTATTATGCAAATTACAATTGGAGCCTTGCTTCTCTTAGGTCGGTTAGCCTTGCTCGCTTTAGACATAAGCTCTTCCATTTCCCGCTTGATAGAATCTAAATCAGGGGTCGCATTTTCTATAGCTTTAATCTCCGGCTCATTTTTAACCTCAGGCGGTATTACTGGTTCGGGTTGCCTTACTGGCTCAGGCGAAGCTTGAGGCTCTAGCTGCTTTTCGGACTCAGCCTCGATGCTTGGTTTAGGCTTTTCCTCACTTTTTATAGCCTTCGGCTTGCTTCTAGGTGTGCCGCATTTCATGCAAAAGCTGTCGTCCTCACCAATAATCGCTCCGCATTTAGGGCAAAAATCACTCGTCTTAGCATTCATAGGAATGCCGCATTTGGGACAAAAAACATACTTTTCATCAAATTCTCTTAAGCATTTCGGGCAAATATACTTTTCTTTATTCTCTAGCGTCTCGTTTTCCATAAATTTCAAGTTCCTAATTAGCTCATAAGCTTGTACATAACCTCTAAGCCTGTGTAACTACTAAACGACCAAGTGACAGTAACTCCGGCGTCCGAAAATTCCTCAGTTTGTTTGCCGTCTAAAACTGTAGTTGATTTCATTTCCGCTTCTAGTGAATCCGGCAAACCGAAACCCTCATTGACTTGAGTAATTGTTTCCCATGCTAGATAGTCGTTTTCATCTTCCTCATCATTTGGATTTGAATCAATTAACAAATAACTACCATCAGATGCTACTTCAGACACACTATTTGGATATTGACCGATCGCAACTGATTCTGATGTACTGCTCCACTGAACAGCAAAAGTTTCCCTGTCATTTATTGTCACTGGATAAATTACGTCTATCTCACCACCAATATCGCCGAGATTTTCATAAATTTTATGTTCGAAAGTGCCATCCTCGCCATCTTTAACTTCGTGTGAACCAACGATTTCTTCAAGTGTATCTGACTCTCTTTTGCCCATTGTTAGCTCGTCTGCAATATATTCTGCGACTGCGTTGTATGCTGCTTTTGCATTGCTATTAGCAATTTCAAACTGTTCAAATGGCTGTTCTGATGTAAATGAGCTATCAGCGTCTTCTTCATCCTTATCATTAAAGAACAGAAAATAAGCACCCACTGCTAAAGCAGCTACCACAATAATTACAATGATAAGAATAACAATCCACTTTTTGCTCTTTTTCTTTTCTCCTGACTGTCCTTCTGCCGCATTACCTTTTGGTGTACCGCATTTAGGGCAAAAATCGCAGTCCTGCGGAAGCTGAAAACCGCACTTCACACAAAACTCTTTTTCTGTCTGCTCATTTAATACTTTGCTTTGTTCGTTTTCCATATTCGTTCCTCCTAAATTTCTTATGTAATATCATGTAATGCGCCTTTTTACAGCGCTGCTTCTAGAAGCTTTTGCTCAATTCTAGCTGTGACCTCAAGATAATATGCAAGCTCCTCATCTGTAAGCTCATCCTCATCAATCGCATCAATCTTATTCATGGTATCAGTATATTTTTGTAAATAGTCGGTATAATCGCTCATCATGCCTAGTAAGTCATCGGCTCCTGCCTGTGAATACTTTTGCATGAATGCAATATATTCATCAAAGAAAGCCTCATAACTGTCCATTGCCGCTTTAAACTCAGAACTCATTCCACTTCTTTGCGTTGTAGTTTCAGCTGCTGTAGTAGTTGTTGTCTCGGTTGTAGTAGTTGTTGTGACTTCAGTAGTAGTTGTTGTGACCTCGGTAGTTGTTGTCGTTGTAGCTTCTGTAGTTGTAGTTGTTTGCTCTTCAGTCGTAGTAGCTTCCTCTTCTGTAGATACAGTCTCTTTAGTTTCCGCCTCAACACTTTCAGCTTCACTCGAGGAAGCTAACTCACTATCTGACACATCCTCACTGCCACAAGAAGCCATGCTAATCGCCATAGTCATTGCTAATAGCCCAGCTAAAAATCTTCTTTTCATATAGATCCTCCCATAGTTTTATTTAACACTCGGTTCTTTTACAAACCGAGCGATACTTTTCACAGTGGAGGCTTAGCACATCGGATATTTTAGTATTGGTGCGCACTACTAAATCCAATGCACTCTTTGCCTCCATTTATATTATACACTATATTTTTCACAATGTCAACACTTTTTCTCAAGTTTTTCATCTTTTTTCTCAATTTCTTGCGAATTGTATTGCATAAAATGTCATTTTTGATTAAATTTGCCTAGGCAAAAAATTAAAGCGCCAGGATAGTGACATCTTTTACCATCCTGACGCTTAAAAGCTTATTATTCTGTTGTCTTTAAATACTCTCGTGGAATGTTCTTGAAATTACATCGTCCTGCTGTTCCTTCGTAAGCTTTACAAAGTTTACCGCATAGCCCGAAACACGCACTGTAAGCTGTGGATATTTTTCCGGATGCTTTTGCGCATCTATAAGCGTTTCACGGTTAAATACATTGACGTTTAGGTGGTGTCCGCCCTTTTCTACATATCCATCAAGAAGTCCTACAAGGTTATCTATCTGATTATTAGCTGCACTCATAATTATCTACTCCTCTTCCTCATCAGGTTCATCATCTAAAAGCTCGGTAGGCTGTGCGCAAGCTCCTGTTTTTCCACAATCAGTTGTATTCGTTGTGGTGAAGGTAATACCGTCCTCCAGATTGTCTAAATCTACATAGAGATGTCCACTTCCGTCCGCCATTAGCTTGTCAATAACGTGAGCTAAATCCTCAGGATCTCCGTTATCATCTCTTTCAAAAATCATGCCCATAATGCTTCCTCCTTAGCCGTCACTTGTTTTTCTTGCCATTTCGTTTGCAATACTTTCAATATCAATATCTCCCATAAACACCTGATCGTCCTTGCCAAGTGCATCGGGTATAATAGAAAATGTGTTCGAAATTCCATCTTGTGCATGTCTAAATGGCAGCTTTGCGACACTCGAAAGCGATGCCGCCGCGCCGTGTGTATCACGTCCGTGCATAGGGTTTGCTCCCGGAGCAAGCGGCACGCCTATCTTTCTGCCGTCAGGAGTCGAGCCCGTCTTTTTGCCGTAGATAACATTTGATGTAATCGTGAGTATCGACATTGTAGGCACTCCGTCACGATAGGTGTGATGCTTTCTTATCATGTTCATAAACGTGCGCACAAGATCTACCGCCATCTGGTCTACTCGGTCATCGTTGTTTCCATACTTAGGATAATCGCCCTCTACTTCATAGTCGGTAGCTATTCCATCCTCATCACGAATGCATTTAACCTTGGCGTACTTAATTGCAGAAAGTGAGTCGGCAACCACCGATAGTCCTGCAATTCCAGTAGCGAAATAACGCTTTACATCTCTGTCGTGAAGAGCCATCTGAATCTTTTCGTAGCAGTATTTGTCGTGCATATAATGTATGATGTTTAGCGTATTGACATAAAGTCCCGCAAGCCATTCCATCATGTCGGTGTACCTCTCCATGACCTCATCATAATCAAGATACTCGCTTGTAATCGGACGATATTTAGGTCCCACCTGCTGCTTGGTCTTTTCGTCAACGCCGCCATTTATCGCATATAAAAGGCACTTAGCAAGGTTTGCTCTCGCACCAAAAAACTGCATCTCCTTGCCTACCCTCATCGATGAAACGCAGCAAGCTATCGCATAGTCGTCTCCGTGCGTTGCCCTCATCATGTCGTCATTCTCATACTGCACCGATGAGGTTTCAATCGAGATTTTCGCACAGTAGCGTTTAAATGCCTGCGGCAGCTTTTGCGACCACAGCACCGTCATGTTAGGTTCTGGTGCAGGTCCTAGATTTTCGAGCGTATGAAGATATCTAAACGAATTCTTCGTAACCATGTGATCTCCATCAACGGTAAGTCCGCCAATAGACTCGGTAACCCACGTGGGATCTCCTGAAAATAGCTGGTTGTACTCAGGTGTGCGTGCAAACTTTACCATTCTAAGCTTCATAATAAACTGATCTATCAGCTCCTGCGCCTGCTCCTCGGTAATCACTCCACGCTCAAGGTCGCGCTGAATGTAAATATCAAGGAAGGTAGAGGTGCGTCCCAGCGACATTGCCGCTCCGTTTTGCTCCTTTACTGCGGCAAGATAGCCAAAATACAGCCACTGAACAGCCTCCCTTGCATTGCTGGCAGGCTTTGTTATATCAAATCCATAAATGCGTCCAAGCTCGGCTAAATCATCAAGGGCTCTTAGCTGCTCCGCCAGCTCCTCACGCAGACGGATATTTTTTGATGTCATTCTCACAAGAGATGTGTCAATCTGCTCCTGCTTGTCCTTTTTGAGAAGATCTATTCCATAAAGTGCCACTCTGCGATAGTCTCCAATTATACGTCCTCTGCCATAAGCGTCGGGCAAGCCTGTAATAATTCCTGCGTGACGTGCAAGCTTCATCTCTGGAGTGTATGCGTCAAAAACGCCCTGATTGTGCGTCTTGCGATATTTTGTAAAAAGCTCAACTACGCTTTCGTCCACCTCATAGCCGTTTTGCTTACAAGCGTTTACCGCCATGCGTATTCCACCAAACGGCTGAAGAGAACGCTTTAGCGGCTTGTCGGTTTGAAGTCCGACTATTCTTTCTAAATCCTTATCAATATATCCCGCAGGGTGCGAGGTTATAGTCGATATGATCTTTGTATCCATGTCAAGCACTCCGCCCTTTTGACGCTCCTGCTCAAAAAGCTCCAGCACCTCATCCCATAGCTTTTTTGTGTCCTTACTTATCGGTGCAAGAAAGCTTTCGTCTCCGTCATACGGCGTGTAATTCTTCTTGATAAAATCACGCACATTTACCGAGCCATGACTCCAGCGTCCCTCTTTAAAGCCTTCCCACTCGCTGCAAAAATTAGTTGACACACATATCATTCCTTTCCCTATTTGCATAATACCATGTTAGATTATTCATATCCTATATTCATTATCATATGCTATAATTATCTTACCACACATAGTGTTTTAAGTCAAGACAACGACTACATCATTGCTGTAAATTTTGTTTGAACACTTCTTATCAGCTGTTTAGCTCCTCTTCAATTCTCAAAAGTCGGTTGTACTTTGCCGTTCGCTCACCTCTACAGGGCGCACCTGTTTTGATCTGTCCCGCATTAAGAGCTACCGCCAAATCTGCAATAAACGTGCCTTCAGTTTCTCCCGAGCGATGTGATATTATCGGGCGATAGCCTCGGTTCTTTGCAAGTCTAACACAGTCTATCGTCTGAGACACTGTGCCTATCTGGTTCGGCTTAATTAGCACTGCATTTGCAGCTTTAAGCTGTGCTCCCTTTTGAACTCGACTTGTATTTGTGACAAAAAGGTCATCTCCGACAAGCTGAAGCTTTGAGCCTAATTCAGCGGTGATTCTAACCCAGCCATCCCAGTCGTCATCCGAAAGTGGATCTTCAATCGAACAAATTGGGTATGATGCCGCAAGCATCCTCCAGTAATCTATTAGCGCATCATTGCTAAAGCTTCTGCCGCTCTTTGGCAGCTGATATTTGCCTGCTTTATCAGTTTTCCACTCGCTTGCCGCCGCATCAAGTGCTATTAGAAAATCTCTGCCGCTTTCATATCCTGCACGCTCTATCGCTTCAATAATAAGCTCAATAGCCTCACTGTCGGATGAAATTTTCGGAGCATATCCGCCCTCATCACCAACTGACGCTGTTAGCGAGCGCTCACGCAAAATACCGCCCAAGGCATGATACACCTCACAGCAACTGCAAAGTCCGTCCGCAAAGCTGCCAAGCCCTGTCGGCATTATCATAAACTCCTGAACATCAAGCTCGTTATCGCTATGCGCTCCGCCGTTTAAAATATTCATCATAGGTCGGGGCAGAGCCTTTCCCGAAACGCCGCCTAAAAACCGATAAAGCGGCATTTTGCAAGATCTTGCCGCAGCATCACACACTGCAATTGATACTGCCAGCATTGCATTTGCTCCAAGCTTCGACTTGTCCTGTGTACCGTCAAGTGATGTCATTAGTGAATCAATTTTGTAGATATCCTCAGCATTCTTGCCCTTTAAAATCGGCGCTATTTTTTCATTTACATTCCTTACCGCCTGCATTACGCCCTTACCGCCGTAGGGCTTGCCGCCGTCACGCAGCTCATGTGCCTCATAAACTCCCGTTGACGCTCCGCTCGGTGCCTGCCCTAAG
This sequence comes from Ruminococcus sp., assembly GCA_021199375.1. Lineage (GTDB taxonomy): Bacteria > Bacillota > Clostridia > Oscillospirales > Ruminococcaceae > YE71. The sequence continues at coordinate 22,942 of JAJQIB010000027.1, read as the reverse complement.
CCCTGTGTGCCGTCACAAAGCGTCACCTCAACCTCTACGGTCGGATTTGCTCTCGAATCAATTATCTGCCTTGCGTGAATATTTTCTATACATCTTTTCATTTAAACTCAAATCCTTTCTCACGTACTCTATCTATAAACTCGCCTAGAATGTCCGCATTTGTCTTAGATACCGAGTGTAAAAGATAAATTGCCCCCTCATGTGCGGCATTTACAAGCTTTTCAAGCGACTCACTTTCATTCGGCTGATTGCTAGTATCCCAATCGGCATACGCAAAGCTCCAAAGCATAGTCTTAAGTCCGCACTCATTAGTTATCGCAAGACTTTGCTCAGAAAATTCACCCATCGGCGGACGAAAAAGCGTTGGAGTGTAGTCAAAATTATCCTGCATATACTCCTGCAATCCGTTTATTTCGTCTACACATTCATCGTAACTAAGATCTGGCATCGAATAGTGACTAACCGAGTGATTTCCTACCGTGTGTCCCTCATCAATCATGCGTTCTACAAGCTCAGGATTTTTCTCGGCATAATCCTCAAGCACAAAGAACACCGCCTTAACATTTTTCTCCTTAAGGGTGTCCAAAATCCCCGCAGTAAGTCCATTTTCATAGCCCTGATCAAACGTAAGCAAAATCTCACCTTCATCCTCGTCAATCGCCGTAGCGTTGTACTGTGAGTACTGTGCATTAAAATCAAGTGCGCCGATTGGTCGATTTTGTTCGTCAAGCTGTACTCCTTGACCATATCCATGCTTTTCTGTCGAAAGCTCATCGCCCTGCACCGGCTCTATAGCCTCCTCATCAAGAGTTGTACGTTCGGTTAGATCCTCCTGCTCCTGTACTGAGGCATCCTTGTCGGATAACGTATCACTTGACGAGCATCCGCTTAGCATCGCCGCTAAAATAGCCATCACTAATATCCTGCTTTTCATACCTTTGCCGCCTTTCTTTTTTTGTGTTGCTTTACGCTACTAGTATTTACAAAAGAAAGCGAAAAAATCTGATTGTGCTCTCGGAAATTTTTGACAAAAATAAGCCCCTCTCACGCATGAGAAGGGCTTAGATATTCTACTATTCTATTACTGTCTTAGATAGACGCCGTTTGATTCGATGTAATCCTCCATATCATCCTTATAGTCGAGATTTAATGGGTCTACATCCGCCTTGAGAGCACGCTGTCCGATATCGTAACGGAAATGTACGTTCTCCCAGCTTATCTTATCAACTGCCTCATAGGACTTTCTAAGAGCCTCTGCAAGGGTTAGTGCCGTACAGGTCACTCCAAGCACGCGTCCGCCATTAGTCACAAGCTTCTCGTCTTTAAGCTTAGTACCCGCATGGTAAACAATCGCTCCGTCAACCTGTCCCATATCATCAAGACCCGAAATTTCAAGTCCCTTCGGATATGAAAGCGGATAACCGCCTGATGCCATTACTACGCAAGCGCACGAACCGCTCTTCCATTTAATGTGCAAATCCGAAAGCGTGTGATTATAAATCGCTTCGAAAATTTCGTAAAGATCCGTTTCAAGCATCGGCAAAACCACCTGAGTTTCGGGATCGCCAAAGCGGCAGTTGTACTCTATCACCTTAGGTCCCTTTGGTGTAAGCATAAGTCCAAAGTACAGGCAGCCCTCAAAGGTTCTTCCCTCTTTATTCATAGCCTCAATTGTCGGCATGAAGATGGTGTCCATGCACTCCTTAGCAATTGTGTCGGTATAATAGGGATTAGGCGCAACAGTTCCCATTCCGCCTGTGTTAAGTCCCTCGTCACCATCAAGCGCGCGCTTGTGATCCATAGACGAAATCATCGGCACTACCGTCTTTCCATCAGTAAAGCTTAGAACCGATACCTCAGGTCCTGTTAGGTACTCCTCAATAACAATTCTAGCACTCGATTTACCAAACTTCTGCTCGTCAATCATCTCATGAACAGCCTTAATAGCCTCCGTCTCGTTCTGTGCTAGGATAACACCCTTTCCGAGTGCCAAGCCATCCGCCTTTATTACTGCGGGATAAGTGTTTTGCTTTTTTAAATACTCGATTGCCGAATCACTGTCGGTGAAAACCTCGTAGCCTGCTGTCGGTATGTTGTATTTTTTCATAAGCTCCTTTGAGAAAACCTTTGAGCCCTCAATAATCGCTGCATTTGCCTTTGGACCGAAGGTTTTAAAGCCCTTAGCCTGTAATGCGTCAACCATACCTAAAACAAGCGGATCATCGGGTGCTACTACTACCATATCGGGATTTAGCTTTTGTGCTAAAGCTACCACTCCATCAATGTCAGTTGCCGACACATCAAAGCATTCGGCATACTTTGAAATACCGCCATTGCCGGGTGTGCAGTAAAGCTTATCAACCCTTGGCGACTCAGCGAGCTTCATTATAATTGCGTGCTCTCTTCCGCCTCCGCCTACTACTAAAATTTTCATCTTTCACCGCTCCTTATTTAAATTCAAAACCGTCTATCATTTCACTAAATATCGGCATCAGCTCATCTATTACAGAATCAAGCGCACCATAGCTAAATACCACCATTACCTCGCCATTTGAAGCTATATCCTGATAAAGTGCCGTTGTTGTGTCATCATCAGAGGTGTAGCTTACATGAAGCCAGTAGGTTTCGTATTCATCTAGTGTGCCGGTGCCGGATTCTACAAACTCATATCCATCCATCGACTCATAGGATTCCACAATTGCCTCGCCGTACTCCTGCGCACTCTGTCCGTCTACCTCGTCTGAGGTGAGGCAAATAACGTTAAAGCTTGCTGCACAGGAATTTCCATCCTCATCGGTAAAGTAATACGAAAACGAACAATCTGCATCATCTGTTTCGCTATACGTCCAAATATCCTCATTTACGTTAAGAGTATAATAGCTGTTTTTAAATGTACCGTCACTGTAGCCTACAGCAGAATCAACCGAATCGTCAGACTCTATGACAGAGCTTGATTGATCTTCATCGCTGCTGTCACCACATGACGCCATACATACAGAAAGCATCACAGCTAAAAGCACCGCTAAGGGTTTATTAAACTTCATGATGCGCCACACCTCTCGTTAATCTTACTTGAATGTAAATGTGCTTAGAACCTCATCAAAGCTAGGCTCAAGGTCTGCCATTACATCGTCAATCGCACCATAGCTTATAGCTACAACTGTCGAATCGTTGCTAATTATGATCTGGTTGATTTCCATAACCATCTCGCTTATTTCATACGATACCGTAATATTGTAGGTGGTATAGCCGTTAAGTGTGCCCTCAACTGCCTCTGTAACGCTGTAGCCCTCAAGTCCGTCATATACCTCAGCGATTGAGTCAGCATAATCTGATGCAGTAAGTCCCTCCAGATAATCGCTCGTCAATGAAACTACATTTAAATTACCGGTTGCATAGTAAGCATTAGAATCATCGCCGACAAACATAAATGCACAGTCAACTCCGGCAGTTTCGCTGTACTCCCACTGAGATTCATCAACTGTAATCGAGTAAATGTCGCTGTCATAAACTCCGTCGCTGTAGGTGCCTTCCGACTCGCTGTCGGTTGTGTCTGTTTCGTCGGCAGTTGATTCAGCTTCATCCTCTACAGATTCAGTCTCCTCAACACTCTCGGTTTCCTCTGTGGATTCGTCCTCAGTAGATTCTTCAGCGACAGATTCAGTTGTTTCCTCATCATCTGCATCCTCTTCAGATTCCTGAGTTTCAACAGCTCTGCTTACCGTTTCCTCTTCGTCCTCGTCGTCATCTGACGCACTGTCTGTGCATGCTGCCATGCTCATTACCATTGATGCCGCCATTAGCATTGCTAAAAACTTCTTGTACTTCATGAAAATTTCTCCTTACAATTAATTACAATTTTTAGTGATGGAATAATCTAATTCCTGTGAATGCCATTGCTATGCCATACTTGTTGCAGGTTTCTATTACGTTATCATCACGAATAGAACCGCCCGGCTCTGCAATGTAAGCTACCCCTGATTTTCTTGCACGCTCGATGTTATCACCGAATGGGAAGAAGGCGTCTGAACCTAGGCAAACGCCTGTGTTCTTAGCAAGCCATTCCTTCTTTTCCTCACGAGTGAAAACCTCTGGCTTAACCTTAAAGGTATTCTGCCAAACGCCATCTGCAAGCACATCCTCATATTCATCCGACATATAAACATCAATTGCGTTATCTCTGTCAGGGCGGCGGATGTTGTCTAAAAACTCAAGTCCCATAACCTTTGGCGACTGACGAAGCCACCAATTGTCAGCCTTGTTGCCTGCTAGGCGTGTGCAGTGTATTCTCGACTGCTGTCCAGCTCCGATTCCGATAGCCTGACCATCCTTTACATAGCAAACCGAATTTGATTGAGTGTACTTTAGCGTAATAAGCGAGATTAGCAAATCCTCCTGCTTATCCTTTGGTATCTCCTTGTTCTCGGTCACAATGTTCGTGAGCATATCAAAATCTATAGGAAGCTCCTGTCTGCCCTGCTCAAACGTCACACCATAAACCTGCTTGCGTTCGATAGGGTCGGGAGTATAGCTTTCATCAATTTGAATAATGTTGTAGGTGCCCTTGCGCTTTGACTTTAGTATCTCAAGAGCTGCATCTGTGTATGCCGGAGCGATAATTCCGTCTGACACCTCACACTTGATAAGATTTGCAGTAGGCACGTCACATATGTCCGAAAGCGCAATAAAATCACCGTATGATGACATTCTGTCGGCACCTCTTGCTCTTGCATATGCACAAGCTAAAAGTGAAAGATTGCCATTTTCGTCAACAAGCGCGCCCTCATCTACCCAGTAGATTTTCTCAAGTGTTGAGCTAAGCGGTCTACCAACTGCCGCACCTGCCGGAGATACGTGCTTAAATGAGGTCGCTGCGGGAAGTCCCGTCACCTTCTTTAGCTCTCTTACAAGCTGAAAACCGTTAAATGCATCCAGCAAATTGATGTAGCCCGGCTTGCCGTTTAGCACCTTAATCGGCAAATCTGAGCCATTTTCCATAAATACTCTTGACGGCTTTTGGTTAGGATTACAGCCGTACTTTAAAAGCATTTCATTCGCCATTTTTATTCCTCCTTGTCAAATCTTCTCAAGCTTATTAACAATCTTAGAAACTGCCTTGCCGCTTTCTATGTCGATAAATCTTACAAAAAGCGACACCTTGTTGTCCTCATTAAGGCTGTTCCAAAGTCCATCTGTAAACTCGTCTATATCGTTTGGAATATTTACCTTTTTAGGCTCACCCTCAAAGCTTGGAAGAGGATTTCCATCTCCCATATAGGTGTGGATAAAATGTCCCTCACCTGCTATAGGGCTAGTGTATGTAAAGGTAAATCTCTCGCAGCAATCAGGATTGCCGTCTGCTGATTTAATTATGCTCATCGCATAGTTATATGAGCCGTTTTCAACGTGCATTATTCCCGAAATTCTCGGTGTGTAGTTTGGAACATCATCCTCGTACACTCTGCCTCTTAGCGACTGCTCAAAGGTCTGCTGCTTATCCATAAGCTCATAAATCGTATCCGTCTGATCTCCGTTTGTGACAATTGTCTTGTTTCCAAGCACACGTACAGGCGAATAGATGATAAGATGCGGATCTGTAAGCTTTGAGGGATCTGCCGCCTCGGTCTTAATTCCATCGTCAGTTTCAGTAAACACACGGTTGCGTGAATTTACACTTCTTCCCATAATAAAGTATGCCGTAACCGCACTCTTGCCGTCTGCCGACTTTCCGATTACAATACCTCTTCCGGGGTATGAGTTTGTCTTTAGCTCTTCATAGATGTCTAGGCTTTTCATAGTATGACCTCCTTATAAATCTACATAAGCCTTGCCGTTTTTTACAGTGATTCTGTCCTGGCAAAACAGCGATACCGCTTTTGGCAAAAGCTTCCACTCTACATTTTCCATGATTCTTCGCTGTAACGTTTCGGGTGTGTCATCATTTTTTACATCAACTGCGCCTTGCAAAATAATCGCACCCGCATCAGCCTTTTCGTTTACAAAATGCACTGTCGCTCCCGATACCTTTACGCCATATTCAAGTGCTTTTTCATGCACCCTTAATCCGTAATAACCCTCTCCGCAAAAAGACGGGATAAGAGCAGGATGAACGTTTATTATCTTGTATGGGTAAGCCTTTGTTACACACTCGTCTAAAATTGTCATAAATCCTGCAAGCACCACAAGGTCAGCATTTAAGCTATTTAGCTCAGCCAAAATCGCTTCACTGTAGCTTTTGCTGTCAGCATAGCTTTTTCTGGGTAAAACCTTTGTATCAATACCCGCATTCCTTGCACGCTCAAGTGCATATGCTCCCTCCTTTGAGGAGATAACGCATGTGATTTTGCCGCCCTTTATTTCGCCGCTTTTTTGATCGTCAATAAGTGCCTGAAGGTTAGTTCCGCCACCCGAAACAAGCACAACTATATTCTTCATATGTCAAGTCCTTTCGTGTCAGCAGATAATAACTCCCTCATCGCTTTCAACAAGCTCACCTAAGATATAAGCGTCCTCGCCTGCAGCCTTTAGCACCTCTAAAGCCTTGTCAGCATCGTTTTTGTCAACAACTACCGTCATTCCAACACCCATGTTAAAGGTGTTAAACATATCTCTTTCAGGAATTTTTCCAGTCTTTGCTATTACATCAAATATCGGCAGAACCTTAACAGCCTTGCGCTCGATTTTTGCGCTTAAGCCGTTAGGCAGGGATCTCGGAATATTCTCGTAAAAGCCTCCGCCCGTGATGTGCGAAATGCTCTTTACCGTCACGCTGTCAATCAAGCTCATAATAGCCTTGACATAAATCTTAGTCGGTGTAAGCAGTACATTTCCAAGCGGTGCGCCAAGCTCAGAATTGTGACGAGCAAGATTCTGCTCGTTTACGGTAAACACCTTTCTTACAAGTGAAAATCCGTTTGAATGCACTCCGCTTGAGGCAAGTGCAATCATAACATCTCCAGCCTTTTGGGTGTCGGGCTTTAAAATCCTGTCCTTGTCAACCACACCTACTGCAAAGCCTGCCAGATCATACTCGTCAACAGGATAAAATCCTGGCATTTCGGCTGTTTCGCCGCCGATAAGTGCCGCACCTGACTGAACACAGCCTTCTGCAACTCCCGATACAATCTTTGCTACCTTTTCGGGATAGTTTTTACCAACTGCAATGTAGTCTAGGAAAAACTGCGGATTTGCTCCACAGCAGATAATATCGTTTACGCACATCGCAACACAGTCTATACCCACGGTGTCATGCTTGTCCATCAAAAATGCGATTTTTAGCTTTGTGCCGACTCCGTCTGTGCCCGATACAAGCACAGGCTTGGTTATACCTGTCATATCAAGCTCGTAAAGTCCGCCAAATCCGCCTATTCCGCTTAATACACCGCTCGTCATCGTTCTTGCAACGTGCTGCTTCATAAGCTCTACAGCCTTGTATCCGGCGGTAACGTCTACTCCCGCTTCTTTATAGCTTTCAGAAAAACTTTTCATGATTATTTTCCTTCCAATATCAATTTTTACTGTCCGAAATTCTGTACTCAAATTTATCCTTTGGCATTTCCTTGGGCACCTCTATCGGGTACTGTTCGTTAAAGCATCCCACGCAGAAATCACAGTCGGAATTTCCCGCAAGCTTCTTGACGCTCTCAACGCTTAGATATCCCAAGCTATCCGCACCAATATACTTACAAACCTCAGGTATAGTCATCCTGCAGGCAATTAGATTTTCCTTGCTGTCGATATCTGTACCAAAATAGCATGGTGCCACAAATGCGGGACTTGAAATTCTAACGTGAACCTCCTTAGCTCCCGCCTCACGCAATAGATTTACAATTCTAGCCGAGGTCGTTCCTCTAACAATCGAATCATCTATCATCACCACTCGCTTGCCCTTTACAGTTGAGGATATAGCGTTTAGCTTTATCTTAACCGAGTTTGTACGCTCCGCTTGAGTTGGCTGAATAAAGGTTCTGCCGATATATCGGTTCTTTATAAAGCCTATTCCATACGGTATACCGCTTTCCTGCGAAAATCCAAGAGCCGCATCAAGTCCCGAATCAGGCACGCCTATTACAATGTCGGCATCCACAGGATGCTCTCGCCATAGGTATTTTCCCGCTCGTAGTCTTGCCATATGCACGCTTGAACCATCTATCACAGAATCCGGACGTGCAAAATACACGTATTCAAATACGCATGTATGACCTTTGCTTCCACAGTGTGTTTCAATTGTACGTACTCCGCTCTCGTCGATTATTACAATCTCACCCGGCTTTACATCACGTACAAATTTTGCGCCGATACTGTCAAAGGCACAGGTTTCACTTGCAACAACCCAGCTATCATCAAGCTTACCCAGAGCAAGCGGTCTGAAGCCTTCAGGATCTCGCACCGCAATAAGCTTTTTAGGTGACATAACAACAAGCGAATACGCTCCCTTTATTTTGTACATCATCTTGTCAATAGCATCCTCAATCGACCTTGAGGTAAGCCTCTGCTCGGTTATTGCGTATGAGATTACCTCGGTGTCGTTTGTCGTGTGAAAAATCATACCCTTGTTTTCATACTCGGTTCGGATTTCTCTTGCATTTGTAAGGTTTCCGTTGTGAGCAATTGCAAGAGGTCCCTTTACATGGCGAACCACAAGCGGCTGCGAATTCACCGAGCTATTAACTCCGGTAGTCGAGTAGCGAACATGTCCGATAGCTATGTTGCCCTGTCCTAATGATGCAAGCGTGTCCTTATCAAAAACCTGATTTACCAAGCCCAAAGCCTTATGATGGCTGAAAAGTCCATCGTCGTTTACAACAATTCCGCAGCTTTCCTGTCCGCGGTGCTGAAGTGCATATAGTCCCATGTAGGTTTGTGATGCCACATCGCTTTTTTTGCTAGCATAAATGCCGAATACTCCGCACTCCTCATGCAGTCCCGTAACCATTTGCAATCATTCCCTTCCGTTCCAGCAGTATGTGCACATGGTGCATTCAGGCCTTCCAACTGCCTTTATGCTTCCCTCCAATGTCTGAAATTCCAGCGAGGTAAGCTTTAATCTGCGGCAGATTTCATCTCTTAAAATTCTGCCTCTTTCGGTACTCGGGTCGCTATACTCTTCAATGTACTTAACGCCCTCAGCGCCTTCTTTTTCGTCGATGATCTTTCTGGCAATAAGCTCCATCTCAGAGCGGCTTGCCGAGAAGTTCAGGTACTTGCATCCGTACATTATCGGCGGACAAGCAGAGCGCATATGTACCTCCTTAGCTCCGTTTTCGTAAAGAAACTCAACCGTTTCTCTCATCTGTGTGCCTCTAACTATGCTGTCATCAACAAAGAGCAGCTTTTTGCCCTCAATGAGCTCATGTACAGGTATCAGCTTCATCTTTGCAACTCTGTTTCTCATCGACTGGTTTGTCGGCATAAAGCTTCTCGGCCATGTAGGCGTATACTTTATAAAGGGTCTTGCAAATGGAATTCCGCTTCTGTTAGCATATCCTACGGCATGAGGAATACCCGAATCAGGAATTCCGCAAACATAATCCACGTCAGGCAGCTTGCCATTTTTCATGTCGTTTTCCGCCATAATCTGCCCATTTCTCATGCGCATAGCCTCAACGTTTACACCCTCGTAGCAGGCTGTCGGGTATCCGTAATAAGTCCAAAGAAACGTACAGATCTTCATCTCATCCGTTCCCTCAGAAAGCACCTCATACCCGTCCTTTGTAAGCTTAGTTATCTCTCCCGCTTTTAATTCATGGCAGGTTTCATAGCCAAGCTTTTTGTATGCAAAATCCTCAAAAGAAAAGCAATATCCGTCAGATCTCTTTCCTATTATTATCGGCAATCGTCCATATTTATCTCTCGCACAATAAATTGAATCCTCTGTCATTATAACCAGCGACATGGTGCCTTCAATTTTGTCCTGAGCGTATCTTATTCCCTCAACAAAGCTGTCACGCTGTGCGATAAGTGCGCCTATTAGTCCTGCGGAATTTATAACTCCGCTGCTCATCGTTTCAAAGTTTGCGCATCCCTTTTCAAGCAATTCGCAGGAAAGTGCCTCAGCATTTTTAATTATTCCAATCGAACAGACGGCATATAGCCCAAGCTTTGAGCGAACCATTATAGGCTGAGGATCTGTATCGCTTATGCATCCGATACAGATTTTACCTCTCATGGAGCTTATATCGTTTTCGAACTTTGTTCTAAAAGGAGAATTTTCAATGCTGTGAATAGATCTTTGAAAGCCAAGCTCCGGTGAATAAGCGGTCATTCCGCCTCTTCGTGTGCCCAAATGAGAATGATAATCCGTTCCAAAAAATACGTCATGTATACAATCGTTTGATGAAACGGCTCCAAAAAATCCACCCATCAGCTTATTCTCCCATTACTCTCTTCATCATCTCCTGATAAGCGTCCTCTACTCCGCCCATATCTCTGCGGAAACGGTCCTTATCAAGCTTTTCATGCGTCTTGCTGTCCCAGAAACGGCAGGTATCGGGTGAGATTTCATCCGCAAGCAGAATCTTTCCGTGAAATCTTCCAAACTCAATCTTAAAGTCAATAAGATCTATACCTACATTTTTGAAAAACTCAAGCATAAAGTCGTTTACCTTAAACGCATACTTTGTTATATCGTCAATCTCTTCCTGTGTTGCAAGATCCAGTCCTAGAGCGTAATAATCGTTTATAAAAGGATCTCCCAAATCGTCATTCTTGTAGCTAAATTCAAGGGTAGGACGCTTTAGCTTTGTGCCCTCTGCGATTCCAAGCTTCTTGGAAAATGAGCCTGCAGCTACGTTTCTTACGATAACCTCGAGAGGTACAATTTCGACCTTCTTGACTATCGTTTCTCTGTCGCTAATCTCCTCAACAAGATGAGTGGGGACACCCTCTTTTTCGAGCAAGCTGAACATATAGTTTGTCATCTTGTTGTTGATTACACCCTTACCGGTGATGGTGCCCTTCTTTTCACCGTTAAATGCTGTAGCATCATCCTTGTAGTCTACAATTACAAGGTCGGGATCGTTTGTGGCATAAACCTTCTTTGCCTTTCCCTCATACATCTGTTCGCCCTTTACTATGTTTTCCATAACTAATTCCTCCAAATACTTTAAAATTTTTATAAATCAAATCAATAAATCTGCAATATCGTGCGGTGATGCAGCAATCAAGTCTGCTCCTGCCTCTTCAAGCTCATCTCTTGTGCCATAACCGAAAAGCACTCCCATCGAGCTTATGCCTGCTGCCTTTGCTCCATCTATATCATAATGCCTGTCGCCCACCATTAAAGCCTTAGATCTGTCATTGATTTTGAGTCTTTCCAAAACATACTCAATGACCTCAAGCTTGGTGTCGAGCGTACCGTCAAGTCCTGAACCGCCTATAAAGCTAAAGAAGCCGGCAAGCTCAAATTTTTCTAATATGCGTCTTGCAAAGACCTCAGGCTTAGAGGTTGCAACTGCTAGGGTAAATCCCGCATCGCTCAAGCTTTTAAGCATCTGCTCAATTCCATCATAAACTGTGTTTTCAAACAGTCCTACATCGCTGTATCGCACTCGGTATAGCCTTACTGCCTCACGTGCCTGTTCCTCGCTCATGTCGCAATAGTCTCTAAACGAAACGACAAGCGGCGGTCCTATGAACCTTTTTGGCTCGTCATCACCTGGAATAGCTCTGCCCATCTCGTTCAAAGCATATTTAACACAATTCGTGATTCCAAGACCTGAATCTGTAAGCGTGCCGTCAAGATCAAATAGAATAGTCGAGTAATCCTTCATCGCCTTACAGTGCAGCTATTTTTTCCTGAATAGCCTTGTCCTTAGTGATAACGCCGTCAATCATTTCTTTCTTTGCATCCTCAAGCCTTTGAGCAAGAGTATCATCCGAAAGAGCGAGCATTTCGATTGCAAGAAGAGCAGCATTTTTAGCGCCATTTACCGCAACAGTAGCTACCGGAATACCTGAAGGCATTTGTACAGTAGCCAAAAGCGCATCCATACCATCAAATGTCGACTTTATTGGTATACCAATCACAGGAAGAGTTGTATTTCCTGCGATAACGCCTGCTAGATGTGCCGCCATTCCTGCCGCACAAATAATTACGCCAAAGCCGTTTTTCTTTGCATTCTTGGCAAAATCTGCTGCAAGCTCAGGAGTGCGATGTGCGCTCATCACTCTGCATTCAAACTCTACACCGTATTTTTTAAGCTCAGTCAGTGCGTTTTTTACAACGTCAAAGTCACTATCAGAGCCCATTATTACTGCAACCTTTTTCATAACAGCATAAACCTCCACATAAAAAAACAGCAGTCTGAATAAAAACCGCTGTAAAAAAGTTATAAAATCCGCTTAGAGTACGACTTTACAAGGGTATATCCAATTTTCTCGGAAATAACCTTGCCAAAATATGATAAACAGTGCAAGCCTTTGTTAAGCATATGTCAAAAGTCCTTTCACATTGTGCGTCATACTCGCCGCCGATTTAGCATTACATTATTATTGTACAATATTTTAAAAGGAATTTCAACAGAATTTGATATAAATTTTATGACTTAATTGTGACCGAAATTTGTTCATTTTGCATAAAACACTCATTTGTACAGATCAGCACTTAAATTATGCCCTGTGCTGCGGCTGTCTGTAGGAATCTCATCATCCCGGCCCTTATAGGTTATTTCTCCCATCAAGCTTCTGCGCTGCTCGCCGCTTAAAGCTGCAAATCTATCCCAAAGAATGGGATTTTGCGAAACCGCCATGGATATTCCTAAGGGTATATCAAACTCGTTTGACTTATTTTTATTTCCTATCATAAAATTCACCTGCCTTTACACTTATTTTTCTTCTGAAATACCTTTTTGATACATAAAACATGAAAAAAATCATTGACTTTTTTTGCATGCCATGTTACAATAAAGTGAATGAAAAACTTTGAAACGAGGATAACGCTTTGGAAGGACTTTACGAGATAAAAACAATAAACGAAATTTTGCAAAGACACGGCTTTTCCTTTTCAAAAAAGCTTGGTCAAAACTTTTTGATAAATCCTACCGTTTGTCCGAAAATTGCCGAGATGGGAAACGCTCAAAAGGGCTTTGGTGTTATAGAAATCGGCACCGGAATCGGTGTTCTGACAAACGAGCTTGCTAAACGTGCCGATAAGGTCTGTGCCATAGAGCTTGATAACAGACTTATCCCAATACTGGACGAAACACTTGCCGAATATTCAAACGTAAAAATTTTCAACGATGATATACTAAAAATCGATTTACACAAGCTTATTGATGAAGAATTTGATGGCTTAGAGGTTACTGTGTGTGCAAATCTGCCCTACTATATAACCTCGCCTGTAATAATGAGGCTGCTTGAGGAGCGCTTGCCTATAAAATCAGTTACCGTAATGGTACAAAAGGAAGCGGGAGTACGCCTTTGCGCAAAAACCGGAACTCGTGAAAGCGGTGCTGTAACCTACGCTGTAAGATATTTTTCCGAGCCTAAGATGCTCTTTAACGTGTCAAGAGGCAGCTTTTATCCTGCTCCGAATGTCGACAGCTGCGTTATAAGATTTGATATATTTGATAAAACAACTGAATCTGTGGCTGACGAAAAATTTTTCTTTCGTGTAGTACGTGCCGCCTTTGAGCAGCGAAGAAAGACTCTTTGCAACTCGGTGTCCGCCATTTTAGGCATTGATAAGTCGGTTGTCGCTCAAGCTGCCCTGCTTGCAGGAATATCAGCATCAATACGTCCCGAGGCTGTAGAAATGGATCAGATGATTTCGTTTGCTAACGAGCTTTACGAGCTTTACAAGCTTACTAACAAATAGCTCCCACCTCCTTTTGCGACATATTTTTCACGCAAGGTTTGTTATAATGTCTTTACTATATTAACCTAAGGATGTGTAAAGGCATGAACAAATTAAAAAACAAACCAAAGCCTCAGCTCAAAAAAAGTCCTCACCCTCCACACAGAGAGGCAATGCTTCAAAATCCGACTGCCGATTATGCTCTAAAAAGCGTGATGTGGGCTTTTGCAGGCTTTATTGCTGCATTTGGAAAAATGGTGGGCTTTCCGAGCTTTATGAATGTAGCCTGTGCTGCCTTGTCAGGACGATTTTCGGCAGCAGTTCTTATCGGCACAGCAGTATCGTGTGCCATTCAAGGCAGCTTTGCAGAACAAGCGGTACAGCTTGGCGCTATACTTGTTACAGTGGCGCTTAATATTTTTATACCCGACTACTCACATGACGGAGATCCGGTAAGGCTATCGCTATGTACAGCAGCGGTTAATTTTCTGCTAAGCTGCATTGTATGTGCATTTAGTGCTGACAGCTTTCTGGTATCAATGAGAATGCTAAGCTCTGCAATATGCGCCTGCGTAGTTTATGCTGCAGCCTTTGTATCTCAAAGGTCAAAAAGCGGCGAGCCTGTGCGTGTTTCAGGACTTACAGCGGTCTACCTGGCGATGATATACATAGCAATAATAACAACGCTTTCCTCCTGTCAGATCGGAATATTTAATCTCGGACGTGTGCTTGCCTGTATCGTTATACCCGCTGCGGCAAAAAAGAGACGCTCGGCTGGCGGAGCAGTAATGGGCGCACTCTCAACAATTGCGGTAACCATGTGCAGCTCTTCACTCGCTATAAATACAATGCTGCTAGCGGCGGCTGGACTGGTTTGCTCTGCCTTTGTGGATTTTGGAAGAGCTGCTGCCGCAATAGCCTTCATGGTTTCAGCAGCAGCGGCGCTCGCAACTACAGGGCTAAACAATGATACATTTGACATGCTGTCTGATATAATTGCAGGAGCCGTAATTTTTGCGGCACTGCCGTCAAGCCTGCTAAGTCGAGCTTTATCCAGATTTTTAATTATCGGCTCAGCGGCAGACAACGCAGGTCAAACAGCATCCTCAAGACTAACCTTTGCCGCAATGACAATTTCAGACATACGCAAAAAGCTCACACTTGTGTCTAACACCGTTGAGGCACGAGCAGAAAATATCCCGCTTAATATTCGAGTTATGAACGAGCTTTGCTTAGGCTGTCGGCTTTATGACGACTGTCGCAAGAACGGATGCGCTAGGGCAATAGAAAAAAGCTGCCTTGATGACGAGCCAAAAACTGTGGGCTGTATACGCTCAAACGAGCTTAAATCAGCGATAACACTTTGCAAGCAGCGCCAGCTTGATGAGCGTGCAGAGGCAATGAGGCTTAAGGAGATGCGTGAGCTTTTGCGTGAACAGCTAGGCTCAATGTCTGACGTGCTAAATGACCTATCATACAAGCTTTCACGCAAACGTGAGGTGGATTCTAAGCTCTCACTGTCCGCAAAAGGCTATTTCGAGCGTGAGGGCTTCTGTGGAGTCAGAGCGTGCGTTTATACCGACGAAAATCTTTCACGACACGCGGAAATTTATCTAAACGGCAGCTTTGAAGTTGAAGCTCTTTCACTTACAGCCGGACTCTGTCGGGCACTTGAGTGTGATTTTGAGCTTCCCGGAGTAACGTCAACAAGCAGCGTCACAAAGCTTGAATTTGACGAAATACCTCCCTTCTCATCCGATTTCGGCAGCTATAGCGCACTAGGTGCAGCTACCTCCTGCTCAGGAGATGCGCTTGAGGAGGTAGGCTGCTCGGCAGGAGAACGCTTTATTTTATTATCTGACGGCATGGGAACGGGCAAGAGAGCAAGATTAGACTCAGCAATGGCGGTAAATCTTGCCGAGCATTTGCTAAGGTCTGGAATTTCGATGACCACAGCACAACGAATAATAAACTCAGTGATGCGCGTAAAGGATTGGGAGGAGAGCTTTGCTACACTCGATTTTATGCGGCTAGATCTGTTTTCTGGACGAGCAGAGTTTTTAAAGTCGGGAGCAGCTCCTGCCTATCTTTGCCGTGACGGCAGCATGATAAAAATCGATAGCAGCTCATATCCAGCCGGAATTTTAACCTCATGTGATCCCGACATCTGCTCATGTAAGCTATTTGATGGAGATATACTAATACTGGCATCAGATGGAGCACATGAAGAGGCTCTTGAATGTGCCGCACAGCTTTCATATGACGATCCTGACATTACAGCTCAGCAATTAGCCTTTAGAGTCGGCTCAAGGTGTAAGGCTGTAGCAGGAGAAAAATCGGACGACATTACCTTAGCCGTAGTGAAGATTTCCTACAAGAAAAAGCATGTTTGTGTATAAAATTCATATTTATTAAATAATATAAGCAACAAAAGAAATTTTTTTCGTCAGTTTGCACAATTTCAATGGTTGAAATATGTAGAAAACTGAAAATTATTACTAAAGCCCTTGCTTTTTTGTTCAAAATCGGTTAAAATATAAATAACCAAGAAAATTGGATTGCTTTTCGTGCAAAAATTATCTTTTATGTATGTTTTTGTAATCCGAATTTCTTATTGTAAAAAGCTATAGAAAATGGAGGATTCGGATATGGTTAATAAAAATCCCGAAGAAATAGTGGAGAAAATTACCGAGAAAATCCCCGAGGAATACGAGCTGCCTCTCTACCTTTTCCACGAGGGCTCGCTTCATACCGCATACGACTTTTTCGGCTGCCATAAATGTGAGCGTGACGAATCAGACGGACATATTTTCAGAGTCTGGGCACAAAATGCAAAGGGAGTTTCACTTGTCGGAGATTTTAACAGCTGGGACAAGGCTGCTACACCCATGAAGCAAATTGGCACTACAGGCGTATGGGAAGTATTTGTAACAGGGCTTGATATGTTTTCATCCTATAAATATGCAGTAAATGGATGCGACGGTGTAACAAGGCTTAAAGCAGATCCATACGGCACACATATGGGTGTTGCTCCCGCTACAGATTCAAAAATATTCGATATTAACGAATATACGTGGTCTGACAATGATTATCAGGAGCAAAAAAAGAAAAAAGACATATACAACTGTCCGATGAACATATATGAGGTTCATCTAAATTCATGGAAAACCTGCGAAACAGGCAAATACTATTCGTATCCAAACTTTGCTCGTGAGATCATTCCCTACTTAAAGGAGATGGGATACACTCACATTGAATTCATGCCGTTAGCAGAGTACCCATTTGATGGCTCATGGGGCTATCAGGGAATCGGCTACTATGCTCCGACATCACGATTTGGCACACCAAAGGATCTCATGATGATGGTAGATCTCTTCCATGAAGCCGGAATAAGCGTAATCCTAGACTGGGTTCCTGCACATTTTCCAAGAGATGAAGCAGGACTGTTCGAATTTGACGGCGGACCTGCCTACGAATACGCAGATCCCAAAAAGCGCGATCACCTTGCATGGGGCACAAGAGTTTTCGACTACGGAAAGCCTGAGGTAAGAAGCTTCCTTATATCTAACGCTCTTTATTGGATTGAAAAATTCCACATTGACGGATTGCGTGTAGATGCCGTTGCCTCTATGCTTTATCTTGACTATGACAGACGTGACGGCGAGTGGACGCCTAACAAGTACGGCGGACATGAAAACCTTGAAGCTATAGACTTTTTCCACAAGCTAAATGAAGCGGTATTTGCAAGAAATCCTCAGACACTAATGATTGCAGAGGAATCAACCGCTTGGCCTATGGTCACAAAGCCTGTTTCTGATGGCGGCTTAGGCTTTAACTTTAAATGGAACATGGGCTGGATGAACGATATGCTCAAATACATGCAGCTAGACCCCATTCACCGAGCATTTCATCACGATATGCTGACCTTCTCGTTCTTCTATGCATTCTCAGAAAACTTCATTCTTCCAATTTCGCACGATGAGGTTGTTCACGGAAAGGCATCTCTGGTAAACAAAATGTTCGGAGCAGACGTTGACATGAAGTTTGCACAGTCAAGACTGTTTATGGCATATATGATGGCTCATCCGGGCAAAAAGCTGCTGTTTATGGGCAGTGAATTTGCACAGTTTAGAGAATGGGACTACGAGAACGGACTCGAATGGTTTATGGTTGACGAATATGAGCAGCACAGAAACTATCTCAAGTACGTTAAGCGTCTTAACAACTTCTATAAGGAGACTCCTGCAATGTGGGAGCGTGATTTCACATGGGATGGATTCTCATGGATATCTAATGATGACTACAGACAGAGCATCATAATCTTCCGTAGATTTGACAAGAAGGATAACGAGGTTATAATCGTTTGCAATTTTGTTCCTGTAGCCCGCACAAGCTATTGCTTTGGAGTACCGTATGACGGTGAATACACAGAGGTTTTAAACTGCACCTCTCCCGATGGAACGCCTATAACAAACGGCACAGTACACTCAAAGCCTGTGCCTATGCACGGACTTGAGCATTCGATTTGCATAGACATTCCAGCTTACGGATGTATGTATTTTACCGTAAAGAAGGACAAGCCAAAGGCAAAACGCAAAAGGGCGTCTACGGCATCAAAAACAAAAAATACAGGTGCAAAATCAACTGCAAAAAAATCTGCATCAGGCACCAAAGCTGCTGCTAAAAAAAGCACGCAGAAGAGTAACGGTTCAACCGAGGAATCACCGGCTTAATGCCGATGAAAGATAGATGAAAATTTTTTAAATTGGTGGGTGAATTTTATGTTCAACAAAAAAGAATGCGTCGCAATGCTATTAGCCGGTGGTCAGGGAAGCCGTCTTTATGCACTGACACAGACAGTCGCAAAGCCTGCTGTGCCGTTTGGCGCAAAATATCGAATCATTGACTTCCCTCTTTCAAACTGCATCAACTCTGGTATTGACACGGTAGGTGTGCTTACCCAGTATCAGCCGCTTGTACTCAACGAGTACATCGGAAATGGACAGCCATGGGATTTAGACCGTTTGCAGGGCGGAGTACATGTTCTTCCTCCCTACGAAAAGGCAAGCGGAGCAGATTGGTATTCAGGCACAGCTAATGCTATTTATCAGAATATCTCGTTTATCGAAAGATATGATCCTGAATATGTTATCATACTTTCAGGTGACCACATCTATAAGATGGACTATAACAAGATGCTTGCTTTCCATAAGGAAAAGAATGCGGATGCTACTATTGCTGTTTTAGATGTTCCTAAGGAGGAGGCATCACGCTTTGGTATTATGATTACCGATGATGAGGATAACATTATAGACTTTGAGGAAAAGCCTAAGAATCCTCGTTCAACACTTGCTTCTATGGGTATTTACATATTCTCATGGAGCAAGCTCAGAAAATACCTTATAGCAAACGAAAACGATAAGGAAGCCAGCAAGGACTTCGGAAAGAACATAATTCCTGATATGCGTGAGGCAGGAGAAAAGCTTGTAGCCTATCGCTTTGACGGATATTGGAAGGACGTAGGAACCATCGACTCACTCTGGGAGGCTAATATGGATCTTATCAATCCTAACATTCCGATTGACCTATATGATCCCACATGGAAGATTTATTCGAGAAACCCGATTCTTCCTCCTCAAAGCATCGGCAAAAATGCTATGATTCAAAATTCAATGGTCACCGAAGGATGCGTTATTGACGGTTCGGTAGAATTCTCGATGATTTCTGAGGGTGTTACTGTTGAAGAGGGCGCTGTAATTTATGACTCGATTCTTATGCCAGGATGCACCGTAAAGAAGGGCGCACATGTAGAATACGCCATTGTCGGAGAGGATTCGGTAATCGGTGAGGGCGCACAGATTGGTGCAAGACCTGAAACAATCGAGGACAAGGATCAGTGGGGTGTGGCTGTTGTTGGTCACAAGCTAAACGTATCCGATGGTGCTCAGGTAGCTCCTAAGGCTATCATCTATGAAGATATGTAAGAAAGGAAGAAAAGGCAATGAGTGTTAATATGGGAAATGTACTCGGTCTTGTTTTCGCAAATATGCATGATATGACCGTAGGCGATTTGACAAAAAACAGAACTATGGGTTCCGTACTCTTCGGAGGAAGATACCGCTTGATTGACTTTCCACTTTCTAACATGGTAAACAGTGGAATTAATTCCGTAGGTGTTATCACTAAGGATAACTATCAATCACTGCTAGATCATCTAGGCTCCGCAAGAGAGTGGGACTTAGCACGCAAAAAGGGTGGTCTTTACATACTTCCTCCCTTTGGAAATGCAGGAGCGCTGCTATACACAGGAAGAATAGAAGCTCTTTACGGAGCTATGAGCTTTATAAAGCACTCTATGTGCGAATACGTCATCATGTCTGACTGTGATGTTGTAACAAACATTGATTACAAGCCTATAGTTGAAGCACACGTTGAAAGCGGAGCTGATATTACAGTCGTAGCTCATACAGGACAGTATACAAACGAAGACATAAAGGTATCGACTGTACTAAACAAGAATGAAGACGGCAAGATTACAAGCGTGCTGATTCGTCCTGATATGAGTGGCAGCTGCACCACAAGTCTTAACGTATTCGTTATGAAGAAGGACTTCCTTGTAGAGCTTGTAAGCGATCTTATTGCAAGAGGACAGGTAAGCTTTGAAACAGATGTTTTACAGGCTAAGTGCGGTGAGCTAAACATCATGGCATATGAATACAGCAATTACTTCTCGAAGATAACTAGCGTAAACTCCTACTACAAGGCAAATATGGAACTGTTAGATCCCAAGAACGCAGCACAGCTTTACCTGCCAAAGCGTCCTATCTACACAAAGGTAAGCGACAATGCTCCTGCTAAGTATGACCTTGATTGTAACGTCAAAAACTCACTTATCGCAGATGGATGCATCATCGAGGGTGAGGTTGAAAACTCGGTTATCTTCCGTGGAGTAAAGGTCGGCAAGAATACAAAGGTTAAAAACTGTATACTTATGCAAAGCACTACTGTCGGCGATAATGCCGAGTGCAATTACCTAATCACCGACAAGAATGTAACCATCGGTAACGGACGTATTCTCACAAGCTCTCCTGAATATCCTATGTATGTAGGAAAGGGTGCTTCGGTTTAACCATATTTCGACTAAACAAAGAAAGAAGGTAAAATACTTTGAACATTTTATACACAGCAAGTGAAGCACTTCCCTTCATAGCGTCCGGCGGACTTGCAGACGTTGCGGGATCTCTGCCAAGAGCAATTAACGAAGAGGGTCACGACTGTAGAGTAGTAATCCCCTACTACGGACAGATCAAGCAGGAGCTCAAGGACAAATGCAGCTATCTTACTAACTTTACCGTTCCGGTTGCATGGAGAAATCAATATTGCGGAGTTTTTACCGCTGTTATTAACGGCGTAACCTATTATCTGCTTGATAATGAATACTATTTTGCAAGAAATGGTCTTTATGGCTTTTATGATGACGCTGAAAGATACATCTTCTTCTCACGTGCGGTTCTTGAGCTTTTAAGATACATTGACTTTAAGCCTCAGGTTATAAACGCTAACGACTGGCAGACTGCACTTGTTCCCGTTTATTATGACATCTTCTACCGCTATCAGGGCGGATATGAGGATATAAAGACGGTGTTTACAATCCACAACATTCAGTATCAGGGCAGATACGGTCTTGAAATCATCAATGACCTAATGGGCATTCCGCTATATCATACCGACCTGCTTGAGTATGACGGAGATGTAAACTTCATGAAGGCAGCTATTGAGTGTGCCGACAAGGTTACCACCGTTTCACCGAGCTATGCTTGGGAGATATTAGACCCATGGTATTCTTACGGACTTGACAGAGTTCTTGTTAAAAAGCAGTACAAGCTTTGCGGCTTCTTAAACGGAATAGATCAAGAGGTTTACAATCCTGAAACAGATCCCGATATTCCGGTTCACTACACATATACCAATCGCGGCGGAAAGAAAATCTGCAAGCAAAAGCTGCTTGAGGAGTTCGGACTTACTCCTGGAGATGAGCCCGTTATCGGCATAGTTACCAGATTTGTAAACCATAAGGGACTGGATCTTGTTAAATATGTATTTGAGGACATGGTACGTTTAGGCTGCAAGTTTACTATCCTTGGAAGCGGCGAAAAAATCTATGAGGACTTCTTCCGTGAGATGCAGTATCGCTATCCGGATCGTGTTGGTGTTACCATCGGATTTGTTCCACCGCTTTCTAAACGAATTTATGCAGGTGCAGATATGTTCCTGATGCCTTCACAGAGTGAACCCTGTGGACTTGCTCAGATGATTTCTCTGCGCTACGGTACTATTCCTATAGTAAGAGAAACCGGCGGCTTGCGTGACTCGATTAAGGATGCAGGCGGTGAAAACGGCAACGGATTCACCTTCAAGAGCTACAACGCTCACGATATGCTTGATGCCGTAACACGTGCAAGAGTTGCATATGACGACAAAGGACGCTGGAATTGGCTTGTCGGACACGCAATGCGTGAGGACTTTAGCTGGAAGCGTTCGGCAAAGCTCTATATCGGACTTTATCAGGATATTCACTAAGGCACATAGCTGCAAAGCGGTGTTGCCCTAGGTTTCATCTATCTTTTCAGAGGACTGTCGCTCTAACGGGTGACAGTCCTTTTTGTAAAGAGCGAAAAAGATTTCAAAATGCTTGAAATGCTGTATAAATCCTATAATTTATTCTAATTCACAGTTAATTTACAAAGTAATTTGCAAAAGCTATTGACAAGCCTCTCTTTTTGGTGTATAATTTATAAATGTGAGTTGACTGTGGCTCAATAGGGTTGCAGCTAACGATGCTGATATGGCTCAGTCGGTAGAGCACATCCTTGGTAAGGATGAGGTCCCCGGTTCAAATCCGGGTATCAGCTTTTTACAAATAAGATTTGCTTCTTTTATAGAACTATATCTTTTAATTGTAATTGTAGTGGACCACTGCTTCGTATATGGACTGGAGGAATTGGACCTCCGTGTCTGCGGGGCATGTTCACTCTTTTTATTTTAAAAACAGATTTTAGCTGACAGCTTAGATATAATAAGAGGACTGACAATTGACGTGACCCCCAAAACCTAGACCTATATGATAGCGTAGCAGCAACAGCTGTT
>JAJQIB010000014.1 GCA_021199375.1 Ruminococcus sp. | reverse complement strand
ATAAGGTTACAGGTCTTTCAAGCGGAACAAAGTACACATTTAAGGTTCGTGCTTATCGTAAGGACACTGCTGGCAAGGTTGTTTATGGTAAGTGTGGGGTGAAGAAGAAAACGACTGTAGATACATCAATTTTAGCAGGAGCATCTAAAAGCTCTTCCAACAAAAACAAGGTTTCGGCGGCAGATCAGAAGATTTTGAAAAAATTTGCAGATGAGCATTTTGAAGATGATTGGTCTGATTATGATAAAATACAATATACTTTTGATTGGATTGTATCTAATTATACCTATGCAACAGGTAGTAACTGGACTAAAATAAGCGGTTTAAGTTACGTTGATGCAATTTTTAATTACAAGTTAGGTCAATGTGCCCAATATAACGGTGCTATGGTAGCTATGATAAATTACATAGGATATAATGCTACATTAGTACACGTCCCCGGTCATTACCGTGGAGAAATTGAAATAGATGGAGTAGTATATGTTATTGATGCTGGAGGTGCTACTAGTTCACCCTTTATGCCAAAATCAGCGTAACAGTATAAGATTAAAAAACAATTATTAATATTTGTAGACTAACTTAGGACTTTGAGCAACACACTCAAAGTCTTTTTGTTTTTTAAAAAATAATTCTCCTGCATAGGAGTTGACATAGAAAATAGTATAAAACGTGCGAAAGCACAGAAAGGACGTGATTCTTTGAGTATAGTAGGAAAACTCAAAAGAAAGTCAAAAGACAGAAAACTTGGTAAGAGAATTGTTTCATGCTTGGCAGCAGTAGCTTTGGCTATGACAACTTTTGTTTCCACTTTTCCAACGATTACAGCAGATGCAGCTACGACAGGAGACATAAAGCTTTCAGCAGAAAACGTTATTGCTCAAGCTTGTTCTGTACTAGGAAAGTCGTACAAATTAAACTCGAAAGGTTATTCAAACGGCAGTTTTCTAAGTGCAAGTAAAGTGACTTCCCTAGATTGTTCTGGTCTTGTTTATTGGACATTAGGAACATTAGGAGTATCTACAAGCGGTTATGCCACTAACAATCCTGTTCCTAGAGACACATATGATTGGCTCTACACGAAAGTAACCTCCTCTGGTTATTCAGGAAAAATCACTTCAAGCACGACATTTAAGTGGACATATGGCGGCGTAACCCAAACCATAACCGCCGATAAAGCAAATCAAGACACAAGCACGGCTAATTATAAAAATGGTGATAATGGATGGCTTCGCTATTGGCAAATAAGCGAAACAGAAGATATTACACCCGGATCAATAGTTGTATGCGAAAATCAGTATGGTGGTTACAATCATATGTGGATTTACCTCGGTGAATTTAGTAGTAAAAGTGACGTTATAACATATATTTCGAGCATAACAGGAATGTCTTCATCTGAAATTTCACCTTATGTAAGTGACAAAGGTACAGCAGGAACACACTGGAGAATAGAAGCTACTTCATCAACATTTGGAGATGTTTCGAGTTGTGTAATGATAGACAACGGTGAAACTGGTAAGAAGGGTAGCAGTTATTTAGCAACAGTTTACACAACGCCCTCTGACGATGACGGTCAAATTGTCCTAAAGAAAGCGTTTGATGATAATGGTTCTATTGACAAGGACGGATATATCTCGATCAAGTTCACTGTTGAAGAAACCAACACTGATGAAAAGCACAGCAAGGTGCTTGCCTATAAAAAAATTAACTTTTTTCAAAATATACTTCTGACTATTGAAAATACTCACAAGATGTGGTATAATAAAATATAAATACTCAAATGATAAGGACGGAGTAAATGAAAAATTGGATTGTAAGACAGGCTGACGAAAAGCTTGCTGGGGAATTTAAGCTAAAATGTGATCTTAGTATGCTTGTTCTTGAGGTCTTGACTTCACGAGGCTTTTGCGAATTTGAACAGGTCGTCGATTTTTTTAGTCAGGGCGAGCTTGAAGATCCCTTCTTAATTGAGGATATGAAAAGCGCTGTAGATGTAATAAATTCATATATAGATGAGTTTAGGCTTATATGTGTTTATGGCGATTATGACTGCGACGGAATTACAGCAACAGCATTGCTTTACAGCTATCTTCAAAGCATGGGTGCGAATGTTATATATTATATCAACGAAAGAGAAGCCGGCTATGGCATGACACTAGATGCGATAGACGATTTGCATAAAAAAGGTGTTGAGCTTGTTGTTACGGTTGATAACGGCATATCGTGTGTGGATGAGGCAAAGCGCATATCCGAGTACGGCATGAAGCTTGTTATAACCGATCACCATCAGCCACCTGAGGATTTGCCTGAAGCAGCAGCTATTATTAATCCACATAAGCAAACCTGTCCCTCAACATTTAAGGATCTTGCAGGAGTGGGTGTTGCTTTAAAGCTTTGTGCAGCCTTAGACGATGGTATTTTTGATGCAGTAATCGAGCAATACTCCGACATATGTGCTATAGGCACCGTCGGAGATTTAGTCCCTCTTTGCGGAGAAAATCGCTTAATAGTAAAGCAAGGTCTTATGTATCTTAAAAATTCCGAAAGCTATGGACTAAACAGACTTATAGATACCGCACAGGTTAAGCGTGATAAGCTTACCGCCGGCACGCTTGCCTTTCAAATATGTCCTAGAATAAATGCAGCAGGTCGAATGGACTCCCCTACTCTTGCTCTTAATACGCTTCTTACCGAGGACGAGGATGAGGCACAAAGCCTTGCAGATAAGCTAGATGAGCTGAATAAAAGCCGAAAAAGCATCGAAAATGAAATCTTTGATATGATTAAAATATATATAGATAATCATGCAGAGGTATTAGACAAGCGTGTAATGGTGCTTGTGGGCGAAAATTGGCATCATGGTGTTATAGGTATTGTTTCCTCAAAGGTTCTTGAAGCATATGGCAAGCCGAATATTATAATATCGATAGATAAAGATGGTAATGCTAGAGGAAGTGCAAGAAGCCTAAAGGGCTTTAATATTCATTCCTGTCTTACATATGCATCCGCTTTCCTTGATAAGTTTGGCGGTCATGAATGCGCCGGTGGACTTTCATTAAAGAGTGAAAATATCGAAGCATTTACAAACAAGGTTTTAGAGTATGCCAACAAAGTACCTCAAATGCCTGCTCCTACGACCGAATGCGATATGATTTTGCCATCATCACAGCTGACAGTTGAAAATATATCTACACTTGAAACGCTTGCTCCATTTGGAGTCGGAAACGCACAGCCTGTGTTCTACCTGCCAAATTGCAGGGTAAAGGGTATATATCCTCTTTCAGAAGGAAAGCATACAAAAATAATGATAAGCTATGAAGGTGTAAATATTTATGCACTCATTTTTTCAAAGAGTCCAAACGAGATGTTCTTTGATATCGGTTCTGATGTTGACATTGCCGCAAACATAGATATAAATGAATATAATGGCAAAAAATCCGTATCGGTTAAGGTCAAGGATATAAAGCCTGCCGGTATGAATACAAATAAGTACTTTGCAGCAAAGGACTGCTGGGAGCGATTTATAAACAATGTAGCAGTGCCGAAAAGCTTCTTAAGAAAAATACTGCCGACCAGAAACGAGCTTGTAAATGTATACAAGCTCATCGGAAGACTTGGTGAGATTGATATAGACACGCTTTTTATGCGTATAAATAATCCTGTTATGAACTATTGCAAGCTTCGTGTATGTCTAGAAGCCTTTTGTGAAGCAGGTCTTGCACAGCTTGAAGCAGGTGATCAAAAAATCAAGCTTTTGCCGGCAAGGTCACGAGCAAATTTAGAAGAAACGGATATAATAAAAAAGCTAATAAATATGGTAAATAGATAGATAGTTGAGAGAAGGTAATGGATTATGGATGATAAAGAGAGAATAAATGCAGAGAAAACGAGATCTGAGCAATTGCCGCCACTTCCTGAAAAGAAAAGCTCTCGTGAGAACGACTATTTGATTGAGCCTCAAGAGGACGTAACCATTGACGCGCTCATTCAAAAAATTCTCGATAGCGAAAAGACGTACGATCTAGATAAAATCGTAGCTGCATATGAGTTTGCTGAGCATTATCACCATGATCAAAAACGTGAATCTGGCGAGCCATATATAAGTCATCCGCTTTCAGTAGCATACATTTTGCTTGAGCTTGGGATGGATACCGATACAATATGCGCTGCACTCTTACACGATGTGGTTGAGGATACTGAATGTACGCTTGAAGAGCTAGAAAAAAAATTCGGCAGCGATGTCGCTATGCTCGTAAACGGAGTCACAAAGCTTGGCAAGGTGGAGATTTTCACTAAAGAGGAACAGAAGGCTGAAAACATTCGTAAAATTCTGCTTGCAATGAGTGAGGATATTCGTGTCATCATAATAAAGCTGTCTGACCGTTTACACAATATGCGAACACTTAAATATTGTCGTGAGGAAAAGCGCAGAACCATTGCACATGAAACAATGAATATCTATGCTCCTATAGCTCACAGACTTGGTATAAGCTCAATAAAGGACGAAATCGAGGACTTAGCATTTTACTACCTGGATCCTTATGCATATATGGAAATCGAGGAGCAAATGCAGCTAAGAAAGGACGATAGAGAAACTCTAGTCGAAAACATTAAAAGGAAGATTTCCGATAGACTTGAAAAGGAAAACTATTCACCGATGCCACAAATTGAAGGACGAGTAAAATCAAATTATGGCATATATAAGAAGGTTTATCGTGACGGCAAGGATATAGATCAAATATATGACAGATATGCAGTAAGAATTATTGTCAATACAATTCCTGAATGCTATAACGTTTTGGGAATTATTCACGATATGTTCAGACCGATACCTAATAGGTTTAAAGACTACATTTCAACACCTAAGCCTAATATGTATCAGTCACTTCATACTACCGTTATCGGACGTGAGGGCATACCATTTGAAGTACAAATACGCACATGGGAAATGCACAGAATGGCAGAATACGGCATCGCCGCTCACTGGAAGTACAAAGAAGGAATAAAGGGCGGCAGCTCTAAGGATGACAACCGCATAGCATGGGTTCGCCAAATTATTGAGTCTCAACAGGAATCGAACGACGTTGAGGAAATTGTTCGTGCAATTAAAAATGACCTTGCTCCGGAAGATGTATTTGCATTTACACCTAAGGGGGATATGATTACTCTGCCTAAAGGCTCAACGGTAATAGATTTTGCCTATGCAATCCACACTGAGGTCGGTCACAAAATGTGCGGAGCTAAGGCGGATAAAAAGATGGTTTCATACGACCATCAGCTTGTAACAGGTGAAATAATTGAAATACTTACAACAAATATTGAAGGGCACGGACCCTCACGTTCTTGGTTAAATATTGCAAAAACCAATGAGGCAAAATCAAAAATTCGCTCGTGGTTCAAAAAGGAACGCCGTGAGGAGAATATATACGAGGGCAAAACCGCACTTGAGCGTGAATTTAGGCACTATAACCTAAGAGTTCCTGAGGAGGATCTTGAGGACTTCTTAAAGCTTGATATGAAAAAGCACAGCTGTGAAACTCTTGATGATTTTTTTGCAGCTATAGGCTATGGTGGTGTTCAGCTTTCAAAGCTCATGCAGCACCTAAAAATTGAATATACCAAGCGCTATTCCGAAAAGACACAGCCTGAAATTACTCAGGAGGATATTAAACCCAGATCACTAAAAAAGAAATCAGGTGTAATTGTAGACGGTATTGATGACTGTGTGGTGAAATTTGCACAATGCTGCAATCCCCTGCCCGGAGATGATGTTATTGGCTTCATTACACGTGGACATGGCGTATCGGTACACAAATGCGACTGTGTAAACTACCTGTCACAAAAGGATAATCCGGATCAAAAGGACAGGTGGATAAATGTTCACTGGGAAGAGACGAAGACCGAATCTACGTATTTTAAGACCACGCTTGATATAGTAGCAGTTGACAGAATAGGTCTTTTAGCGGATGTTTCCTCGGCTCTTGCGATGATTAATATCTATATTTACGAATCATCATCAAGAGAGCTTAAAAACGGCAATGCTATTTTATCTGTAACACTAAGCGTTGCCGGCATGGATCAGCTAAACAGCGTTATTTCACGAATTAAAAAGATCAAAAACGTAATAAGCGTTGAGAGAAGCGGAAGATAAGGAGTTGACATAATTGGATATAATTAAGCTTAAACCGCTGAGCGTATGTGATACAAACAGCTATATTGTAGCATCTGAATGCGGTAATGCAGTGCTTATAGATGCTCCTGCACAGGCAGATTACATTTTAAATGAAATAGAATCACACGGACTTACGCTAAAAAAAATACTACTGACTCACGGACATTTTGACCACGTGGGTGCTGTGGCAGACCTGGTAGATGCTACAGGATGTGAGGTATACATTCATGAGATGGACTTAAAAAAGCTATCTGATGACGATGAAGGGCTTCTGATAAATGTCTTTCGCGTTCGCGGGTTAAGAACCTTTGATGGAGCATTAGGAGTAAATGACGGTGATATAATAAAGCAGGATGAGCTTGAATTTGATGTTGTTCATACTCCGGGTCACACATCAGGATCTGTTTGCTACATTATAAACGATGTTATGTTTTCGGGCGATACATTATTTGCACGCTCAGTCGGAAGAACAGATATGCCTGACGGTAATTACAGCAATCTGATGTTTTCTATGGGAATCATCAAAAAGCTTGGCGGCAATCTGCGCATTCTTCCCGGACATATGTGTGAAACATCACTCGAAAGCGAGAAAAAGTACAATCCTTATTTACAGTAGAGGGGTAAAGATATGAGGCTGATTTTCAGCGGAAATGATTATAAGTACGAAATCGAGGCTATAATGAAGCTATTTCTTCCTGCACAAAGGTTTAATTTTTCTTATGACGAAAAAAATCAAACCTTTGAGGAAGATTTTGCTTTTATACGTAAAAAGGTCACTAAAAAACATACGCTTTTGTATGTGATAGTACAAATTGGAGCTGATAGACGCAAGCATTCGATAAGAATTTCAGCTAATGCTGATGATAACGAATGTGAGATGCAGCTTAGCAGACTTTTATATTGTGGAATGAGCGAGCTTACAGGAATAAGCAGCAAATGGGGCGTATTAACAGGAGTACGTCCTGTAAAGCAGATTCATAGGCTAATTGATGAGGGTCTTGATGAAGACGAAATATTTAACCTACTGCAGGCTAAGTATTTCGTTGCACCCGATAAATGCAAAATAGCTTATAATACAGCTCTAACTCAAAAGCCTATTTTAGAAAAAATCAAACAGACGCAAAATAAAGCATTTGGCTTATACATATCAATTCCCTTTTGTCCAAGCAGATGCTCATATTGCTCTTTCATTTCGCAATCAGCATCAGGCACAGCTGTAAAAAAGCTAATTCCCACATATATTGAAAACCTCTGTGCAGAAATTAAACACACAGGAAAAATAATCGAAAAGCTTGGACTAAAAGCAAATACCGTCTATTTTGGAGGTGGAACACCTACTACACTTTCAGCGCAGCAGCTTAAACGGATTATGAACACTATTTCTGAAAGCTTTGACCTATCCTATGTGACAGAATACACAATCGAAGCAGGCAGACCTGATACCATCACCGAGGATAAGCTTGCTACGATTTTGGAAAATGGATGCACAAGAATTTCGATAAATCCACAAACGCTTAATGATAATGTTCTTGAGCAAATTGGAAGAAATCATACTGCCACTCAGTTTTTTAACAGCTTTAGGCTTGCACGAGAGGTTGGCTTTACATCAATTAACACCGATATTATTGCAGGCTTGCCTACTGATACAACAGACAGCTTTAAATATACAGTGGATGAGCTTGTTAGGCTTGCTCCTGAAAGCATCACGGTTCATACACTATCAATTAAACGCTCAGCAAGACTTAACAGCAAGGCGGATAAAAAAAGCATAATGAAAAACCCCGCAAGCGAAATGGTGGATTATGCGACATCAAGGCTTTATGAAAATGGCTACAAGCCCTATTATCTGTATAAGCAAAAAAACATGATAGAAAATTTAGAAAACATCGGCTGGGTAAAGCCTGGTCATGAAAGTCTATACAACATACTCATAATGGAAGAGGTTCAGACAATAATAGCACTTGGCGCTAACGGCTCGACAAAGCTAATCGATAATGATGGCGGGCGTCTTGAAAGAGTATACAACTATAAATATCCGCTCGACTATAACAATAATTTTGAAATCATGCTTGACCGCAAGAAGAGAATAGAGGAATTTTATGCAAAAGAATGATATAATAGAGCTTGAAATAACCGACTTAACAAGCGAAGGAAACGGTGTCGGCAGATATAATGGTATAGCTGTTTTTGTACCGTATACAGCCATTGGAGATGTAATAAAATGCCGTATTGTTAAGGACAAAAAAAGCTATTATTATGGCATTATTGAAAGCATTATAAAGCCTTCGGAAAGCAGAATGAGCAGTGACTGTGAAGCCTTTGGCATGTGTGGCGGATGCTCATTTCGACACATAACCTACGAGCAGGAGCTTAGCGCCAAGCAAAAATTTGTCACCGATGCCTTTAAAAGAATCGGCGGACTTGATGTAGAATTCAGTGAGATTATAGGAGCTAAAAGCACAAGCAATTACAGAAACAAAGCACAATTTCCTATATCAACTGACGAAAACGGCAAGCTTTATGCAGGATACTACGCAAAACGATCTCACAGAGCGATTAAATGCGTAAGCTGTAATCTTTTGCCAAGTATATTTCTTAAAATCTGTAACGACATTCTTGACTTTGCAAACGAGCGGGGACTTACATCATATAATGAAAAAAACGGAGAAGGCTTATTAAGACACATATTTCTTAGGCAAGGATATCACAGCGGTGAAATAATGGTTGCAATTGTTGTGACATCTAAGGACTACACAAATGAGTTTAGAGCACTAGCCAAAAACTTATCTGTGAAATACACACAAATCAAGTCATTTCTTTTAAATGTAAACTCACGCAGCACCAACGTTATTTTAGGCGATGAGTCAATTACGCTTTTTGGTGAAGATCATATCCACGATATCATGTGTGGAAATCTTGTGGAAATCTCGCTTAAATCATTTTATCAGATTAACACTCATCAGGCTGAGCTTCTCTACTCAAAAGCAGCAGAGCTTGCATCACTTACAAAGGATGATACATTACTGGATTTATATTGCGGAGCCGGAACAATCGGACTATCAATGGCTAAAAATGTTAAAAAGCTCATCGGAGTAGAAATTGTACCTGAGGCAATTGAAAATGCAAAGCAAAATGCAAATATCAATTCAATTGATAATTGTGAATTTATATGCGGAGATGCCGGCAAGGCTGCTAAGCTCTTATACGAAAAGGGCGAGCATCCAAACGTTATCATTGCAGATCCTGCAAGAAAGGGCTGCGACAAAGCATCGCTTGAATATATGACAAAAATGGAGCCCGACAAAATAGTAATGATCTCCTGCAATCCCTCCACAGCCGCAAGGGACTGTGCAATTCTTGAAGAGCTAGGATACAAAGCAATTAAAGGACAGGCTGTGGATTTGTTTCCTAGAACGGGACATGTTGAATGCATCATATTAATAGTAAGAAAAAAATAATTGCCGGAATATTTTTATGAAGACAATAAAAATCGAATGGAGGAAAGATGGCAGAATATACTCGCATTCGGCATACATTTGAGCCGGTGTTTGATGAAAGCTCACAAATACTGATACTTGGGAGCCTTCCTTCGGTAAAATCAAGAGAACAAGGATTTTATTACGGGCATCCAAGAAATCGCTTCTGGCGGGTGATGTCAGAAATATTAAAATGTAATGAACCAAAAACAATCGAGGAGAAAAAGCAAATGCTGCTTTCGTGTCATGTTGCTATATATGATGTAATTTCAGAATGTGATATCAAGGGATCCTCCGACAGCAGCATAAAAAATGTTATTCCTACAGATATCGAGCTTTTGCTAAGCAAGACAAATATACGTCATATTTTTGCTAATGGAAACACTGCAGGCAAGCTATACAAAAAATATTTGCAGGATAAAACAGGGATAGAAATTATCATTTTGCCGTCAACAAGTCCTGCAAACGCTGCTTATTCATTACAAATGCTAGTGGATAATTGGAAGAGTGCTTTATTTAGTGACTTATATTGAGGAGAAGAAAGAAGATAAAAGCATTTGTTCTCACAACCGCCTACCTAGTAGAGTGCGAGTTTCTGGTGGACCTCTTGCAAAGCAAGAAGCACCGACAGAGCAGCCAGGTGTGAAGGAGACATCATGCTTGGGTTATAATTAAATCGTAGATTGAATATAATAAAGTGAGGGAGTATATTTATGTTGGGAATTATTGCAGAAGGTGGGGCAAGTCGTACAGCTTATACAGCAGGTGTAATGGATGCTCTGCTTGATATGGAAATTTACGCCGACTACTTTATAGGAGTATCAGCAGGTATTGCCTTCGGCGTTTCATACTGTTCCGGACAATCGGGCAGAAATAAAAAGCTTGTTACAGACTATATGTGGACTCCTAAATACTCAGGATTTCGACATATGCTTAAGCCTTCAAATCGCAGTCTTTATAACCTAGACTATGTCTTTGGAAGAGTGCCTGATGACCTTCTGCCGTTTGATTTTGACGCATTTGCAGACTTTAAGGGAAAATGTATAAGTGTAATGACCGATCTTGAAACTGGAAAGCCTTATTATCCCGATACACCAAGAGATGATCTATCATTCATGCACCTCAGAGCAAGCTGTGCTCTACCGCTTCTCTTCCCGCCTATTGAAATTGACGGCCGCAAGTATATGGACGGCGGTATTTCAGATTCTATTCCATATAAAAAGGCTATTGATGACGGATGTGATAAGATAATTGCTATACGCACTCGTGAATTAGGCTTTATCAAGGATGACGAGCCTACAGAAAAGCTTGTTTGCTCAGCTTACAAGAAATATCCTGAGTTTTGTGAGAGCTTTTGCTCACGTACCGAGCAATATAACAAAAGTGCCGAAGAGCTCGAACAGCTGCGCCTTAGCGGCAAAGCCTTTGTATTTTATCCAAAGAAAGAGCTGCTGGTAGGACGCACCGAAAAGGATAAGCATAAGCTTGAACAGCTATACAATTACGGATATCGTCATGCCATTTGGGCACGTGACAGCCTGACTCAATATCTAAGCAGATAATAAATTAATCGCAATATACACAGAAAGGACTGATGCAAATGACTGCAAAATCAACAGGAGCAGGTGCGGTTGCACTTGCAGGAGCGGTATGCGGAGCATACCTAATAACACGAAAGAACGAATTGAAAATTTATCACTATGACATAGTAAACTCAAAGATTCCCAAGGCTTTTGAGGGGTATCGTATTTTGCATCTATCCGACCTGCATGGTAAAAGCTATGGTGAAAACGGTCAAAACCTTGTTGATGTTTGTGCTGAATTTAGTCCTGACATCATACTTTTCACGGGAGATCTATTTAGCAGAAGTGAGAATATCTTCACAATAAAGCGACGGATTCCGATGATGAAAAGCTTAAACAGGATTGCACCGGTTTATTACATTTGGGGAAATCACGAGGCGGCAGTTCCCGATAAAGCCGGTCTTATGAATGGAAGATTAAGCGAAGAGGGAATTACTGTTTTACGCAATGAGAGTGTTCGTATTTACAGTGAGGATGAATATATAAACCTATACGGACTTGAGCTTGAGGAAAAATACTATAAAAACTCAGACGGAAGCTATGGAGATCTGCCTAAGGTCACAACAGAGGTGCTTAGGTCTAAGCTTGGAACAGCTGATAAAAATAAATTCAATCTGCTTATGGCGCATACTCCGATGCCGTTTGATGCTTATGCCGATTGGGGTGCAGATTTAACACTTGCCGGACACGTACACGGAGGAATAATAAGAATAGGCGGTGTGGGATTGCTTTCACCTGAACGCAAATTCTTTCCTAAGTACACCAAAGGACTTTACCTGCATGAAACTGCCGATGGAAAGGCTCTGATGGAGG
Source organism: Ruminococcus sp. (assembly GCA_021199375.1). Lineage (GTDB taxonomy): Bacteria > Bacillota > Clostridia > Oscillospirales > Ruminococcaceae > YE71. The sequence continues at coordinate 71,750 of JAJQIB010000014.1, read as the reverse complement.
TTTCCTCAGGGCTCGGCAAATTCAGACTAAATAATCCCGAAATGATTTCACTTTGCGTATTAAGGAGGAGCACTGATGACAACAGATGAAAAAAAGGAACAGGAAGAGCTTGCAGCAAGACTAAGCGAATATTTTGAGCAGCACTTTGATGAGATACTCTCTGATTTAAACGAGATAATATCGATAAATTCAGCATACGATGAGACTACCATTGATGAAGATAAGGGCATGCCGTTTGGCAATGGCTCAGCAATGGCGCTAAAATGGGGAGCGGCGCAAGGTGAAAAACTGGGACTAAAGGTCGAGGAGTTTGACGGCTATGCAGTTTCAATGACCTACAAAGAAAATCCTGTGTTTGGAATATTAAGTCACCTGGATGTTGTTCCTGCGGGAGATGGCTGGACCTATCCGCCCTTTGCTGCTACACTTAATGATGGTATAATCTACGGCAGAGGCTCAATTGATGACAAGGGTCCGTCCGTAGCAGTGCTTTGGGCAGTTAAGGCACTTATTGAGCTTAAGGTGCCTATTAACAAGGGATTTCGTATAATCCTCGGCGGCAACGAGGAAGGAGGCTGCGAGGACATTGAGTATTATCAAAGAAAAGAGCCCTTCCCTCCGATGGTGTTTACTCCCGATGGGTCATTTCCTGTTTTAAATTGTGAAAAGGGAATGCTTCATCTTAGATTTTGCGCACCATTTTCAGATGAAGATATTACCGCAATTCATGGCGGTAGCGTAATAAATGCCATCCCCGACAAATGTGAGGTTGAAGGATTAGAGCATAAGCTTTATACGGGAAAATCCTCTCACGGCTCACGCCCCGAAAACGGAGATAATGCCATCACTAGATTTTTAAATGATTACAATGGTGACAACAAGCTGCTTTGCAAGCTATCTAAGCTTTTTCCTCATAATGAAATGAACGGCGCATCCTGTGGACTCGGATTTAGCGATGAGCTTACTGGAAGCATGACCTGTGCTTTAACCATGCTAGAAACAAATAATGGTAAGCTTTACGGTGGAATTGACATACGATATCCAATAGATCGTACGCTTGAGGAAATAACCGACATAATAATCTCTGCGCTAACAAAGTCAGGATTTGAGATATGCGAATGCTCAGGAATGCAGCCACACTATGTTCCAGCCGACAGCAAGCTTGTCACCACCCTGCTTGACGTCTACGAGCAGGTAAAAGGAGAAAAAGGCGAGCCAATTGCCGAAGGTGGAGTTACCTATGTGCATAATACCGAGGGCGGTGTTGCTTTCGGAGCAGAATTTCCGTGGGAGAACAACAATATGCACGCTGCTGACGAGCATATCTCGGTTGATACATTAAAAATGAACCTAAACATGTATGCGAATGCGATAGCAAGGCTTTGTAAATAAATAGAAAAATAGTCTAAAAAAACAAAAAAATTCAGCAAAATAGTCAAATGAAATTAAATTCGCTTGACAAACATGATGGGGTGTGGTATAATTATTCTAGTTAGATTTTGTAGCAAGTGATATGATGGGTGTCCGTTATTGCTTTTATGGACGGACTGAAAAATAAAACGCAAAGGAAGTTTTGCTATGACAGAGCTTGAAAGAGTTGAACAAGCCGCTGAGTATTTTAGGCGATATCACCAGATGGAAGCGGCTATAGTACAAAACCGTGAGAATCAGGATTATCTAAAAACCTACATACATGACGAGGAATATGTATCAAAAAACTTCGACCTTACAAAAAACATCACAAGAGGAATTGGTGTAAGTGCCGGAGCGGGTGTTTTGCTTTTCTTGATTTTTTGGGCATTAACCAGCAGCGTAATTGTCGGACTGGTCATTGGATTATTTGCACTTATAGGCGGTTCGGTTTTTGCCATATGCTTACAGCTTTATCGTCTTGATGCTGCTAAACAGCATCAGGTTGATGTAAATAACGGAATTACAGAGCGGATTGAAATTTTAAAATCAAGAGAGCCCTTGCTAATCAAGACAAAGGATGATTATTACGCCGGACTAGAAAAGCGAATTGACTTTATGTCAGTAAGTGATATGAAGTACATCGACGAAATCCGCAGAATGATAGTTGAAAACGAGGCTGAAACAGCGGAGGATGCTGCTGCACTGCTTGAACAAAAGCTTTTACTTGAGCAATTCAACAGCATTATGGAAAAGAGCGAGGTAGAGATGAAGATCTACACTGATGCCGAGAACAAAGAACGCTTTGGCGACCAGCTCGAAATGATAAAGAAAAAGCGTAAGCCACTTTTTGGCTCAAAGAAAAAAGAAAAAAAGGAAAAGAAAGAAAAGAAGAAAAAGAAATAAGATTCATTTGCACCTGAGCTTAAGGCTTAGGTGCTTTTTCTATTAACATTTTAGCTTTTTATAAATTTTTGTGATGATAAAAAAGTGAGAAAATTGCTGTTGACATTCTACAAAAAGTGTGATATAATGTATTTACGAAGTTATGTAATCGTTTCAGGATTTACAAATCTAGCAAAATAAGGAGAATGATAACTATGCTAAAGAAAATAGCATCGGCACTAACTGCTGCTGTTGTAGCTTCAAGCACAGTGGGCTTGATTAGCGTTAGCGCAGACACCAATAGTGTTGACATCTACAGCATGAGCGGTAAAACAGCTTCAGAGATTGTCGAAGACATGGGCGTAGGTATTAACCTAGGAAACACCTTCGAAAATACCTCTAAATTCGAGACTGGCTGGGGAAGCCCAACAATCACCGAAGAGATGATTCAGGGATATAAGGAATCAGGCTTTGATTCAATCAGAATTCCTGTAGCTTGGTCTATGACCTACAGCGATGCAAGCACCTACACCATTGATGATGAAAAAATGGCTAGAATTAAAGAGGTTGTACAGTGGGCACTTGAGGCTGATATGTACGTCGTTTTAAACATCCACTGGGACGGCGGCTGGTGGGCTGAAGAGTTCGGCACCGACGAGGATGCGGCTATGAACCACTACACCACAGTTTGGCAGCAGATTGCAGACGAATTTAATGAGTTTGGCGACCACCTCATCTTCGAGTCACTTAACGAGGAAGGCGGTTCGTGGGCAAGCTACATGACAACTGACGAATCGTATGAGATTCTAAACGACATCAATCAGGAGTTTGTAAACCTTGTAAGAAATAGCGGCGGAAACAATGCTGAAAGAACACTTCTTCTCGCAGGATACGAAACCAATATCGATGAAACCTGCGACTCAAGATTTGAGATTCCTACTGACACAGCTACAGACAAGCTTGCAGTTTCAGTTCACTACTACTCACCTCAAGGATTTGCTCTTCTAAATGAAAATGCTTCATGGGCAAGCTTTGCAGATACATGGGGTACAGCTGAGGAATATGCAGATCTATATGCTGAGATGGACAAGCTTAAAGCTGCATTCCTAGATCAGGGCGTACCTGTAATCATGGGCGAATGCGGAATGGGTTCAAGAATAACCCTCAAGCAGGACGGCGAAGCAAGAGAATTTATGCTTGCAGAAATTGACGCAATGCTTAAATATGGCATCTGCCCAATGCTTTGGGATATCTATTACACCGAGTCAAATCAAACAAACGACATGGTATATAATAGAGATACCTGCTCAATGACCGATTCAGAGCTTCAGGCAGGAATCAAGGCACTTTTAGCTGCAAGAGATGACGGCACACTTTCGACAATGACCGAGGTAAGTGCAACAGCTGAATCCTACGAGGTTGATTACCTAAGCGATACATTTGTATTAGGTGTTGAAGCTTCGACTGGAACAACACTAACATACTCTTCATCAAATGAGAATGTAGCATCTGTTGATGAAAATGGCGTTGTAACAGTAGGAGTAGCAGGTACTGCAACAATTTATGTTCTCGCACAGAACGGATATGACACTGAGGTTACTTCAATTTCGATAACAGTAAATAAGCTTTCTAATCCGCCTGTTGTTCCTGATACATATATGGTAGTTGATACATCATATACAACTAACAAGGATATAACACTTCCCGATGGCTGGAGCTGGACAAGTACAGTTCAGCTGGTTGAAGGCGAAACTGTTACCGCAAAGGCAATCTATGAGGATAAGAATTACTCGAACAGAACAGTAACGATTGAGATCCTTTGCACAGACGAGGTAACAACAAGCTCAGATGATTCAAGCGACGCAAGCAGCACTACCGAATCAAGCAGCGTAACCGATTCAGACAGCAGCACCGATTCAGACAGCGATGCAGATTCGGACAGCGAAGACGATTCTGATAGTGATACAGACACTGACGAAGATGATTCATCAGAGTCCTCAACATCAAGCGCTAGTACATCAACAACTACAACAACAGCTTCGACAGATGCTTCACCTGCTACAGGTGTAGGAGCTTCAATTGCAGGAATTGTAGCACTTCTTGGTGCAGTAGCTGTAGTTAGCAAGAAAAATAAGTAATTAAAAATTACTATTTGAGGAAACCGTAAATGCGGTTTCCTCTTTTTTATGCTTTAGAAATTATTTTGCCGCAAATTTTCATGGTTATGATTTTAAAACTCGCTAAAAATAATCTTGCGTGCGAATGAAAGGAGATGAGTAAAAATGAACATGATGAGCCTTGTAAAAGCGACAGGTGCGGGTATTGCGACAGGTACTGCAGTTTACGTCTTTTCAAACGCTAAGTCGTGCAAAAAGCGCAAGCTTAAATCGAGAACGGCAAGAGCTATTCATGCAATGAGCGACATCGCTGATTCTGTGGCGGAGTTTATGTCATAAAAAATGCGTCAAGGCTTATTCCTTGACGCATACATATATCATTTAGAACGATTCTATTTTCCCGGAAATATATTGCATAATTTTCATGGCATCAAACAAATCAACTGTTCCACTTGAATCAACATCTGCTCGTGATACCTCAGCGCTTGTGAGTGTGTACTTTCCTGAGGTATAATTCATAATAGTTAGCGCATCGTTGATATCAATTACTCCACTATCGTCTACATCGCCAGTGATATCTCCGCTAGAGCTTCCCGCTCGTGTAACTACAATTTTATAGGTACGAACATCACCACTTGCAGCAGTAACCTTAACCTCAATTGTATTCTTACCGTAATCAAGTGCGATTTTGCCTGTGCCGCTAATCGTTGCGCTACTACTGTAAGCAGCTCCTGAAACAGTTATATAGGAAACATCCTCATCAACAGATAGTGTATAGCTATTAGTATAACGATTAAAATCAGTGATTAGATTGTTGCCGCCTTGCTCAACAGCCTTGAGGCTCTTTAGAAGATTATTATTATCACCATAGCTTGTAGGCTTAGCAGATGCTGAGTCAGGCATATTCTCATAAACAGGTATTTTAAACTCTAGTGCTGACGCCAAAACATCTGATGAGTAGGCATTTTTCATCTCCTTCGCCTCGTTAGCCTGACCAAAAACGCAGGTCATGTACTGATGATAGTACAGCCCGTTTCCGCCATCAACAACATCGAATTTCTGTAAATACAATGTATCCTGCTCCTTGCTTATGTATCCGTTTGATAGATAAATTGAACCACCAACTATAGACTTATACTGATTGGTCCATGGCAAAAGATATGTTGCATTTGTTGTGCTTGCGTACTTGGCACCCATTTGAGCTGCCGTCATCGTTGAGGTAGCATACGCTTGAATATCGAAGAAGTTAAAGTAGTTTTCATATCCTGAAACTGTTCCAAGCGACTGAGGCGCACCGTTTACGCCCTGCTCATTTCTGCAGCGTGATGCAAGGTGATAGGGTGAAACACCCGACTGCTCAGCAGCATCCATAAAGGTCTGAGCATAGGTGTATGTTTCCTTGGTATCAGGAGTAGTGTAGCTGCTGCTCATAAAGGTTCCACTTAGAATTGCCTCAACACCCGAGATGTTGTGAACATCAGGATTGTATGAAAGATTTTCGAACATAAAGATATAATCATCATTAATAAAGTTTCGAGGATCAAGATAATAAGCAATTATCTGCTCTGAGGCTGCTACCCACGATCCATCGAGTCCATACCATGTACCAGTTGTTACATCGTAAGCACCCTTTTCGCAGGATTTCCAGCTTGCAAGTGCTGAGCTATGTACAAGATTCCTACCAATAACGCACTCCTCACTAAGCACCGTATCCCAATCAAGCCCGGTCTTTTGCGCTGTGAAAACCCAGTTAGGATGCTCTTCATGCATTTCACGCAAGTAAGGTTTATAGCTTTCGGGAAATCCCTGCTCATCCAAATACGCTTCAAAATCGCTATCCGACAACGCTGTTGACGAACCTTCAGAACCTGTTGATGAGGAAGCATCTCCTGTGATCTCTATGTATTTGGCACTGGCATATCCTGTAACCTTGGTGCCGCTCGAATTAGTATAAGAAATCTTATACCAGGTTGAACCGTCAGAAGCTGTGGTTGAACCCGTCACCGTGATGCTATCGCCGCTATAAATCATTCCAACACGTGAATAGCTTGTACCTGCTCCGCTGCGAACGTTAAGTGAAGTAGCTGTACATACAGCCGAAGAATCAGCAGTTACATCAAACGTTGCCACAGACGAAGCAAGAACTAATGCTGCGGTGACCGCTGCAAGCCTAGTCTTTATTCCCCTCATTTTTATCAAACCTTTCATAGCCAAAACCTTTTTCGGCATTTTTCGCACATTGTAAATTTATTATACTACAAATAAATGTTGATTGTCAAGCTCTTTTTGTTCATAATTATTTTACAATTCGAAATCAAAGAAAAAATTCGATAAGATTACAAAACGGTAACAATAAATATTGTGTTAGAATACACTTATCAACGACTATATCTAGATTGAAGCTTCAAAAGTAGCAAAATGACTAAATTTTCGACCAAATTTTCTACATCTAATGCTATTGACGCAGAAAAGAAAAAGTGGTATAATTCCAATACCGAATGTAATATTTGCGTAACCTGTTCGTTTTTTGTACTTCTAAAAAATTACAGATAAGATGTACATTTTATGAATAGGCTCAGAAAACGCTGACTGCCTTCGGATTTGTGTAAAAAAAGAGAAATATATGAAAGTTAAATTTTCCTGAGAGGACTGAGGGCTTATGAACAAGCGTTTTCACAAAAGAGCGTTGTCTGCCGCTGTCGCACTGCTAACCTTGACATCCGCAGTGACGACAGTTAATGCAGCGCAAAAAAACAAAATCACAATTGAGTGCGAAAAAAGCTCAGTTTCAAGTGGTGAAAGCTTTGATGTGTCACTTAACTACGAACCGGACGGAAATGGTGCAAGCGGATTCACAATTGATTTTCACTACAATTCTGATGCACTCACACTAAATATTCCAACAGATAACGAATACAGCTCGTATGATGGCTTTATCATTGTAACCAACTACGAATATGAGGATGGCGTTGTGAGGCTTGTCGGAGCTAATCTCAATGCTGAAAACGTCACCGATTATACACAGCTAGCTGATTTTAGCTTTACCGTAAATGATGGATATACAGGAAGTCTTTCGTTCGAAACAAGCGTTGAAACGCTAGTTTACACCGACGGCGAGGACTTTGTAAATGCCGACTATGACACAAACCTTCTAACAATATCAGGTCCTTCCGGCAAGGTGAGTGAAACTGTTACTACAACAACTACTACACAAACTACAACAGAGGTGACAGAAGCTCAGGTCGAGGAAGAAAATGAAACTGAATCAGAAGCCAAAATCGAGACTACTCAAACAACTACAACCGCAGAGCTTCCCGAAACAGTAATTCCAACCGAAACCGATATATCAGAAGCTGATACGACTACTACAAATGATGAAACTAAAGCTGTGCTCTTTACTCATGAGCAAAGCGGCGGAGATTACAACAATGAGGAAGCTCTGCAATACATATTCTCTCCGAGCGACTACACTAGCTCTGAAGGACTAGTAGATATCAGTGTTGATGTTTCATGCAGCTCAAATGCTAGTGGCGGAATAGGAATGCTTACATCAAGCGGCTGGAAAATTTACAATGCTACAGTATCTAACGGCGGAGCAACATGGACCGCTCAAAATGTTGACTTATCTGACGTTTCAGGAGCCATGGCGATTCAGCTCTACTATGTTAAAAACGGCGCAAGCTTCTCTATCAACTCAATAAGCTTCAGCTCATCCGGTTCACAGAAGGCTGAAACGACGGTGGAAGAAAATGTGGCAATCACCACAACTACAACTACAACAGCAGCAACAACTACAACTGAACAGATAACAACAACTCAAGCTTCAACAACTGATACGCAAGCAGTTCAAACAACTACCGTTAGTGAGGAAGTAGCAGAGGATGAAGAGTATGAGCTTAAAGCTGAGCTTGAAGATGCGGCTGATGCTTCTAAAGATGAGATTACAGCTAACGATACTGTGTCGACTGTGACAATATCAGATACAAGCGTAACCGCCGATGAGGTTGAAAGCGCTGTCGAATCCGCAGCAGCACAGGCTAGCGATAATCCCAACACCGGAATTAGCGCAGGCGCTTGCGTAAGCGGCGTAGTAATAGCGCTTTGTCTAGCTCAGATATTCTGCTCTACCTACTCTCTAATAAAGAAAAAGAGCTAATAAGCATAGCAAAAAGGCGTGGAAAATTTTCCACGCCTTTACTTTTTATATCACACAGCTTATTGAGCGTCATTATCATTTGATTGATAATCTAGCGGCTCTTCTTGAGATTTCTGATTACTATTATTATCTTGTGCTTCGACCTTGCGTTCGAGCAAGTCAGAATAGTCATCGTCCTCCTCATCATATGTCTGACGCTCAGGAAACATATCGTCGTCGAATGCATTTGGCTCATCATTGTTTAGCTTAGATCTGCGCTCCTTTAAAAGCCTTGCCGTCTTAGCATATGGATTACCGAAGAAATAGAAAAACTCAATTATAATCGCTATCACTGCCGCAATTACCAACAGATAGATTATAAGATATTTTTTTCTTTGTGAGCTGTTTGATTCGGTCTTGGTAATATCACCATCCTCATCGATAGTTACTGCTGCTTCAACGTATTCCTCGCTTTGCGTTTCCGGCTCAGAGATTACCAATCTGTAATATCCGACTGTACCATCGTTAAACTCAACCATCACGTTTGTAATTCCTGATGAAAGTGTAGTAATTGAGGTTTCATCCGCCGTTGCGTACTCACCGTCCTCTATGGTTACGCTTGCAGCATCATAGATTCCAAGTGATTCGAATAAGTATGCTGTTTCTGACTTCGTAACCTTGAGCTCGGTATACATTGAAGCATCGCCAGCAGCGTCAACCTCAACCGCTCCTGCAATCTGTACAATTGAGCCATCTGAGCGGTATGTAAGCTCGTTTTGTGAATCGTCTAAAAGCGAATTTACCGAAATGTAAATTACAGACGAACGCTCAGAGGTATCTATTATCTCAAATTCCATAGTGAGATAGGATTCCTCCCAATCGGAGCCATATGCATTAGCATACTGGTATTGAAGCACACCATCCTCGGTTTCAGCAGCTACGGCTGTACCTCCTGCTGATTCATTAACCTGCTGACTTAAAAGGTCTAGTACCTCATCGTCATAGTTTATAGTAAGATCTGCCGCCGTAACAAGATTAGGTGACGTTATCAGCAGCTGTGCTGTAAATCTATTATCCTCAATTTTGCCAATATCGACTGATATTGTTGCTGGATCATAGCTTTCAGAATCATCAGAAGATAAATCATATAGATAGGTCGTGCTATCAGAATATGTATCATACTCTGTCTCTTGTGTATCTGTTGTGTAGCTTGTACTAGCATCGTAATCGGCAAAAGCCGTCACTGAGCTAAAGCTTAAAATCACTGCGAAAAGAGCCGCAGTGCATTGCTTTATTTTCATTCAATCAGCCCTTTGTATCAAACTTTCTTTAAATCTATAGTACTATTATACTATTTAATTCACCTGATGTCAAGTGTAAGATTTTAAATTCCACGGATGAAAAATATTTATAGACAACCGAATATTTACAACATTTTTGACAATACTAAGCTTAACAAATAATAAAGGAGTACTACAGGTATGAACAAATTCTCAAAGCTAAAAATCTCACTATGCACAGGACTCGCAGCGGCTATATTATTAAGCGCATCAGGTGCTTGGGCGGATAATTCACAGCTTACCCATCAAATCTTTCTCTTTCCTCAGTTTGCAAGCTCTGTTGCCGCAGATAAAGGCTCTGTCACAAGCGATTCAGATGATGATGAAATCACATATTCGCTTGGAATTGTCGAGCTTATTAAAAGAATACTTAAATAATGTAAGGGACTGCCACACAAATGTGACAGTCCGATTTTTTGTACAGTTACAAGCTACCTTCCAAAAACCTCTCTTGCGATATCACAGGATTGCTTTGCATCCTTTGAGTAGTAATCTGCTCCGATTTTTTCTGCATATTCAGGTGTAAGCACTGCACCGCCTACCATTATCTTGCACTCATGATGCTGTCTTAAAAGCTTTATCGTTTCCTCCATACCCTTTAGAGTAGTCGTCATAAGTGCGCTTAATCCGACAAGCTTTACATCATACTGTTTAGCAGCCTCGACAACCCTCATAGGATCTACATCCTTGCCAAGATCTATTACCGTATAGCCATAATTTTCGAGTAAAACCTTAACTATATTCTTGCCAATATCGTGAATATCACCCTTTACCGTACAAAGCACAATGGTACCACGTGACTCCCCTGCTTGTCCGTTTTTAGCAAGATGCTGCTTTATGACCTCGAAGCATGACTGCGCTACTCCTGCCGTTAGTATCAGCTGCGGCAAAAAGATTTTTCCCTGCTCAAACAAAACTCCGGTGCGATCTAGCTGTGGAATAAGAATTTCATTGACAATCTCCATAGCATCACGACTCTCAAGCAGATTCGATGTGATAGATGCCGCCTCGCCCTTTAGTCCATGCTCCATAGCATACTCAAGCGTTACTTCACCTGTTGCTTGTGCAGGCTTTGGCGTACTTGAAGGCTCTGTGCCGTAGCTTTCTATAAACTCCGTAGCATTCTTATCAATGTTTGCAAGCAGTCTATAAGCCCTAACAGCCGAAGTCATAGATTCAATATTGGGATTCATAATCGGCAAATCTAAGCCGTTAGTTAGTGCCATGGTTAAAAAGGTGCGGTTTACAATCTCTCGTGCCGGCAGTCCAAAGCTGATGTTTGAAACTCCCAGTACTGTGCGCACGCCGAGCTTTTGCTTGCAAATGCGAAGAGCCTCAATCGTCTGCATTGCCGCCTCCTGCTCAGCAGAACAAGTAAGCGTCAGACAGTCTATACAAATATCACTGCGAGGAATTCCGTACTCATCAGCTCGTTTGCATATCTTCTCAGCAATCTCTACTCTTCCCTCTACAGTCTTTGGTATTCCCTTTTCATCTAGGCAAAGTCCTACCACGGCAGCACCGTATTTTTTCACGAGAGGAAGTATAGCATTAAGCGACTTTTCCTCGCCATTTACCGAGTTTACTATCGGTTTGCCGTTATAAACCCTAAGAGCCGCATCAAGCACCTCAGGGATGGATGAATCTATCTGAAGCGGTGTTGAGCATACTCCTTGTAATGCCTTTATTGCACTCACCATCATCTCTTTTTCATCAATACCTGGAAGTCCGACATTTACATCTAAAATCTCGGCACCCGCAGAGATCTGTTCTGCTGCTTGCGCACATATATAATCTAGGTCATGCTCATTAAGTGCCTGCTTAAAACGCTTTTTACCTGTTGGATTTATTCTCTCACCGATTATCCTCGGCTGGTCTATCGTCACCGCCGTGTTTGCACTGCATACCATTGGCGGCAGCTTCTTTTCTACTGCCTTGCAGTCTTCTCCTTCAAAAGCCTTAATTACCTCTTTAATGTATTCAGGACTCGTACCACAGCATCCGCCTACTACCTTTATTCCAAGCGGTATCATCTCTCTTAATAGCTGGGCAAATTCATCTGGATCTACATTATACTCATTGGTGATTGGATCGGGCAAGCCTGCATTTGGCTTAATAACCACCGGCAAATTGGTGCAACCACAAAGCTTTTCGACCGCAGGCTTAAGCTCCTTAGGACCTAGCGAGCAGTTTATACCCACAGCATCAGCTCCAAGTCCGCCTAGGGTCATTGCCATCGACTCTATACAGCATCCTGTAAAGGTACGAAGATTCTCCTCAAATGTCATAGTAACTATAACAGGAAGATCGCTGTTTTCTTTAGCAGCAAGCAGTGCCGCCTTAGCCTCAAGCAGATCCGTCATGGTTTCTATAACGATTATATCTGCGTTTTTTCCAGCTATTATCATCTCTTTAAAGATATCATATGCCTCATCAAACGACAGAGTACCATTAGGCTCTAAAAGCTGTCCTATAGGACCCACATCAAGTGCACAGTATACCCTTTTAGATGAGCGTGCTATTGCTTTATGTGCTATATCAACTGCGGCATTAATTACCTCACTCACGCCATAGCCCGTATTTTCAAGCTTCGCTCTGTTCGCTCCAAATGTATTACAATAAAAAATATCTGAGCCTGCCTCAATATACTTAAAATTTATATCCTCAATAAGCTCAGGATTTGTAAGATTTAAAAGCTCAGGATTCTCGCCTGCTTCAAGTCCTGCCGCCTGAAGCATAGTTCCCATAGCGCCATCTAAAAATACAAACTCCTTTTCATTTAATAGCTTTTTAAAATCCACAATGAGTTCCCTTCTTTCTAAATTCACACTTATCCGACATACTGCATATTGCACAGCCTCTTCTTTGATTCTCAATTGGCTTGCTTGAAAGTCCAATTACTGCCGTGACAGATTTTCTCGGCACCAAAAGCAGAGATTCGGTACAGCTAACACCTGCTCGTTTACCTGCATTTAGCATCTCGATTATATCAGGCTGAATATCAAGCGGAAAATCTCCGTATCCAGGAGAAAATCGCCATGTAAAATACCATCCCGAAAGCTTTTTTGCAAGCTCCGCCTCTAGGTCGTTACAGATTGATTCAACAGCCGCACTAGCTAAGCAGTCGGTCATATACCCCTGTGCCATATCCTGCGTTTCCTTCAATCGAATAATCTCATCCGCCCTAGCAGAAGCGGTGACACAAAGCAGCACACATTTTTCACATCCCTCAAGATGATCTACTATATCCTTACCCTTAAAAACAAGTGATGAACCAACAAGCCTTACACCATCTGCTGTAGGCTCAATATCAAACACTCGATATACATATCTGGGAGTTATCTCACTCTCTAAAAGCTCACAGCAGTCTTTAATAAGAGTCATCTCAACATCTGAAGGCTTATCTCGATAGCCCATATATCGAATCGCTTCATTTACATCAATTTTAACCCTTTCAGACATAGAATCACCACACTTGATTTTTTAAATCATAGCATTTCGCCATATTTATTATAGCACAAAAACCGCCCATATACAAGACGGTTTTTGCAAATTCATACTAATTTAATATCAATTGTCTCCCACGGGTCCTCATAAAGAACCACCTCACCTTGTGCGAGCGTCCTTTTCACATCGATAAAGCGCTGATTGGCACTGCCTTTAAACTTAAGCTCATAGCTTTTTTGTGATAGAATAAACCTGCCATCAACTAGATAATCAAGTCGCTCAAGCAGCTTCATATAACCATTATCATCCGTTGAATGAGTCAAGAGATATTCAAGCTCATACCCCGTATATGCCATAAGGTTTAGCTTAAAGCCGTCAAACGCTATTAGCTTATCCGACAATGCCGCAAGCTCATGACATTTGCAAAAGGGCTCGCCACCTGAAAAGGTCACACCATCAAGCAAAGGATTGCTTACTATCTCGTTATAGATAGTGTCAATGCTCTCAAGTCGTCCTGAATCAAAGTCCCAGGTCTGAGGATTGTGACAGCCCTCACAGTGATGCGGACAGCCCTGAACAAACACCGTGTATCTCATTCCGGGACCGTCAACAATTGAATCGCTCACAAGTCCCGCTATTCTTAAATCCATGCGGATCAGTCCTTCTTATTTATCAGTCACAGCACTTTATTCTCTTCATACGCTCGTGAGCTACTCTTGTATGCTCTGCCTCACTTCTACCGCACTTAGGGCACTTATCGCCTATTATGCCTGTGTAACCACAAACTGGATCACGGTCTACAGGATGATTGATAGAACCGTAGCCTATTCCCTGCTCCTTCATAAAGCGTACGACCTTCTCAAATGCCGACAAATTCTCAAGCGGATCTCCGTCAAGCTCGATATAGCTGATATGTCCTGCATTAGTAAGTGCATGATATGGCGCTTCTATCTTGATCTTTTCATACGCACCGATTGGATAATATACAGGAACATGGAAGGAGTTAGTGTAGTACTCTCTATCGGTAATGCCCTTTATCTTGCCAAACCTCTCGGCATCAATCTTTACAAAACGACCTGAAAGTCCTTCAGCAGGAGTTGCAAGAAGTGAGAAGTTGAGTCCTGTGCGCTTTGATTCCTCATCCATACGCTCTCTCATGTGAGTGATTATTTCAAGTCCAAGCTTACGTGACTCCTCTGACTCACCATGATGCTTACCTGTTAAGGCAACCAAGCACTCGGCAAGTCCGATAAATCCAACCGAAAGTGTTCCGTGCTTTAACACCTCGGCTACAGTATCATTTGCCGAAAGCTTTTCACTGTCAAGCCATATACCCTGACCCATAAGGAACGGGAAATTCTTAACCTTCTTTTCGCTTTGAATCTTAAGACGATGCATAAGCTGCTCAATGCAAAGATCCATATACTCATCTAAGCTATCAAAAAATGCTCCAATGTTTCTATCAGCAAGAATACCAAGACGAGGAAGGTTAATTGTGGTAAATGACAAATTACCTCTTCCAGTAACTATCTCACGACTGGGATCATATACATTTCCTATTACACGTGTACGGCATCCCATATAAGCAATCTCGGTATCAGGATTTCCCGCTTTATAATACTGTAGGTTAAAGGGTGCGTCAATGAACGAGAAATTCGGGAATAGACGCTTTGCGGAAACACGTATAGCAAGCTTGAAGAGGTCGTAATTAGGATCTGTAGGATTATAGTTAACGCCATCCTTGACCTTAAAAATATGTATCGGGAAAATAGGAGTTTCACCGTTACCAAGTCCGGCTTCCTCAGCTAAAAGTACGTTCTTAATAACCATTCTGCCCTCAATGCTTGTATCAGTTCCGTAATTAATAGAGGAAAACGGTGTTTGTGCACCTGCACGTGAGTTCATGGTATTAAGGTTATGGATTAAAGCCTCCATAGCTTGATAAGTAGCTCTGTCCGTTTCCTTTAATGATGTATTATAAGCAAAGGATTGAATCTTATTTGCAGTCTTTTCGTCTGTAAAAGCAAGAAGATACTCGTGCTCAGCCTCAGCGTATCCGTTATCATTAGCAAGCGTTGGTACAATGCCTAGATCCTTTTCAATCTTATCTGAAATCTTCTTGACAATTTCACGAGAGTCAGAAAGATTTGCAAGAAGAGCAAGCGAGCGATGTACATTTTCTCTATAACGGTGAGCAAATGTCTTTTTAACACCCTCCGCCATGTCGTAATCAAACTTAGGAATCGACTGTCCGCCGTGCTGGTCGTTCTGATTCGACTGAATAGCAATGCAGGCAAGTGCCGCATAGCTGGAAATATCGTTAGGTGTTCTTAAAAAGCCATGACCAGTCGAAAATCCCTTGTTAAAGAGCTTTGTTAAATCTATTTGAGTGCAGGTGGTAGTAAGAGTATAGAAATCAAGGTCGTGAATGTGGATGAATCCCTCAGAATGAGCCTTGGCGTGCCTAGGATCTAACACATACATCTCATAAAATTCCTTAGCACCGACCGAACCGTATTTTAGCATGGTACCCATAGCGGTGTCACCATCAATGTTCGCATTCTCACGCTTTAGGTCATTATCCTTAGCAGATTTAAAGGTGAGATCTTCATACACCTTCATAAGACGGGTATTCATCTCTCTGGCGCGTGTTCTGTCATTACGATACAGGATATAGGACTTAGCAGTTGCCGCATGACCCTCTTCAATAAGCACCTTTTCAACGCAATCCTGAATCTGCTCAACAGTCGGATAGGTGAGATTTTTCTCCATCAATAAATCTGCTACCTTACCAGCAAGCTCAAGCGCCTCCTCATAGTTAGAGCCACCAACAGATTCAGCTGCTTTGTAAATAGCGTTAGCTATCTTTTCGATATTAAACGTAACCTTTCTGCCGTCACGCTTTTGGATTTTGATAATCATTTCTATAGCACTCCTTACATTTATTATCTATGTTAATAGTAGTTCGTTATACATTTTTTAAACCACAACATCTTGTGGTTTAAAAGCCACCGTATACAAGTATATAGTATTTTGACGGTTTTGTCAACTGCTGTTTTGCACAACTTAAACGCAAAAATTTGTACAGCTTGCACAAACTCACTTTAACAAATTCACAACTATAAAAAATCACAGAAAAACGCAAAACTATCGTATAAAATACTATGAAATAAATATATAGTATCAAGCAATTACACTTGACATTAAATCTCAACCTGAATGCATCCAAGAAAGAAGATTTACAAAGAAGCAGAAAAAGCATCTGTACCGAAAAATTCGCACTTCTTAGATTTAGCATCTTTAGTATAATAATACATTTATAGTCAGAATTAGCATATAAAGATCATGCACTTTACAGCGAAAATTGTCATATAAATATAGAATGGCATGCATTCGATTTTTTATATGTAGTTCTGAAAGCAGAAAAGCTTGACAGCCAAATGCAGACATAATTATCCGACCTACATTTTTCAAAATAGGTCGGAGAAGGCTTTTTATCAGCTATTAATTATCAGAATCAGTGTGAGTGATTATTACTCCACTTCCACGCTCTTCATCAAGTACATCCTCAAGTGAAGTGTTCAACATATAAGCAAAAAAGCTTATTAGCAGTATCATTACGGATACTATCGCTACTATATCCCAACGCAAGCCACCCTTGCGTTTCTTATTTGCCATGCCTATCACTCCCTTTAAGCTTTTACGATATATTCTATTATACTACAAATCTCTAAAAAAAGCAAGACCTATTTGCACTTTTAATAAAAAAACAACCTGCAAGGCTTATAGCCCTGCAGGTTTGTTAGTTTACTTATACCTGAGCTCCGTAACCGTAGCCCGAATCCTTGTAGGCCGTCTTTTTCTTCTTTTTCTTAGTGTTCATGTACTGCTTATCAGGATGCTTCTTCTGATTATGCTTCTGCCATGCCACCCAAAGAGTAGGTGCTAGACACATTGATGAATATACACCGGAAAGCATACCTACAATCAGCGGCAGCGAGAAGCTGAGTATTGAAGTGACTCCACGAAGTGAGCAAACTATGCTTACTATTAGCATTACTGAAATTGTGGTCACATTGGTGTGAACATTTCTCATAATCGTCTGTGTGATTGACATATTAGTAAGCTCTTGAATGTCAAGCTTCTTTCCATATAGACGCTTATTCTCTCTTATTCTGTCATAGATAATAATTGTCGAGTTAATTGAGTAGCCCATTATCGTAAGGACTACTGCTATAAAGTTGGAATTAATATCGAATCCAAATAGCAGGAATGAGCCATATACTATTATCATATCATGAAGCAGTGCGACAATTGCGAATGAACCAGCCGATACACCGCCGATATTTCTAAACCTTATGCCAATATAGATAATCATAACTACTACTGCAAGAAGTAGCGCTACCAAGCACTTAGCAAAGAAGTTCTTTCCGTTTGTCGCTGAAACATTAGTTGATTCGAGTGTTTCAATCTCGTTATCCGGGAATTGTTCAAGCAAAGCATCCTTTAGCGATTCCTGCTTGCTGTCATCAACTCCGCCCTTTGATGAGAATGATAGCGTAATAGTTGTTTTTCCGCTAGAGTAATCCTCACCTGTTGATACTGTACACTCTTCATCTATTGTATCCTTTACAAGTGATTCAACCTCGGAGGTATCGATGTCTCCCTCATAGGTATAGGATATAAGCGTACCTCCCTTGAATTCTATTGCAATGCTAGGCACACCTGCAATGGTAACTGCTGCAATGAGCACAACAAGCGCCGATGATACGATATAGTAAATTTTTCCTTTATTCGTGATGTTATATCTCTTTCTTTCGAGAATAGGTGTAGCCTCAACCTCGTCCTTTACACCAAAGAACTTACGCTTTCTAAATACCTTAAATCTAGCAAGAGATTCAAGCATAAGTCTTGAACAGAAAATTCCGAAGATGAAGTTTGTGATAATACCAATTAAAAGCGTATAACCGAGTGAGTAAATGGTACCCGCCATCTGTGCGCCAAAGAACGAGAAAATCGGCTTTAATAGCGTTCCAAATACACTGTCGGTCGAACCAAACGCTCCCATAAGGATAATGGCAATAAAGACAATCGTGATATTCGAATCAAATACTGCTCCCCATGCACGCTTGTAGCCCTGCTCGATGGCTCCATTTAGAGTCTTTCCGAGCTTCAGCTCCTCTTTTATTCTCTCAGCAACTACTATATTTGCGTCAACGCCCATACCAATTGAGAGTATGATACCCGCAATACCCGGTATGGTAAGAGTAAAGCTTTCTATACTATTAAAGAAGCCCGATACACAAGCAAATGTTCCGACTACCTGACCGACAAGTGCAATTGCTGCTACAAATCCGGGTAGTCTATAAGTGATAATAAGATATATAGCAATAAATATAAACGCTATAATTCCAGCCCAAAGCATTGCCGAAAGCGCGCCGCGTCCGAGTGTTGGTGCTACAATATTCGTACTTGTAGCGACAAGCTTAAACGGTAAAGATCCTGCATTTATCTTATCAGCAAG
Organism: Ruminococcus sp.; assembly: GCA_021199375.1. Classification (GTDB taxonomy): domain Bacteria; phylum Bacillota; class Clostridia; order Oscillospirales; family Ruminococcaceae; genus YE71. The sequence goes on along the minus strand of JAJQIB010000014.1, from coordinate 52,892 downwards.
CTCCTTAGCCTCATCATAAGTAAAGTCACCTTCGATTTGACATTTTCCATCTGTTATTGCAGCATTTACAGATGCGTCTGAAATACAGGTGTCATCCATCCAGATGGAAATATTTCCACCCTCTTCATACTGCGTTTGGCTAGCCTCAGCAAAGGCTTCAGTACCCTCGTCATCAAACTCAAGGCTTACTACATAAACAGTGTCATTGTTATCATCAGTATAAGCGCCCGCCTCTGCTGTTGCAACATGCTCACCTGTCATTATTTCATCGCCGTCTTCGTCTGAGCCTATCTTGAATGAAAGAATAGCTGTTTCACCAAGCTCACTTACAGCTGTTTCGGGATCGAAGTCAGTTTCGCCTGCCTGCCATGGGAAGGAAACAATTACCTTATTCTTTGTGTAGTCAACATAAACCTCGCTGTCAGTTATGTTCAGGTTAAGTAAACGCTGTTCAATAACTGCCTTGGCAGAATCCATGTCCTCTTCTGAAGCATCATAATCGCCATCAGGTCCAAAGGTTGCATTTACACCACCCTGAATGTCGATGCCCCATCTTATCTCATCTACACCTTTTATAACTGTGTTCTCAATGTCACCGTACTTGTAATACACACCAAAAAATGTAAGATATGCAAATGCTAAAATAAGTACAAGGACTATGAAAAACACCGGCTTTTTTGCACGTCGCACGTTTTTTCCTCCTAAATAGTTATTTCGAAATCAGCTTGTAATTTATCGCCGATAGTCAATTCACTTATTTATTATACAACTTTTCGAGCCGATTGTCAATAGTTTTGAGAAGATTATTTGGAAATCTCAACACATCTTACAGTTACACGCTGACTGCCGCTCCAGGTGTAGGTAAAAAGAGTAAGATCCCAATCATCACTACCATCAAGCATCATGTCATCGTCACTGTCGTTTATAAGCTCTGACCACTGAACCTCGTAAGCCTTAGTTGTGCCATCAAGCTCGGTATAGTATACCTCATCGCCGCTGTTTAGCTTGTCAATAGACTTGAAAAATGCCGTATAGCTATGGGCGGCAATTATAAGATCTCCGGAATCTGCAGTTCCATCAAAGCGACAGGCAGCAAGCTTTAAATTACCGTGATCCCAGCCACTTTGTACAGGCAGCTCAACACCTAAAGAGGGTATGCTCACAATTCCGATATAATCATAGCCATCAATCTCGATGCTTTGCTGTGTGGTCACGCCGATCTCTTCAGATAGCGTATCGAGTATTTCATCTGCTCTTTTGGTCGCATTGTGGTCATCAAGCAGATTTAATAAAATAAGGGACATCGCCACCAAAAGTAGCAGTGTCCCCATGGCTATGAAAGTTCTTCCACGCCTTTTATTCATCGTCAGCCTCTTTCTTGATGCAGATGCGAACGCCCATCGCTATAAGCACCAATCCAACAATTGCAAAAAGTGAAACGGACACCCATCTTTGACCTGTTGGAGGAATTGTGTCACTTGTAGTTGTGGTGGTTGTTGTGGGAGGTGTGGACGAGGTTTTGTCGGATGATGTATCTGTTTTGATGTCCTCAGATGAGGTTTCACTAGAGCTATCCTCACTGGAGCTGTCTTCGCTTAAGCTATCCTCAGAAGATGTTTCGCTGGACGAGTCCTCAGATGAAGTTTCGCTTGAGCTATCAGGTGTTGAGCTGTCCTCAGAAGATGTTTCGCTCGAGCTATCGGGCGTGGAGCTACTGTCTTCTTCGCTGGAGCTTTCATCAGGTGTGCTTTCGCTGCTTGTCGAGCTTGCTGCTGAAAGCTTGGTGGTTGCTGTCACCTGCGACTCATCTGCGCTTATCTCAATAATTGAAGGAGAAGCTGTGAAGGTGTACTCATTTTGCAATACGCTTTGACCAATAACTAAATAAATACCATAGTCAAGCTCAGAAAAGGATGCTAAGCCGTTCTCGTTAGTGTAGGCTGTTGCAAGTGCTGTAACCTCATTTTCGGATACATAGGCTGCAAGCGTGTCAGCATCGGTCTGTACTGCGGAGGCTGATAGGTCGTCAAGTGCTACGCCTGTCGAGCTAAATGCGTCATCAATCGCAAAACCACCGCTTATATCACGCTCACCGATCTTGTAGATGCTCCAGCTCATGTTCTCTACCTTTTCATCTCCGTAGTGGCAGTCGAGTGTTAGGCTGCCGATGGAATCAGCTGAGGCTTTAAATGTGCCTAAGAATGCTACAAGTATGCTCATAATTATACAAACAAAGCAAGCAATGCTGCTGCGATGTAAAACTTTTCCTTTCATAGAGTTATCCTCCTTTATCAGTATCGGAATCGTCCGAATTTGAATCATTTTTTAATGCTGTGAGGGGATCTTCATGCGGGAATTTGTCCTTGCGTTTGCCGCCGAAGAACCAGTAGATGAGCAACAGGGCAAAGAGCGGAGCCGCTATGTAGGGGACGACATTAAGTGTGTCGATCTGTACGGCGTCTGCTTGTACCGTGGCTGCCTGAGCCTCCTCAACATTTTCAACGCGATGAGCTCTGACGAGAAGCCTGTGCGAGTTTACGCCGTAGGGCGTGCAGGTCATGAGCGTTACATAGTCCTCACCTGTTTCGATTGCGAGATTGTCGGTTTCGTTCGGAAGGACAATGGATATTTTATCCACCTCGTAAGTGTAGGTTTCGGTTAGCACAGTGATGGTGAACAAATCACCCTCGACAAGCTGGTCGAGGTCTGTGAAAAGCTTAGCACTCGGAAGACCACGGTGAGCTGAGATTATTGCGTGAGTTGTCTCGCCGCCTACGGGAAGCGAGCTTCCCTGAAGATGTCCTACCGCTACATTAAGAACGCCCTCGCTTGTGCCGTGATAGATGGGCAGCTCAACACGAATCTGCGGAATTGAAATATATCCCATAACTCCTGTTCCCGTTATATCTAAGATATCATAATAGTCGCCAATCTCATCATATTCGGTGAGGGGTGAAGCTAAATGCGATAGCTTTTCATTGTACTCACGTGCTTTTTCAATTTTCTCCTGCGCCTCCTGCTCGCTCATGTCGGCAACAGCCTGTTGATAGTTTGCTACAACACGACTCTGGGTTCTGGTGTTCCACCAATCGCTTACAGTAGGATACAGCATTACGGAGAGCCCCACCAACAACAGCACAATCAATATAACTGTAGTTAAATGTTTATGTTTTCCGTTTTTTTTGCTCATGGGACCCTCCCTAATGCCCGACAGCATCATGTGCCGTCGGACGTAGGTTTATAAACAGTTTAAATTAGTCAGCCTTTCTGCTCATTCTCTTTCTAGTTACAAGGATAACTCCAGCAGCTGCAACAAGAACGCCACCGCCGATGTAGAAGAGCTTGGTACCGAACGAACCGGTTGTCGGAAGAACAGTGCCTGAGGTATTAGTAATAGTAGCACTTAGCGAATTAGCTGTATGAGTTGTGTTAGTACCAGTAGCATCACCAGTTAGTGAAGTAAGTTCTGTTCCATACGTATTATAAGCTGCGGTTATTGAGAATTCAGTATCTCCTGCTAGATTGTAACCAGCAGGCGCATCGGTTTCTTTTAGAGTGTAAGTTTCTGCATCATCAAGACCTACTATTTTATACAAACCAGCAGTATTTGTAGTAATATAATTTATTGAACTTGTAGCAGTTGAATCAACAACTGTATAAACATCAGTATCACCATCAGTAGACTTAACGAAAGAAATCAAAGCTCCAGTTGAATCGTAAAGCTGGAAGGTAGCACCTGCTAATGCAGCACCACTGCTGTCAACCTTATTAAAATCAAACGTAAATGTATACTCATAAACAGTAACCTTAGGTGTTTCGCCGCCTTCATAAGTTCCTATACCTGTATATGTAGGATCATTCGAATAGGTCAGATAAACGGTATTGTCCTGATGCACACCGGGGGTACTTGATGAAACCTGAGCAGTCGATAGAAGCTCAGCGGAATACTCAATTGTTACATATGATACGTTTGCTAGTTCGCTGTTTTTAAGATCAAACTGCATATAGAATGTTTCGGGGTAACTAGGTGTACCTGTCGGATCATCACCAATAGTAAGTCTAGGATTATAGCTTGAAACTGCTACAGGCTGATCACTAGAATCATAATAGGTAATATTAAAATCGCTAATACTTGTTGCATTTAGTGAGAAGTAGCTTTCAAGACTATCTCTTACAGTAAGGGTATAATTATCATAGTCAGAAACATCAGGGAAATCAACGGTGATCTTAAACTGAACATCATCGCCGATCTGGTTATCGCCTACGCTGCCCCAGGTTCTAGTTTCATTATGATATATTTGCTTATCAACGGACGGAGCATCGGTCTTGGGGGTTAAAGCTGTAGCATTGCTCGTGTTGATGATGTATGCAGAGTAAGCCTCACCACTAGCTATTGAAGCGGTATTATCTTCAACAACTAGGTAGTAGCCTGCAGAGGGAACATCTAGGGTGTATGTGCCACTAGCGTATGTGCTTGTTGTTCTATTTGCAGTGTTTACGTTTACTGAAACTACAGCAGCAAATGCCTGCATTTCAGCAGTTGTAAAAGTATTTGTGCCCAATACATACGCTACATCATATGCAGATGTACAAGAAGCGAAGTAAGAACCAACTGTACCATCAGCCTGTAGAGCAGTTATCAAAGCAGATCCATCTGAAATACCATTGCCCCAGTCCATTCCTGTAACTGCTGTTGTAGAGTCAAAAATCTGATAAGCGTAGTATGTATGATCCGACTCTGTTGATGAAATTGTAATTTCGTAGCCATTAGCTGCCGAACCTGGCATCACCGCCGAAGTAGCCATCATACTCATCGCAAGCATTGCGGAAACTGCTATCGATGCTATTCTTTTTGTTTTCGTCATTTTAATAACCTCCATGAATCTATGGCGGGAGTCCTTTACCCCCCCCCCATGGTTTAAATTTACTTATTTATTTTTGCGCTTTTTGATGCGCATAAGTGCCAAAGCTGTGATTGAAATTGCGCCTCCACCGATTAGGTAGTTGCCGACACCGGTCGAACCGGTATTGGGGAGGGTGTAGCTCGTAATCGAGTTATCTGTGTTTGTGATGATAATCGTACCAGTCGTTGTCAAGCTATTGTTGTCATAGGTAACATCGTAGTCCGTGCCGTTTAATTTATATGACGTATAGTCGCCTGAAAGCGTGGCGGTGTTCTTACCATCGGATACCTCTGTTTCGTAGATGTAGTAGTAGTAAGCGTTACCGTTGGGATCTGCACCTTCAAGGTTAGACCACGAGGCTGACCAGCTTTTACTTGAATCTAGCGTGGCTGTCGAACTTATTGCAGTACCGCTTGCATCTGTAGTAACCTCGGTAAGACTTTTACCAGAAGAAGATGTAGTGCGATAGAGCGTTACCGTTACGGTATAGTCATCATGATTCGAAATACCATCGTTCCAAACCTTTGTTGCAGTTACACTCATATTCTGTGAGTTTGTTATGTACATCGTCTCCTGCGATGCCATGCTGTAAACGTCCTTAAGTAATGTACCAGTGACATAATTTACAGCAGTTGTAGGATAGTTGCCGGCTGTGTTTGTTTGGTTGAAAATGAAGTAGTAGGTGCCATCACCCGCTATCGTGTAACCGGTAGGAGCTGTAACCTCGACAAGCTTGTAAACATAACCGTTATCAAGAAGCAGCTTATAATCAACATCTTCAAATTTAAATGATGTAGCCGATGTACTCGTATCAATCGCCCAGGTTACATCGTAACCATCGTCAGTCAGATTTTGAGAAAATGCTGTTGCCGCATACCAGTTTTGTCCGTCTGTAGATCGGTATATTTCAAACTCAGCATCTGTAAGAGCACTGTTATAGTTTGACGCATCAACCTTTTGAAGCTCTATATAGTCACCGCCCGTACCCATCAAGCCCGCAGTCGTCGTTGTAAGCTCCATCGTCTCGCTGTCGGTGGAATTGTCAACACCTGAAACAGATTCTACCGAAACGGTGTTTGATACCGTAGCCTGAGTATCACTTGATGATGATAGAATTAGCGTATACTCAACAAGTATATACATTTCATCGGGAACAGTGATAATAAACTCTGTCTGCACCGACTCTGTATGAGTTACAGTGACTGTTGCGGTGTAGGTATCACCATCTCCGCTTCCAAGCCATAAAAATAAATTATCGTAATCACTGGTTAAAGTATAGCTGAAACTGCCTGGACTAGTATTACTAGCAGAATCGTCTTTAATATTACCATCCCATCGACCATTAGAACCTGTAGTCAAATCATAACCAAACCAATAATAATATTGATTTTGAGGATTTATACTGTAATCAATAGTTATAATATCCCCAGCTTTAAGATTTGTCAACTGAGCAGTATTGGTATAAGTACTATTACCATAACCAGTTCCGCTAAACGTCTCATTGTAAACTTCAGTTTGCTCTGTATACCCACCAGTATTCATCGAGTAGCTGTACTCTTTCTTGTCTAGCTCTTCCATTGACCGGCTTGTGTCATTGTAATAATATACCGTGAAGTTCGCCACCGAAACGGAAACGGGTACATCACTTGTAAAGTAGTCATAAAGCGTTAGCGTATCAGAGGTTATGTCTAAATCCTCAGACTTAGGGTTTAGGTAAACCGAATAATTTATAGCATTCGCGTTGGTATTCTGATTGTAAATGCTCGCCTTTTCAAGCGTTCCCTGATCTACATCTACCGTAGCCACTACAGGATCATAGCTGCCCGTAACTGCCGAGTTGCTAACCGTGTAGGAACCGCCATTCGCCGCAACAAGTGCGCTGAAATCCTCAACACTAATCTTCATGGTGTAGTAGATAAAGCAGTTACCACTACCATTATTTACGTTAAAGTTTGTTTCTGTATTATTACCGCTTGCTGCACTGCTTACAGTAATGTAATAGCTATTTTCATTAGAAGATGAAGCGGTGATATAGCCCAAATTTGTGCTAGAATCCGCAATATAATCCCAATTATTATTACCCCAACCTGAATAATACACCCAACTATCAAGAGTAAAAGCGCTGTCTATCGTATCAGTAAATGTCACAGGAAGCGAAAGCGATGAAGCATTAAACTCAATGACAAATCCAAACTCATAATAGTTGGTAGTTACGTTATTATCCGTCTCACTAACTGTTGTGAGATCTAGCAAATCTGCACTATCTATTATATCCAGCGTATTGGGGTCTACCGCATATTTTTTGTACGGCGACTCATTGTTAGAGTAGTTATAATATCCAGTGTCTTCGCCGTTATCAGTCGTTACTTTGTTACTATATGTAACCGTAGTTCCGTCTGTTGGCAAATCCGCAGTGTTCGCTATAACTGTAGTGTCATAATAGATTTTAACATGCGTTTCAGTGAAGTCATCATCGAATGTTATAATAAAGCTATCAGCCTTAACGGCGCTTCCCGAAACCACAGCTCCATCCTTATAGAAGGTAACCGTGTAATCTGACGAGCTTATTGTATTACCTGAAGAATCCGTTACGGTAATCAAGCTGGAGTCTGCGTATATGAAATGCTCGCCATAGCCTGAATTTTCAATAACCGTATCAGTTACAAACTTATCAGCTAAGCCAGCAGTACGTTCGTACTCAACAATCCAAGGTATTGTGATTGTTGTGGTGCCCTCAGTTGCATCGACGTCTATCGTTTCGCTGCCATTCATTTCCTTAGAAATGGTATCCTTGCCGATTTGAACTACTTTAGTATAAGTATCGTTATCATTCAAGGTGACTGTGTTCGTTTCAGTTTGCGTTGACTGATTTTGGTTAATAACAACCTCAGTGGTGTATGTTATAACCACTTTATTCACATCATCATTTATAGTTATTGTTCCATCTGTTTGATTAAGAGTATAGCTTACATTCGTATCCTTACCATTAGTTACAGATGTTATAACAAAAGTAGAATCCTTAAACGCTTCATCTGACAAAACTGAGTTTCGAAGTGTTCCTCCAGTGCCTTTAGCTTCGGCAGTTATTGTCCATGTAAGAGTAGCTGTAGTGCCTCCATAATTTGTGACTTCACCATTCTTATAAACACTGTAAGCATCATACGCATAATATTGGTACGTGCTGTCAACTTTTCCACCGTCATCTGTATCAGTAACTGTAACAGTATTATTTCCGCTATCACCTTCACTTACAGATGTAGTATAGGTAAGTGAAATCGATCCGCCGGTTTTTGTACCATTGGTACTTACTATAGAAACACTGTAGTCGCTATTTGTAGTGACGGTAAATCCCAACACCTCTAATGCAGCTGCAACCTGTGCAGCACTATCCGCATCAAACATACTGTCCGAAATGGTTAGACCTGTGTAGTCGCCGCTGCTGCTTGAGCTTGTAATAGTGATAGTCCAGGTTATTTTTCCATCTGCAACACCTGAGTTGTAATCGTAAGTCGCGTCACTCTTAGAAACGCTGTAGTCTGCAGGTATAGTAACAGATTCCGTAGCCTCAGATTCTACACCCGGATCATTAGGATCATCCGTCAGCGTTGCCTTATTTGTCACCGTCGTCGAAGCATTGCTGCTGTCGTCAACCGTTGTTGTATATGTAATGGTAACTTCTTTAGCTGTTGTGGAGCTAAATTCTATATTTTTGCTAGAGTTATTATAACTTGCCACTCCAGAAGGGTCAACCGTAAACGATCCAGCGACCATATCGCTAAGCATGTCGTCACTTATTACATAGCCGTCAAGATCTGTGCCCTCTCCGTTAGAAACAACCAGCGTCCAGGTTACAGTGCCATTACCGTTATATACACCGGATTTAGCTAGGTCGGTAGATCTACTATTAAAAGTAACAGTAATTGACGGAGCATTTGCGCCACTACCAATAGAATAGGTCTGATTAGTAGAATCATTAGCGCCACGGTTGAATTCCGCACTGAAGGTAATGTTTGTATAGAAGGTTTTGGTAGTATCTTTTATTATTGTATCAATATAATCTTGATAATAATAGATATACAGCACACCATCTATAATTTCATAATATCCACCAGCTACGTTTCCACCATTATAATCGGTATCATACAAAAAACCCGATGCATTAGAAATGCTCGAATTCAGAGTTAAAACGATAGGTGTGCCTGCTTCAATTGTTTTTGCTTCAGCAGGTGTGTATGTTAGTTTTATGGCTAGCTCACCGGTAGCCGATTCAGAATCTTGACTGGTTTGCGCCCACTCAACAGAATATTTGAAATCGGTAACGCCACTTGAGGCATTTCCCTCATTGTTTGCAGCACCCAAAGCCGTCAGTGCTACTCCTCCATTCAATTCTTCCTTCGACGCACTAATCGCCGGCATAATCAAGCTTCCGCAGACAGAAAGCACTACTGCTAATGACATAACAACGGCAAGTGCACGCATCCGAACACTCTTTTTATGCTCCTTTAAAAATTGCGAAACCTTGTTGTTAAAATCAAGCACAATTTGACCTCCTCTCATTTATAAAAATTAGTCTAAAAATCCTATATCCTTAAACGGACTGACCCGAAATACCACTCGCCCAACAACAGACTCTTCACTAACGCATCCGATAGATGTATTTCTGCTGTCAATTGAAGTTTCTCGGTGGTCGCCCATTACAAAAACTCGCTCATCAGGTACCTGATACGGCAACTCAATATCGCATTCGCCAAATGCTAGCTCGTCAACATAAGGCTCATCAAGCTTCTCGTCATTAACGTACACCGTACCATCCGCATCAATGTCAACTACATCCCCAGCAACGGCAATAACCCTCTTTAATAGGATCTTGTTGTTGTAATAAAATGCAATAATATCACCCTGCTCAAAGCTTCCCGTTTTTCGGCAAACTACAAGCTGGTCATTTTCAAGCGTCGGTGTCATGCTCGTACCCGTAACTCTTAGCACAGGCAGGAACAAGGTTGATACCAAAACCGCCAATGCCGCCACTACAACAAGTGACGCAACTGTACTATATAATAGCCGCCAAAATTCACGGCGGTTTTTTACTCTTTTTAGCTCGCCATCAAGCTGTGCCGCTGTCGGAAAGCTCTTATCAGCTTCACTCATGCTTCACCGCTCCCTGTGTCCTCAGGCGATTCTTCGGAGTTCTCATTTGGTTCGTCTAGCTCATCCGGCTCGCCTTTTGGTTCATCCTCGCCAAATTTATCCTCATAAATGCGCTTGATTCGCCTCGCTGTGGCGCTAAGCAAATCCTCATCCTCGCCGTTTATCCTTTGACGCAGCTGCTCATTTTCCTCAGCAAGCCTATCCATTTCTTCACGCATAGCGACAAGAATTTCAAGCAGCTCGCTTTTTTTTAGCTTATGCAGCTCTTTGTCAGTCATATCAACACTTCCAATCCGATGGAAACCTTTTACACCTTTATATTGTATCACTTTTTATCTTTGTTGTCAATAGGGGTTATAGAAAAAAATTTAATTCAAACAATAGCCATATTCTTTTGAACATAGCTTTAATATATATTCAGTTATATCATTGAAAAATCATGTAATTTTTACAAGCCACCTATTTTTCCAATGTAAATTATATCACTTTTTTTGTTCTATGTCAATGGTTTTTTCAAAGTTTGTTTATTTTTAAACAGTTGCACAATTTTGCATATACAGTTTTGTGCATTTCCTACAATTTACATAAGAAACTTAAGGCAAATAATTCCATGTCAAATCACTGGCATTCTAGTGTCTTTTTTAAAAGGTCTACATACATATCCTTTACGCTCTTCGGAGAAAGGATCTCTACCGAGCCTCCAAACTGAAACAGCCATGCAAAAAACGGCGGCTGCGGCTTAACATCCACCGACACTACAAAATGGTTTTCGCCATCAGGACGTGAATGCACATCCTTACCAAAGCGATCTATGACAGAATTCATAAGCTTTTCCTCAAATCTCATGCGCACCTTAACACGTTCGCCATTAAACATTGAAAAGGTCGATTTCGAGAATTTTCCCATATCAAAGTCGCTTGGCTTTTCAACGCAAGGCTCGTTGAGCTCAAAGGCAGAGCCCATTCTGTCAACGCGGAAGGAGGTTATATCGTTATACTTCTCGTAATATCCCACTAGGTAGTAATTTCCATTATCCCAGGTGAGTGCATACGGAGAGCAGACTCTTGCTCCTTCACGAAACTTCTTATCCATATTTATGTCATAATCAAAGTAGCTAAAGCTAACCTTATTTCCATGCTTAATTGCTTCGTGAAGAACATCTACATTTTTGTAGATCATTTCATTATCCGACTTTACTCTGTTGGTTACATACACCTGGCGCTGAATCTGCTTCGCCTGGTGAACACTTGCAAGACCCTCTATCTTTTTTAGCAGCTGCTCTGAGGTCTGCTGAGTAAGAAATTTCGCCGAGCAAACCGAATCCGCCAAAAGCTTAAGCTCTGCAAGCTCAAATTCATTATCCTCGAGCCAATATTTTGCATACTTGCCCTTGGTGCTATTAATATTCATACCATATAATATAAGAGAATTAATATCCTCATAAAGTGCCTTTCGCTTTATGCTTATGCCATATCTCTCAAGCTTCTTGGTGATCTCCGCTAAGGATAGCCTATGCTCAGCGTCACTTTCCTTTTTGAAAATCTCCTGCAAGTATATTAGTCTAAGCCTTTGCGATGTCCCTGTAGTTCTCTCTGCCATAAAAATCAGCTCCAATCAACAGTATTTGATGCTTTTATTGTATCATATTTAGACCTTTTTGTCAATAGAAAACCGAGAGGTTTTAACGCCTCTCGGTAGAAATTTTTTATGACTTGGTCGTAACCTTCTTAGTGCTGCTCCACTTGCCGTAAAGCTTTGTTCCGTTTACCGTTCTGTAAGCTCTAACTCTGTACTTGTAAGCTGTTCCCTTCTTAAGTCCGGTGTTCTTGTAGGTTACGGTTGAACCGCTCTTGATCGTCTTGACGGTTACCCACTTCTTGGTGCTTGAATTGTATCTCTGAACCTGATAACCAGATGCTCCAGTGACCTTTTTCCAGTTTAGTCTAACTGCAGTTTTTGACTTGCTTGCAGACTTCATGGTGACCTGTGCAGGCTTGGTTGAGGTGGTGATGGTTGAGCTGCTGGATGTGCTCCAGTAGTTTGTTCCATTATATTTTACGTAAGCTTTGACTTTGTACTTGTACGTAGTACCAGCTTTTAGACCTGTCTGCTTATATGTTGTTGTCGAGCTGTCCTTGATGGTCTTGACGCTTTCCCATTTCTTGGTCGAAGTGTTGTATCTGTAAATTCTGTAGCCTGTAGCACCTGAAACCTTTGTCCAGTTGATTCTAACTGCTGAGGTGGTGGATGAATACTTTGAGCTTACTGTAACCTTAGGAACAGTTTTCTTAGCCGTGTAATTATCCTTGTAGCTTGCTCCGCAATTTGAGCAGGTATGCAGTGTATAGCCCTGTGCAGCATAGGTTGCTGCGACTGTTTTTGTTGTATAGCTATGACCTGTTGCAGCTATGCTCTTGGTGTAGGTATCTCTGCAAACAGAGCAGGTGTAGGTTCTTACTCCTGCTGTGGTGCAGGTTGCTGCCTTCGTAACCTTACTTGTATAAGTGTGATTGCTTGTCTTTGCTATTGTTGTTGTGTAGGTGTCGCCACATACTGAACAAGTGTATGTGCGTACACCTGTTGATGCGCAGGTTGCGGCTTTTGTTACCTTGCTGGTGTAGGTGTGGTTTCCTGTTGCTGCTATAGAAGTTGTATATGTGTCTCCACAGCTTGAGCAGGTATAGGTTCTTACTCCTGCTTTGCCGCATGTTGCGGCTGTTGTTACCTTACTCGTGTAGCTATGACCTGTTGCAGAAATTGATTCTGTGTAGGTATCACCGCAAACCGAGCAAGTGTATGTGCGTGTGCCTGCCGTGGTGCAGGTGGCTGCTTTGGTTACTTTGCTGGTGTAGGTGTGAGTATGTGTCGATTCATCTAACAATACACATTCAAAACCTTTATAATTCGCATATTCATAAGCAAAACTATCGCTGTAGCAATATATGATAAAATCACTGCATCGAACAAAAGAATAATTGTCAATATAAGTAACAGAATTCGGAATAGTTATACTTACAAGACTCTCGCAGTCGTAAAAAGCAAAATAACCAATACTTGTGACAGAATCAGGAATAATAATACTTTCAAGATTTTCGCACCAACCAAATACTTCTTCGCCTATTTGTTCAATAGAATTTGAGAGAGTAACACTTTTTAGATTTGTACAAGTCGCAAATAATCCATCTCCTATACTAGTAACAGAATTTGGAATCACCACATCAGTCAAACCAACACAATAACAAAATGCATCTTTTCCAAGAGAAGTGACAGAATCGGGAATGGTTATACTTGTAAGTGCTTGACAATTCAAAAAAGCATAATCACCTATACTTTTAACTGTGTTAGGGATTGTTATACTTGTTAAGCTTGTACATTGACTAAATGCACCCCCGCCTATACTTGTAACCGTAGTAGGAATCTCAACATCGCCAGTACAACTAGTGGCATCAATTAGTATTCCATTAACTATAACTAGTTGTTCTTCTGACTGCTTAGCACTTAACCAAGGAGTATCAACAAAAACACGATAACCTATACTTGTTACTGAAGCAGGAATTGTGATGCTTGACAACTTGGTGCACTCATAAAATGCATAATCACCAATACTTGTTACTGTGCTTGAAATTATTATACTCTTTAATGTTTCACATTCTTTAAATGCACTATCACATATACTTGTGACAGTATTAGGGATCTCTACACTAGATGAACATGTCGTTCCATCAATCAACACCCCATTAACAACAACCAAAGGATCTTCACTCTCTTTTGCACTTATCCAAGAAGTTCCATAAAAAGCTAGTCCGCCAATGTCTGTTATCGTTTCTGGAATTGTAATGTTAGCTAATTTTGTACAACCATAAAACGCACTTGCACCTATTCTCTTAACTGAATTAGGTATTGTAAAACTAGTTAGATTTCGGCACTCATAAAATGCATAATCGTCAATGCATGTAACTGAATTTGACATTACTAAATTACTTAGCTTTGAGCAAGTGCTAAAAACTCCAGTGCCAAGACTAGTAACCGAATCAGAAAGTGTAACAGTAGTCAAACCTGTACATTCAACAAATGCATAATTTCCAATGCTAATAACTGAATCTGGAATCGTGATACTAGTAAGTCTGTAACATTCTGCAAAAGCTCTTCTGCCAATACTGGTAACTGAATCTGAAATTGTTACACTTGTAAGAGCTGGACAATAGTCAAAAGCATAATCACTAATAGATGTGACCGTATTAGGAATTATTACACTTGTTATTTTTTGATTACCAGTAAATGTTTCTCCAAATCCTGTGACTTTATATCCGCCTAACTCACTAGGTATTTCAATATCTGTATCACTACCAGAATATCCTGTAATTGTAGCTTCGCCATTCGACACAGTGTAGCTATAGCCATCGCTAGTATAAGTAGTCGCCGCGCTAACCACCAGATCATCCAGCAGTCCGCTAACGCCATCTGTCGCAGGCACCGCAAGGCAGCTTACTGCCATAACAGCCGCTAGAAAACCTGATAAAATTTGTTTTCTCATATTAATTCCTCCATTGTTGTAAAAAATAATTTGGCAATATAATTATAACATACCCCCCCCCGAAAATACAATGGTCATGTTTCACAAAGTTTACATAATTTTTTTGGTGATATTGGTTAAAATGCACCAATACTTGAAATTTAGCCATACTTGCTTTTTAGAGCAAAATGTGATATAATGAAAGTAGGGATGGAAATATTGTCGAAAGGACTTGACTAGTATGGGAATGAATAACACACCTTCAGGAGAAAGAATGCACATCGGATTTTTCGGCTGCACAAATGCAGGTAAATCCAGCGTGGTAAACGCCGTTACAAATCAGGATTTAGCGATAGTTTCAGGCGTCGCAGGCACCACCACAGACCCTGTGCAAAAGGCTATGGAGCTGCTGCCGATAGGACCGGTCGTTATAATCGACACTCCGGGTATAGACGACGAAAGCGGACTCGGACAGCTCAGAGTTAAGCGCACCAAGCGCATACTAAACAAAACCGACTGCGCTGTGCTTATTGTAGATGCACAAAAGGGCTTGTGCGAATCTGACAACCAAATGCTCGAGCTTTTTAAAAGCAAGTCAATCCCCTACGTAATCGCCTACAACAAAAGCGATCTAATCGACTCCCCTTCCAGTACCGATGAAAGCTCAATCTGCGTCAGTGCAAAGACAGGTGAAAACATCTACGAGCTAAAGGAAATGATTGCAGCGGTACTTAAATTAGTAGAAAATGACAAGCGACTTGTGGCGGATTTGGTCAACGAGGGCGACTTCGTGGTGCTTGTTGTGCCGATTGATTCAGCTGCACCAAAAGGACGGCTTATCCTCCCCCAACAGCAGGTAATTCGGGATTTGCTAGAGGCTGGATGCACATCCCTTGTCTGTCGTGAAACCGAGCTTAAACAGACACTTGAAGGCTGTGGCAAAAAGCCTGCTATGGTAATCACCGACAGTCAGGCGTTTGCATATGTTTCAAAAATTGTTCCGGACGATATTACGCTTACATCCTTCTCAATTCTCATGGCAAGATACAAAGGCTCGCTTGAAGGCGCAGTAAAGGGTGCGGCAGCTATAGGCACACTTAAAGATGGCGACAAGGTGCTAATCTCAGAGGGCTGTACGCATCACCGTCAGTGTGACGACATCGGCACAGTAAAGCTTCCCAGATGGCTAGGAGAAAAAACAGGAGCAAAGCTCAAATTTGAGTTTAGCTCAGGCAACAGCTTCCCTGAGGATTTGTCCGATTACAAGCTAATAATTCACTGCGGCGGTTGTATGCTTAACGAGCGTGAGATGCAGTTTAGAAACGCCTGTGCCGAGGATGCAGGAGTGCCGATGACAAACTATGGCACTGCTATCGCCTACCTAAATGGAATACTAAAGCGCACACTTGAGCCATTTCCTGACCTACAGAAGATGGTGTGAGAAAAGGAGTCCAAAAAATTGTACATTACCGAACAGCAAAACCCTAATCTGCCCTACCTTCGTGATAAAACCTCAAAGCTTACCACAAATCCGGGATGCTACATCATGAAGGATAATTCGGATAAGATAATATATGTCGGAAAGGCAAAGAATTTGCACAACCGTGTAAATTCCTACTTTCGGGCGGGACAGGACCATCTGCCTAAGGTGTGGAAGATGGTGTCGCTTGTCAAGGATTACGACTTTATAGTTACCGACAGCGAGTTTGAAGCTCTCGTGCTTGAATGCTCGCTAATAAAGCAATATTCGCCCAAGTATAACATTCTGCTTAAGGATGACAAGGGCTACAGCTATATTCGTGTGTCAAATGAGGAATATCCTCGTATAACAGCAGTTTTGCAAAAGCAGGATGATGGTGCTAGGTATATCGGTCCTTACATCAGCTCCTATTCGGTAAAGCAGGCGGTTGAGGAGGCAAACCGAGTATTTATGCTGCCCACCTGCAACAGAAAATTCCCACGTGATTTTAAAAAAGAGCGTCCCTGCCTTAATTGCTATATAAAGCAGTGCATGGGCGTATGCAAGGGAAATATATCAAGCGAGGATTACAACGATACTGTAAATCAAGCGATAGACTATATAAAAAATGGCTCAGGTGCAAGCGTTGAACGAATGACAAAACAGATGAACGAAGCTGCCGAAAGGCTTGACTTTGAGCTTGCGGCAAAGCTTAGAGATAGAATATCCGCTATAAAAAAAGCATCCGAGCAGCAAAAAATCGTCACGGATGATACCAGAGATATGGACATCTTTGCAGTGAGTGAAAATGGCGATGAAGCGTACGGAGCGGTTCTTATGTACCGTGGCGGCAAGCTTTTCGATAAGTTCACCTCCTCAATTGGCATGACCGATGAAGGATCTAGCATGCGAGAAGGCTTTATAACCGAATTTTACTCAACCAGAGATGATATACCTAAGGAAATTCTTCTTGATGAGCCTATAGAAAATCACGAGCTCATCGAGCGTTATTTAAGCGAAAAATGCTCACACAAGGTCAGCATAAGCGTTCCACAGCGTGGAGCTAGGCTGTCTTTAACTGCACTCGCAAAAAGCAATGCGGCTGAACAGCTTTCTATAAAGGTAGGCAGAACAGGCAAGGAGATTGCCGCACTTGAGGAGCTTGCAAAGGCTTTAGGACTCGAAAAGCCGCCAAGATTTATCGAGTGCTATGATATTTCTAATCTGGGCTCATCCGATATGACCTGCGGAATGGTAGTGTATGAAAATGGTCGCCCTTGCAAGAAATTCTATCGCAAGTTTTCAATAAAAACCGTAACCGAGCAAAACGACTATGCTTGTATGTGTGAGGCAATTGAGCGCAGATTTAAACGCTACTATGAGCATACAGACGAAGGCTTTTCTACATTGCCCGACCTCATCCTCTTAGATGGCGGCAAGGGACACGTCGGAGTAGTGACACCGCTAGTGCGTTCTATGGGAATAGATGTGCCAATATTCGGTCTTGTAAAGGATTCTAAGCACCGTACTCGTGCGGCAACCTCAGACAATCACGAGATTAGCCTTACATCATATCGTAAAGCCTTCGCACTTGTAACCTCAATTCAAGACGAGGTTCACCGCTTTGCTATAAGCTACACCAAGGCAAAGCATCAAAAGAACGCTTTTGGGCTAGGTCTTACTACTGTTAAGGGAATTGGTGAAAAGAAGGCGCAAAAGCTTATGATTGAATACAAGACAAAAGCGGTGCTAAAAGAAGCCTCAATCGAGGATTTAGCACATACGGCGGGAGTTAATACCGCCATAGCTCAAGAGCTTTACGATTATATTCACGGAGATGACTAAGATTGCAGGAGTATGAAATTCTGTTAAACAAATATTCTCGCCTTGGAAAAAAGGTCAACGACCTTACACGAATAGGTACGCTGCTTGAAGCGCTGGGCAGCCCTCAAAATGAGCTTAAATTCATACACATAGCTGGAACAAACGGCAAGGGAAGCTGTGCGCAAATGCTTTCAGACGCACTAGCCTGTGCAGGATACAAAACGGGGCTTTTTACCTCTCCTTATATTCTAAAATACAATGATAGAATACGCATAAACAATGAAGAAATTTCCGATGATAAGCTTAACATACTAGCAAGGTGGATAGAGCAAAACGCTCCGACCTCCCTTCCCTTTTCTCAGTTTGAAATAACACAAGCAATGGCTTTCGAGCATTTTAGACGAGAAGAGTGCGACATTGTTGTGCTTGAGGCAGGACTTGGAGGAAGGCTTGACTCTACAAACGTGATAGATGCGCCACTTGTAAGTATAATAACATCAATTTCACTTGACCACACAGCAATTTTAGGCGACACAATCGAGCAAATAGCCGAGCAAAAGGCGGGAATAATAAAGCAAGGCTCACCTGTAGTTTTAGCAATGGGAATAGATAAGGACTGCACCGAGATTTTCTCTTATCATGCAAATAAGTGTGGCTCTAAGCTTGCTACGCCTGATGAGAACGCACTTAAGGTCAAAAGCTGTACAGCCTTTGGAAGTGAGTTTGAATATAAAGGAGAAAACTACTC
The DNA here is from genome assembly GCA_021199375.1 of Ruminococcus sp. GTDB lineage: Bacteria > Bacillota > Clostridia > Oscillospirales > Ruminococcaceae > YE71. Next base: position 34,296 of record JAJQIB010000014.1, on the reverse strand, counting down.
GGTTAAGATGGGCGGATTTCATCAAATAAAAAATGCACTTACCGTTATCGAAGCCGCTAAAATATTAACTAATGAAGGCTTTTTACTTACAAGGAAGGATATAGACCGTGGACTAAATGCTCAGGTATTAGGACACATTCAGCTAATGAACGATAAACCGCTTATAATTTTAGATGGCGGACATAATCCTGAGGGAATAGAGGCTCTTACTAAAACGCTTGAAAAAATTCCTTGCAAAAAGCGTGCAGTAATCGGCATGCTTTCAGATAAGGATGTGGATAAAGCATCAGCTTGTATTTCAAGGGCGGCGGATAGCTTTATTTGTGTGGGCGGTTTTTATCCAAGGGCAATGGATGCAGATGAGCTTGCAAAAAAGCTAACGCTACATGGAGCGAATGCGGTAGCGAGTGAGCTTGATGCGTGTAAAGCAGTAAGGCAGGAAATTCTAGCGCTTTCTGATGATGAAGCACTAGTAATATGCGGCTCGCTTTTTTTAGCGTCAATTTTTGCGGACGGAATAATAATAAATAAAGCCTTAAAAGAAAGAGATGAACAAAATGAGTGAAGCTTTAGGCTGGGTGCATTCTACCGAGAGCTTAGGTACGGTAGATGGTCCCGGACTTAGATTTGTAGTATTTTTATCCGGCTGTCCTATGAGATGTGCATATTGTCACAATCCCGATACATGGAAGGAGCATTCGGGAACGCCTATGACGGTAACTGAGATACTGGATAAATACAGTGACGTACAGGAATTTATGCACGGAGGAGGAATAACCTGTACAGGCGGCGAGCCGCTTATGCAAGCGCAATTTGTCTATGAGCTTTTTAAAGCTGCAAAGGAAAAGGGAATACACACCTGTCTTGATACTTCTGGAGTGACCTACGAGGGAGAAGGCAAGGAGCAAATTGAACGAGTTCTTGACTACACTGACCTTGTGATGCTTGATATAAAGCACATAAACTCAGACAAGCACAAATGGCTTACGGGACATGAAAACCATGCAATAAAGGAGTTTGCGCTTAGACTTGGCGAAAGAAAAATAGATGTTTGGATTCGTCATGTTTTGGTGCCTGGAATCACAGACGATGAAGGGTCGCTGACAGAGCTTGGCGAATTTATATCTAATATCCCTTCGCTTAAAGCAATAGATGTGCTGCCATATCATACAATGGGCGTATCAAAATACGATGAGCTTAATATAGACTACAGACTTAAAGGAGTTGCACCTGCTACAAAGGAGCAGGCAATTAAGGCTAGGGATACCATTTATAAAGGGCTAAAATCAGGGATTGCGAAAAGATTGTCTTAAATAGCTTGACAAAGAATATTAAGCATGGTATAATAATCAAAATTAAATAATCAAAATTAAATCATCTAAGGAGAACACACTTATGGCAGACAATGACAGCTTGATACTTAGAGTCGAAGGACTTTCTAAGGCTTACAAAAAGGATGTCTATGCCTGTAGGGACGTAAGCTTTGCACTTGAAAAGGGCGAGATATTTGCGCTTATCGGACCTAACGGAGCAGGCAAAACCACTACTATACGCATGATTGCAACGCTGCTTAACCCCACTGAGGGAGATGCCTTTGTCGGCGGATTTTCTATAAAGGATAATCCCGCACAGGTTCGTGAACGCCTCACCTACCTGCCAGACGAAGCGGGTGCTTACAAAAACATGACGGGACGCAAGTATCTTAAGTTTATGGCGGAAATGTACGCTAAAAACAAATCAGAGGCTTATGGCTTTGTAGATCGTGCTGAAAAAATATGTGGATTAGGCAACAGACTTGATGATAAAATCGAAAGCTATTCTCGTGGTATGACAAGAAAGCTTTTGCTCGCAAGAACAATAATGCCGCAGCCGCTCCTTGCGATTTTGGACGAACCGACATCAGGACTTGACATCATAAATGCGCTTGAAATAAGACGTATGATACGCTCGCTTGCAAAGGATGGAATGACATTTTTGCTGTCCTCTCACAATATGCTTGAAATCGAATACGTATCCGACCGTGTGGGAATAATCTCTCACGGAAAGCTTTTAGAGTGTGGCAAGCCAAAAGAGCTGCTCGTAAAATATGACGCTCAAAACCTTGAAGAGGTATTTGAAAAGGTGGTGAACAGCAGTGAAGTTTGTTAGTCTATTTAAAAAAGAGCTTAGAGAAATGCTCTCAGTTCAAACGATTATCATGCTTGTATTTCTGCTTGTCATCATGAGCCTTATGGGTGTTATGCTAAACAGCTCGGTTGAGGAATCAGAAAGCGAGTCATCTAAAATAACGATATGCAATCTTGACGGCACAGACTTTACCGAATCGGTGCTTGCCTACCTTGAACACCCAACAGCGGATATGCAAAATGAGGTTGAGATAATTAGCCTTGAATCTGACGATTACGCCGCCGAGCTTGACAGGCTTGGAATAAAAACCTTTATTGTAATCCCCGAAGGCTTTACCGACTGTATAGTAAATGGCGAGCAAGCGGATATTGTATATGTAAGTAAAATGACCTCGCTTGCAAGCATGGCAAATATAAATACAGGCTCTGAAACGGCAGTGGCACTTATCGAGGCGGCAGTTAAAACTGCACTTTACACCGACAAGGTTCAATCAGGAATACTTACAGACGATGAGGTCACGGTGCTTGAAAGTCCGCTAAATGTAACAGAGCAAACGGTGGTTGGCGACAAAAGTGAGGAAATATCCCAGCTTTTGCTATACTCGTGCGTTTATTCGCAAAGCCTTATGCTGCCGCTTGTGGTATATATTCTAATACTTCTAGGCTCTCAGACTATGGTTAATGCCGTAGCCGCCGAAAAGCTTGACAAAACACTCGAAACACTGCTCTCGGCTCCTGTATCTCGACTTACAGTACTTAGCGCAAAAATGCTTGCTGCCGCAGTTGTAGCACTACTTAATGCCGCAATCTACATGGTCGGCACCGACAGCATGACATCAGCGGTTACAGGTACGCTTTCGGGTGACTACTCGGATATTTTAAACTCGCTTGGACTTTCCTTTACCACAAAAAGCTATATTCTAATAGGAATACAGATGCTTTTGTCTACTCTTATCGCACTTAGTGTGTCACTGATCCTAGGAGCATTTGCAAAGAACGTCAAGTCTTCACAGACGCTTATGATGCCGATAATGTTTACCGCACTATTCCCATTTATGGCTTCAATGTTTGTCGATATAAGCACGCTTCCCGGAGCGGTTAGGTATCTTTTATATGCCATTCCCTTCACACACACCTTCATGGCTACCGACAATGTAATTTTTGGAAAGACCTCGCTTTATGTCGGCGGACTTATCTACCAGCTTGTATTCTTAGTGATTTGCATGACGATTGCAATTAAGATTTTCACAAGCGACAAGATCTTCACCGCTTCCGAAGGAGTAGGCGGATGCCGAAGGAAAAAAAGTAAACAAGCTAAGGAGTGAGACAAGGTATGAAATGCCATAAATTCAAACAGCTTGCCGCTATAATCACTTCATTTGTGCTTACAAGCGCAATGCTTTGCTCATGTGGGGATAAGGATGCCGAAGGTGCAGCTGACTCCTCAAGTTCTACTCAAACTGCCGCTCCTTCAGTAACACTTCCTTCAAGCGACAGCTCATCAATAGAGGATGAAAGCACCTTAGACAGTGAAGAAGAGGCTGACTCCGAGACACAAGACGACTATGCTCCTGCAATGTGGCTTGTTACAGATGATGACGGCAACAGCATGTACATGATGGGCTCTATGCACGCACTAAAAGAAGAATGCTACCCCTTGCCTGACTATGTAACAGATGCTTACGAGCAAGCAGATGTGTTAGCAGTAGAGTGCGACATAACAGATCTCACAGCTACAATGAGCGCAACACTTAAATACACAGATAAAATAACCTACTCAAGCGGCGAAACGTTAGGAGATCATATTTCCGAGGAAACCTGTGACGGAATTGAAAGCTATCTTGAAGCACATGGCGAAAGCTACTCCGCCTACGAAATATATCAGCCGTGGTATGTTTCATCGCTGCTTGAAAACCTTGCTATTGAGGATGCAGCGCTTTCCTCAGATCTTGGACTCGATATGCAGCTTCTCACAATGGCGCATGATGACGAAAAGGAGATATATGAGGTCGAATCAGCTGAGTTTCAGATGGATTTGCTTGTAAATCTCTCGGACGATATTTATGACATTGTTCTTTCAAGCTACAGCGAAGAAAATGTAGAGCTTATCACTGACGAATATAACGATATGTATACAGCCTGGCGCACTGGTGATACCGACACAATGCTTGAGCTTAACACGGTCGATGACTCAGAGCTTGACGATGAGCAAAAAGTACTGGTTGATGAGTATAATAATGCACTGTTAAACGATCGAAATATCGGAATGACCGAAACTGCCGAGGAGCTTTTGTCAAGTGGTGACAATGTGCTTTTTGTGGTAGGAGAAGCACACTTTTTAGGCGATGGCGGAATAATAGACCTGCTGGAGCAGGATGGATACACGGTTGAGCGTGTGACAGATGGAAATTAGAATGAAAAAGCGGGACGAAATATCCCGCTTTTAGCTTTTTATTTAGCATACCACTTTTTTAATACCTGCTCCGCAGGCTTTTCATAGATGGTAAAATCACGGTTTTCCCTTGCCTTATCAATTGGTGGCAAAACCGCCTTCCAATCCCACCAAAAGTATCCTGCAAACCACGGCTTATCAAAGCTGCACGAAAGCGCCGCCTCATAGAAGCTCGCTTGCTCCTCATCATCGGTAGGAGTATCGGGACGATGCTTAAAGTCCCACGGATATTGCGTACAGCCATGCACATTTCTTACGCCAATCTCTGCAAACATAATCGGACGCTCAAAACGCTTATGCACACCCTCTAGCATATCCGCAACGCCATTAAATACCTTTTTCATATGTTCAAGCGAATTATCATTCTCAGTTGAGCATGGGTAGTATGCCGAAACACCGATTACATCTACTGCTCCGAGCCACGGTGAGCGCATTTCATCTCCGTGATTTACATTGTGCATAATAATTCCGCTGTAAACCTTACGCACATCCTCGATTAGCTTTAGGCAATACTCGGTCTGCATATCCATTCCAGCCATCTCGCAGCCTGTACATAGCATCTCACATTCATACCTTTCGGCAAGACGAGCATAGTGCAGCATAAAATGAGTATAGCTTCTAAACCATCTCTCCCAATACATAGGATTTTCTCCGGGAAAATTTATTCTCGCTCGCCAAGCATGATCTAGGCAATCTACCATTGGCTTCAAACAAACCTTAAGTCCTAGCGACTTTGCCTTTTTAATTGCAAACACCACATCCTCATCCGTCTGTGTTCTGCCAAACATTGAAAATACATTTAGCGAGTAGTAGCTTTCCTGAAAGCAGTTGACAGGAATGCATATCCAATCAAGCCCGTCCTCGGCAAGTCGTTCCATCGAATACTCTGCCTCAGGAGTTTGAAAAGTGCCGCTTCCGGCAAAAAAGCCCCATGTGTAGCCCTTACAAAAAAGTCTTTCTTCCATCTTAAATTCCTTCCTTCAAAAGAGCGGTGCCGCCAACAAAAACGACACCGCTTTAAATTATCGCCTTGGGGTTATCCGACAAGCTCGCTTAGCTGAGACTCATCATCTGTGATTTCTGTTATTTTGTCTTCAGACACCTCATAGGTGCCGCTATCTGTACTGCCGCTAACTGTCACATCGCCGCTTGATGTATACAGCGTAATCTCATAGTCCGCTGAGTCCTCATCGTAAACCGTTACTGTCTCAGCATCAACCGAAAGTGTTATTGCATCTGCATCCGACTGAGCCGAACAGGTCGTACCATCAGCGTACATTGCAACACTCATATCCTCGTCCTCTGTATTTACTACAGTATAATCGCCTTCAGGAAGACATATCAGCGTGGATGTAAGCGATACATCAAACGAAATGGTCTGATAAACATCATCATCATAGGATGTAAACTCGCCATCTGAAATAACAGCGCAAAGTGTTCCGTTTTCGTCATAAATCCTTGCATTATCAACGCTTACAGAAAGTGAGGAAATCGTACCGTTAGCAGTTGTTCCTCTGTTTGTCCAAACGCTGTAGATTTCAGAGAAGGAGTACCATGTAAATGATGTGTAGCTATCATATTCAAAGCCTGTGTAGCTGCCATTACTCTTATATAGCGTGATATACTTAGCACTGCTGTTATCATTGCAGTCATATATGTAGATTCTCTCTTCTGTCGAGCTTATCTTTTTCCACCTATATGCTAAAACTGCATGACCTGTATTTCCTTCAATCAAACCCATAACAACCGGCTGACCGGTACCACTATGACACGCCTTTACCTTGCTCACAAGCGTTGAATAATCCTCCAAATGTTCTTCAAAAGCATCCTGAAGGCTGGGAGCATATTGAGCCACCTGCATGCTTTCAATAAACTCATTCACGGTTATACCATAGGTAGAGCTTTCATCAGTTAGAGAAAGACCTTTAATGAAGTACTTTTTCTTGTTAAACGACTGAACCTTTACTTTACAAGTATTAAATAATGCTGAGGTCGTACTCATGCCATAGCAATTTCCTCCCCAAGCTGTCATTCCTACAGCATCATAGACAAATCTTGCATACTGAGCAGAGAACATATAGCTGTATCTTTCATATGGTATTCGGTACATCCTAGAGTAGCCAAAGCCCTCATATGTATTCTCAAAGCTGTATTTAAGTGTAGCAAAGGATGCAACAGCGTAGTGAGCATAAAAGGTTCTGTCTTTTACAACATTTAAAACTGTACTATAGCTTACCCTTGTGCCTCCGGTTTTTTTAGTATACCAGCCTTTAAAGGTATAACCGGGCATGCGAACCACAGGAAGAGCACCTATTATCTTACCCGAATAGTATGTTTTTGATGTGGTAGTAATATTTCCGCCATTAGCGTCAAAGGTAAGTGTGACGCTCGTTGGCCACTCCTCCCACTTTGCAGTGAGCGTATGATTAACCTTTTTATTTACAACCGTAGACGCTGTTACCTTACTTCCGCTTGAATTATACCATCCCACAAAATTGTATCCGCTTCTTGTAGGTGTAGGTAATGTGCCGTATTTTTTGCCGTAGGTCACTGTGATCTTGCTTTTAGAGCAGCTTCCTCCGTTAGCATCGAGAGTAACCTTCATTTTTACCGTCGAGGCTGCAGATGCAGTGATCGACGTATCCACCTGTAATCCTGTAGGAAGCACGCCGGCGAACGCTGTGACAGCAATCATCGCCGCTGCCGCCAATGTAGCTATACGTTTCTTTAGCATTTTTATCCCTCCAATTTGGGTTTGCACAAACGTACAAATTGTTACTGCTTTCGATTTAGTACATTATATCACGCAAACACTAATTTGTCAAGCAAATCTGTAATATTTTAAGTAAATAAAAATGCGTCAAAGCAAAGCTTTAGGCTTGTGCGAATCTTTACAATATCAGCGGTTTTTGTAAGTGAATCCGATCATCTCTGCTTTCTGTAAATTGCAAGAACCCCAAGTGCCAAAACAACAGCTGCCGCAGGCAATGCCGCTCCTGTCATAGGATTGCTGTCACTGTAGCTATCGGCTGAAGATTCACTGTAAGTATCGGCTGAGGATGTGGATGAAGACAGATCCGAGGAGGTATCGAATTCTTCAGACGACGCCTCAGATGATGATGACGAGTCCGTGTCGGATGAAGCATCACTCGACTCATCCTCACTAGAAGCTTCACTGCTCGACGATGCCTGCTCACTTGATGAGTCATCCTCAAGTGCTGCAATTATTTGCGTTTCGGTGTATCCGCATTCGGTACAGGTTCTTGTCATCTCGCCTTCAACGCCTACACTAGCTTCTGTCGTGATTTCCCACTCGCCAAAGCTGTGACCTGCTGCCTCGAGCGTTTGTCTTACAGTGCTTGCACCCTGAATATACTCAACATAACCATCCTCGGTGCAGGTAGCGCTTAGCTCGTCAGTGATAACCCTTATTCTGCCCTCACCATAGGGACTTGAATAGATGCTGTTTGCAGATATTGTGCCGCCAAGATAGTCTGTAATATAGTCAATTAGCGCCTGATTATCAATCATAACCTCATCCTGAATAATGCTTGAGCCATCAAACATGTTAAATCCATCGCCCTGTTGCTTTAAAAGGTAGTTATGAGATGCAAGCGTGTAGGTCTTGTCTAGCTCAAGCGGCTCATCACCTACATACACATTTCTTACTCTGTAATCGCCTGTAACCTTAACAAACATTCCCTCATCGTCCTTAACTACTGACGACTCAATTCTTGTGTCAATTTCATATGTAAGACCCGAGACCTGCCAAAAGCCTCCGCTGTTATCCTCACCTGCAACCATTGCACCCATCTCAAGTGCATCCAGAATTTGCTGTCCGGTAGCCTCTACCACACATAGCGTGTTACCATAAGGGCTAACATCTATTATATCCTCGTATGTGACATCGCCAACATCAATCTCTGCTCTTATATTTCCACCATTTATAATACCTATGTCAGCACCGAGCATAATGCGATAAGCGTCTGCACATAGATCTCCTAAATTAGTTTCCTGATTTCTAACCATCCAAAAAGAATCCTCATCATTAGGATCATTTGTAACAAGCTTAACCTCACTTGATGCCACCACAGTATTCTTTAGCTCCTCAAAGCTTGCTGTAATCGAGTTTACATAGCTAAGCGTTTCAGGATCCTGTTCGGTTATTCCAAGAACTAATGAGGACGAAAGCTCGCCATTTGACGTAATCGTCATCTCGCCCAAGCTTTGAAAATATGAGCCGGTCGATGTTAAAAGCACATCTTCGCCATCCTTGTTGTTATAGGTCTCGCCCTCAAGCACTGTATGAGAATGAGCGTCAATGTAGCTGTCAATATCTGTAGTATTCTCTATAATGTCAATAGATGTATAAGGAGAGCTTGCGGCGGTGTCGGTGCCGGTGTGACCTATTGCAACTACATAGTCTGCGCCCTCTTCAATAGCATCATCTACTGCGTCCTGAACAGCATCATATAAATTTTGTCCGTCATTTCCCTGACAAAATCCGTAAATATAGCTTCCGTCCTCGTCCTTGAAATATGCAGGAGTAGACTTTGTTATAGCCTCAGGTGTGTCAATTCCGACAAATGCTATATCCATTCCATCGAGCGTAACAATTTCATAGGGCTCAAATACAGTTTCATTGGTTCTTAAATCCATAAAATTACAGCAGATATATTCATAATCCGCACCTTCGGCAAGGCTTAAGAAATTTTCCATACCAAAGTCAAACTCATGGTTTCCTGGGACAGCAAGCGAATAGCCAGTCTGTCCCATAATGTCAACTATATAGCTTCCCTTTGAGAGAGTACCGATTAGTCCACCCTGGATTGCATCGCCAGCATCTACTAAAATTACATCCCAGCCATCTGCTTCAAGATCCTTTTTGTACTGAGCCGCAGCAGCGTAGCCTATTGTGCCATCCTCTAAATTCTGTTCGTACGCATTGTGAACATCATTTGTGTAGAGTATTTTCACACCCTTATACTCAGCATTTGCGCTTAATCCAAACGCTGTAAAGCTAAGCGACGACACCATTACTGTAGCTGCCATTGTAGCACATACTGCTTTAATTTTCTTTTCAAACATTTTTTCTCCTCCAAAATAGATAATTGCTTTTAACTTACAAATTTATTTTAACAAAATATCTATTCGGTGTCAACTAGACAAAAGGATAGTTTTTATCTAAGCTGTTTAATCAGTCTGAAAATATCCTCACTTTGAGCGAGTCCATCGGAAAAGGCTGTCGCTCCGCCACAAGCGGTACCAAGCTTTAGTGCATAGTCATAGTCGCCATCTGCACATCCTGCAATAAAGCCTGCCACCATCGAATCCCCTGCTCCGACCGAGTTTTTCACCTTGCCCTTACAAGCTGAGCATTTATGCAGCTTTGAGCCTTCATCAACTAAAAGCGCTCCATCGCCCGCCATAGACACCAGCACATTCTGCGCACCCATTTCCTTTAGCTTGTACGCACATTCGACAATCTCATTTTCTGTCATAAGCTCTCTGCCAAAAATCTCGCTTAGCTCAAAGCTATTAGGCTTAATCAAAAAGGGCTTGTATTTAAGCACATTTAAAAGCAAATCCTTTGAAGCATCCACAACAAAGCGTATGCTCCTATCGCTTAGATCTGCCATTATCCTCTCGTAGATATCATCCGGCAGGCTCTTAGGTATACTTCCAGCAAGTACAAGTGTATCTGCACCTCCTAAGTCAGCAAGCCTTGAAAAAAGCTCATCAATTTTGTCCTGAGGTATATCAGGTCCGTTTCCGTTTAGCTCAGTTTCCTCATCTGATTTTATCTTGACGTTTATGCGTGAAAATCCACTGTCTAAATGCACAAAGTCGGTATCAATGCCTTGCTTTTTTAGCCCGTCCTCTATAGCCCCTCCTGTAAAGCCTGCGGTGAATCCCAAGGCTTTTGATGAAAGCCCGAGCTGAGCTAGAACAAGCGACACATTTATTCCCTTGCCGCCAAAGAAAATCTGCTCACTGTTCATTCGATTTACCTCACCGCTCTTAAGCGTGTCGAGCTTAACTACATAGTCAATTGCGGGATTAAAGGTTACTGTGTAAATCATAATCCGACCTCCATTTTATCATTAAGCCTAGTATACATCAAAAGTATTAACAGCACATGAACATGAGGGAAATTTAAAGCTTTTAAAAGATATCGAAAAAAATTGTGCATTATCACCATAAAATTTACACAAATGGGACTTGCATTTTAATGAGAAATATGGTATAATGAAAAGGTAATACTGAAAGAATACTTGAAAGGCAGGTTATTTATATGAAAATTGAGGATATGTCTGTGCTGGTATGCGATGATTCCATGTTTGCACGAAAAAGTCTTTGTATGTTTTTGGCTACTCTTGGTATCAAGAACATTTACGAGGCTGCAGACGGTCAGCAGGCTATAGATCAGTATAGTGAAAATAATCCCGATGTTGTGTTTATGGATATCGTTATGCCTGTAGTAACCGGAATTGATGCACTTAAGAAAATCAAAGAGATAAACGATGGTGCAAAGGTTATAATGGCTTCATCTGTCGGCACACAAAGCTATCTTAAGGATGCAATAAAGGCAGGCGCTACCGACTTTTTGCAAAAGCCTATTACTAACGAACAGGTTCAAAAGACTCTTGAGAATATCGCTGAGGGGGTAATCTAAAATGTTTTCACAATTTTTTGGCGGATTCCTTTTAAATAATGGCATGGTAACAAGAGAGCAGCTTGCTGCAGCACTTGACGAAAAGAAAAACACACGCCTGCGCCTTGGTGTGCTTGCAATAAATGATGGTCTTATGACCGCAGAGCAGGTCGAGCAGGTAAACGTTACACAGCAAACCGTAGACAAGCTTTTCGGAGATCTTGCTGTAGAAATGGGCTTTTTAAAGCCCACAGACGTTGAGGATTTGCTGCATAAGCAGCCTACTGATTATCTTCTGCTAGGTCAAACTCTTGTAAACAATGGAGCTCTTACAAATGCTGAATTTGAATCGGCTATTAACTCTTATAAAGCATCCCTTTCCCTGACCGATGATGAAATCTCAGGCGACCAAAATGAAAAGCTTGCTGATTTGGTCAGCGAATTCTATCATTTTAGCACTACACAAAACGCTAAGCTTTACACAAATTACGTTTCACTTCTTTACAAGAGCCTTGTAAGATTTGTCGGCGACGACTTCACTCCCCTTGAAGCCGCTATAAGAAAAAGCGTTACGGCACAAAAGGGCGTTTCACAGTCTATAGGCGGAGCTTACACTGGATTTACCGGAATTTGTGCATCAAAGAGCGATTACCGTGCCTTTGCTAAGCGCTTCGGCAAGGATGCTTATTTTGAAGCAGACGAATTTGACGATGCCTGCGTTGGCGAATTTCTAAGCGTTTGCAATGGACTTTATGCAGTTAATGAGTCGAACGAAACAGGAACCGAGATCACACTCACACCTCTGACATTTGTCACCGACGGAAAGCTAGATCCCGGAAAAGAGTCCTTCTCAATTCCGGTACAGTTCACCTTCGGAGAAATTGAGTTTATTGTAGCGTTCTGATAAAAACATAGACAAATTAGGGGCAATACTTCACTTTTCTTACTGAAGTATTGCCTTTACTTAAAAGAATCGAAAGGATTTGTTCATGGCAAAAATCTGTAAATCATGCGGCAAGGAGTATACCGGCGATTTCTGTGAGCATTGCGGATACGGAAATCCAAATCTAAAGGTAAAATCCACGGAGAAATACAAAAAAACCACAACTCCTGTGAGGTTTATGACTCCTGAGCAAAAAGAGGCATACTATGCCGAGCTTAAGGCTAAAGAGCTTGAAAGACGAAGGAACGGCAAGAAAAAGAAGCGTGATCCCAAGCAAATACGGCTGCTTATAATCGTAATCATCGCTGTAGCGGTGCTTGTTTTCGGCACACTGTTCGGTTCGGGTGTCATAGGCTTTAGCGAGGACAGCACCGATGTGGTTATAAAGTACTTTGATGCAATAAACGAGCGAGATTTTGACGATTATGTTTCATGCTTTCCAAAGGAAATGAAGGCTGACTATAAGGATGACCTCGAGCAGACGGGATATACCAAGGATGAATATATGGAAGCATTTAATGCTGATTTTGCTGAGGAATACGGCGATGACTTCACTCTTGAGTACGAGATTGTCGATATCGACACCATTACCGAATACAGCTTTGATGGCTATGAGGAGGCTTATGGTGTAACTCCCGACATAAGTGATGCAAATATAGTTTCAGTAGATGTCACCTTCAGCGGCTCACTTGGCAGCGATACCTATCGTATGGACTGCTACGTCGGCAAGGTCGGAAGACACTGGAAAATGTTTAATATGGAATACAATGCAGGTGTTATCACCACCGATATGGAAATCGAGGATCCCGACCAGTACAGCTCCGGAGAGGACGATGAGGATTCCTCTGAGGACTCAAGCGAGGAGAATACTGCTGACAGCACCGATAGCACTGATGAATAGCATAAAAGCAAATTTAAGAGAGGGACTCCTTAAAAGGTAAGTCCCTCTCTTGTTATTCTTATTTCTTTAGATGCCTAAAAGCGTTGCAAACTCTTCTACAAATGCATCCGATACTATGCCGCCTGCTTCACCATTAGGATGACCGCCGTACTTAGCTGCGGCAGGTGTGTCCTCATCACAAAGATAGCTTGCAAAATCGAAATAGTAGGCTCCAAGCTCATTGCAGGTATCCTTTAGCGTTTCATTAAGCTCAGTTCTTACATCCTCGGTATCGCCCTCGTAGTCCTGTGGGGGTGAGTTAAATACAACTACAGAGCAGCCACTTTCGTTAAGACGCTCAACTATGGTGCGAAGATAAGCATCAATTTCTTCAGCTGTGTTTCCGCCATCGCCACCGTACTCGCCCGAGCTTATATCATTAGTTCCAAATGCCACTATAACAACATCAGCGGACGAAGCTCTTTCAAGCCAATCTCCGTCTGTTGCAGCGTCACTTGCTCTTGCCCATCCAAGTCCACAGTTCCAGAACGAATAATCACTTCCGAGCTTTTGAGAAATCTGCATCGCCCAGCTTTCATATGCCATAAAGTCGGTCATACAGCCCTGTGTAATCGAGTCGCCAATTGCGGCAACATTTAGCGTTACATCTCGCTTAGCTCCGATAAGCTGCGGCAGAGGTATTTCATTGCAGTAGTTAAAGGTTTCGCCATCCTCAGACGATGTTGTCGATGTGAGGTCAGACATGTTAGTAGCCGGTATCATCGTACCAGTAATTGTCCACTCCCACACAAGATAGTGACCCTCCTCAAGGCTAAAGCTTACGGCATCAGACCAAAACTGCTCGCCTGAAGAAACCTCTCGTGTGCCCTCGCCGTCAAATGTAACCTCAGTATAGGATGTTATTTCGTCATCTGTTGAGGTTCCACCATCCGCTATTCTTGCGCTTTCGATTGTGTATTCTCCTGTTTCAGCACCTACATGAACGGGCATTCCCGTGTTATAGGTTGAATCTATTTCGTTTGAGAAATAGAATTTGTATTCAAGCTCACCATAGCTCTCAACAGGAAAATATGCACGATAGGTTATCGATTCAGCCTTGTTCACACGAGCGTTATTACCGGTAGAAACAACGGTGTTCGATGGATATTCGCTAAAATCGGTGTCAGACTTATGCGTTGCTGCGACCTGTTCAATCTCCACAATTTCCTCCTGTGATGAATTCTCATCTGTGCTTACGCTTGAGGAATCATCACTTGAGCCACATGAAGCTGCGCTAAGCATAACAAAAGCAGCCAGAATAGCACTTATTTGTTTTTTCATATGTATTCCTCCTAAAAAGGCAACACCTATCTTTTGGTGCCGCCCCAAAAATTAGCGTCCCTGAGACGATTTGAACGTCCGACTCTTCGCTTAGGAGGCGAATGCTCTATCCACTGAGCTACAGAGACATAAAATCTTACCTATCTATTATACCATGCAAACCTGCCTTTGTCAAGAGCTATAACAAAAAATCCCTCGGCATATTTGTCCGAGGGAAATTATTACCACAAATCTTTAAAGCGGAGCGGAGCGAGATATGCTTGCATGATCTCGTGAGCTGACAGCCGCCTTTGCTAAAGCACGGCAACAAGCAAGCATTAGGAGCCGTCAGGCTCCGCTGGATTTCAGTGGGGGATTAGTTTTACCCCCCCCCACTGAAAGACAAGATGGACCGCCACCTAAGAGGTGGGGGACATCATGCTTGGGTTATAGACAAGCCTTGCTTGATACTGCCTTAAAGCCTTTGCAATACAAATATATCGTATATTGCTTTAACAGCCTTTTCAAAGTCACGCTCGTTTACACCGATAATTATATTAAGCTCAGATGACCCCTGATCTATCATCTTGACATTTACATGAGCATGAGCAAGCGCCGAGAAAATTCTTCCTGCTGTGCCACGCTCGCACTTCATTCCTCTGCCAACAACTGCAATAAGCGCAAGATCTGTTTCAATGTCGATAAGGTCAGGGTTTACATTGCGGTGTATTCCCGACAAAATCTCCTGTTCCTTCTCGGCAAACTCCGACTGATGCACAACAATGCTCATGGTGTCAATTCCCGAAGGCATATGCTCAAAGGATACGCCGTTTTTCTCAAACTGCTCAAGCACACGTCTGCCAAAGCCTAGCTCAGAGTTCATCATGTCCTTCTCAATGTTAATTGTCGCAAAGCCCTTCTTGCCTGCAATTCCCGTTATGGTGTAAAGCGGCTTTTGACTGGTGCTTTCTACTATAAAGGTTCCTGCATCGCCGGGCTTGTTGGTATTCTTGATGTTTATCGGTATACCCGCCTTGCGAACAGGGAAAATTGCGTCCTCATGAAGAACTCCCGCTCCCATATAGGCAAGCTCACGCAGCTCTTTATATGTGATGGTGCGAATCGGCTCAGGATTCTCAATAATTCTGGGATCACAGATTAAAAAGCCCGATACATCCGTCCAGTTTTCGTAAAGGTCAGCATTTATTCCCGCCGCTACGATTGAACCCGTGACATCGCTGCCACCACGTGAAAAGGTTTTGATTGTATCATTTGGCATTGAACCGTAAAATCCGGGAATTACCGCACGCTCGATAGTCGCAAGTCGTTCGCCTACAGCCTTTTTTGTGCGCTCGAAATCAAATGAGCCGTCCTCATTAAAGAAGATAACCTCTGCACTATCGATAAAGGTATATCCAAGATACGCCGCCAAGGTCATTCCATTTAGGTACTCGCCGCGTGACGCTGCGTAATCTCTTCCCGCCTTGCCGATAAAACAAGCCTTTATCACTTCAAATTCCTTATCAAGGTTTAGATTTATTCTAAGCTCATCAATTATGCTGTTGTAGCGCTCTTTAATCTCCTCAAACTCCTTGTCAAAGCTCTTGCCGTGAGCTGCAAGCTCATAGCAGGAGTAGAGCATATCGGTAACCTTAGTGTCGTCCTTAAATCTCTTTCCAGGAGCTGAAGGCACGACATATCTCCTTGAGTCGTCCGAATGAATAATCTCAGCAACCTTACGAAACTGCTCTGCACTTGCAAGCGAGCTTCCGCCGAATTTCACAACCTTTACCACTTAAATCTTCTCCTTACGTTATAAATTATAGATACTTATTTATTATAAAATATCCGTACTGTTTAGTCAATATACAAAGTGCACAACATTTTGTTAATTTTTTGTGTATTTCATAGAAAAACCGTTGTGCGTCAGTGGCGCACAGGTACAAGTAAAAAAGTCCCCTGACCGTTTAAAGCCAGGGGACTTGGTTTAAATCCTGCTAGTATTAGATATCATAATCATAGTCATAATCATAATCATCGTAGTCATAGCTATAGTCATAATCATCGTAATCATAGTCATAATCGCTGTAGGATTCACCCGTAAGCGAACCAAACAAAGCTGTGTAAAGCTCGTCACCGAGAGCCGTCTGAACATTCGTTAGCCAGCTATCAAGGTTAAGACCCTCCATGTAGGCTTCAAGTGCCGTATCATCAGTAAGCTCATAGCCTGTTCCAGTAGGAACTGAAATGTCAGATGCATTTGTTTCCTGTGCAGTAAGGCTTATCGAACCAAGGCTCTCGCCATCCATGCTGAGTGAAAGCGATGTATCAATATCATCCTCCTTATTGTCGAAGGAGCAAACCATATCAATAGTTGTGTCAGCACTTGTTACAGAGCATGTTATCTTTCCGTTAAGTACTTCCTCGGTAGCTTCAAGATTGTCAAATTCTAGCGTAAGGCTTGTGCTTCCGCCTGTGCTAGAGGTGACATCGCTATCTGATACCATAACACCCATATCAACGCTGCCGTTAATCAAGCCGTCCTCAAGCGTCAGCGCACCATTAGCGGTGAATCCATCGCTTCCGTCTGATAAATCCATATCGATTATCATGCTTGTATCATCACTTGCCGCAATAGCATAATAGGCTTCTTCGCCATCTGACAAGCTAAATCCTGCAAAATCATCGCCATAATAATACACATCAACCGAAAGCGCGGCGGTATCTGAGGTGTCAATATCATCACAGAGAGTAGCCCACATAGAGTCGTACTCGTCCTCGGTCATACCAAGAGCCAAAGCCGCATCCTTAAGGGTTTGGTCATCTACTCCCTTTTCAGCAATTGCCGCCATAAGATTGTAAGCGTCTGTCGAGGTTACCGTATAGCACTCGGTTGTAAGCGTAATGCTCGCATCCCCTGACGATACAGTGTAGTCGTCGCCTGCCGTAGCCTCTGGGATATTTTCCTTTACTACATCCTCATAGCTTTCAATGTCCTCAAGCAGAGCCGTCATATCGATTTGGCTGAGCGAATCGATCATTTCATCAGCGTCTCCGCTGGCAGACTCAACATCAACTCCCATTTCATCAACATAATCCTGTGCAAGCGCACTAAGACTATCGGTGGTTGTGGTTAGATAATCGTCCGAAAGCTCAGGTATTTTGATGTAGGCGGTCTGCGAATCGTTGTCATAAACTGTGTTTAGCGTAAGCAGGGTCTGAGAATCATAGTCGAGCGTAATATCAACTCCGCTCATTTTATCCTTTTGCTTTGCTTCCATGCCAATTGTAATATCACTAAGAGCTACACCAAGCTCATTAGTAATGCTGTCGGGTGCTGAGTAGGTGAGCTGAGCCTTATAGCCCTCTTCAAGCTCGCCATTGGCTATCTTTTCAACCTTGTCGAGCTGATCCTCAATAGCCTGTGCTGCAGTATCTACAGTTATTGTCTGTGAACCGCCGTCTTTATCTGAGGCAGAGGAATCATCCTTTACGAACTCAAAGTAATATCCTACTCCTGAGCCCACTACAGTAACCGCCAACACACCTGACAATACAGGGGTTAAAAACGATTTCTTTAACATAAAAATCTCCTCCTTATGCGTGCTTATTCTACTATTCAAGCATACACATTTGTAGAGCTTGCACAGCCAAAATCTGGCAAGCTCGTTTGTATTTACATTTCTTCAAGTATAGTTTAGCACACTTTTCGCACTTTGTCAAGATTAAAATGTAAGATTTTTCGCTAAGCTGCACAAATATTTTACAAATATCAATAGGTAGAGCGTTAAAGCATAAGAAAATTATTCTTGCAATTATCTCAATTATGTGGTATAATTAAAAAAGCAGATACGAATAGCTGTGACAATCTACAAGCGTTTGCATCTTTATGCGTATATTTTTATAGATTATGCAATAAAATGATTGATTTTTTGCATATTTTTATAAATATTCTGTAAATAGCCTTGACTTTTTCGCACAAAGGTGTATAATTATATTGTGAGTCACATAATGCTGCGTATAGCTAATACTATTTTTTATATATGGAGGAATTGGCAATGGCTAAGGAAATCAAAAAGGTCGTTTTGGCTTATTCGGGTGGACTTGATACTTCTATCATCATCCCGTGGCTAAAGGAGAATTACAATAACTGCGAGGTTATCGCAGTGTCAGGAGATGTCGGACAGGGCACCGAGCTTGACGGACTTGAGGAAAAGGCTATCAAGACAGGCGCATCTAAGCTCTACATTGAGGATTTGACAAAGGAATTTATCGAAGAGTATGTTTATCCTACCGTTCAGGCAGGTGCTGTTTACGAAAATCGCTATCTGCTCGGAACCTCCTTTGCTCGTCCCATTATCGCTAAGAGAATTGCAGAAATTGCTATCGCTGAGGGCGCAGACGCTATCTGCCACGGATGCACAGGTAAGGGCAACGACCAGGTAAGATTCGAGCTTGCTATTAAGAGATTTGCTCCTGATATGGAGATTATCGCTCCCTGGAGAATTTGGGATCTCAAGAGCCGTGAACAGGAAATCGAGTACGCTGAGGCTCACAACATTCCGCTTAAAATTAACAGAGAAACCAACTACTCAAAGGACAAGAATTTGTGGCATCTTTCGCACGAGGGTCTTGACCTTGAAGATCCCGCAAACGAGCCACAGTATGAAAAGCCCGGCTTCCTCGAGCTTGGCGTATCACCAATCATGGCTCCCGACAAGCCTACCTATGTAACAATCCACTTCGAAAAGGGTATCCCGACCTCAGTTGACGGAGTTGAGATGGACGGTCCTACACTTGTAGGCAAGCTAAATGAGCTTGGCGGAGCAAACGGAATCGGACTTGCAGACCTAGTTGAAAACCGCCTTGTCGGCATGAAGTCAAGAGGCGTATATGAAACTCCCGGCGGAACAATTCTGTATCACGCACATGACGTACTCGAAACCATTACACTTGATAAGGAAACTGCAAGAGTAAAGCAGTATCTATCAATCAAGTTTGCCGATATTGTCTACAACGGACAGTGGTACACTCCCCTTCGTGAGGCTATGAGTGCATTTGTCACCGAAACACAAAAGACCGTTACCGGTGATGTAAGGCTTAAGCTTTATAAGGGCAACATCATAAATGCCGGTGTCACCTCACCATATACCCTTTACGATGAAGAGGTTGCGACCTTTGACGAGGATGAGGTTTACAACCAGGCTGACAGTGCCGGCTTTATCAATCTATTCGGACTTCCGATCAAGGTTAGAGCAAAGCTTGAGCAAAAGCGCGGCAATCAATAATTAGGGTACGTTCAAGGAGCAATTTTTGTGTAGCGTATTTACAACTGAATATAGATAGGAGGACAAGATTATGTCGGAAAAAGAAAACATTTTTGAACCTGCAATCGAAAAGAAGGTAGAGATTACCTATGACAGTCTGCCAAATTCGTCATTCGAGGATGTAAACCTAGGAGGGGCAAGCTTTTCAAATGTCAACCTCAAGGAGGCAAAATTTGACGATGTGAACATGGATAACGCCGTGCTTAACAACATAAGCATGAAGGAAAGCATCTTCACCGATATTTACATGGCTCATTCGAGCTACCTCGGCGTAAACCTTTCGGGCTCAAGATTTGGCTGCTCTATCATGAATAATGTAGAGTTTAAAAATCCCGACCTAAAAAACTCGCAGTTTGTTCACTGCGACCTTTCAAATGTTGAGATTAACGACTGCAAAATAGACGGACTAAAGATTGACGGCATCGATATAGCAAAGCTGCTCGAACAGCAAAAGGCTATTAACAGCGAAAAGGAATAAAAAATCTAAAGAAAAAGTGCGGCATTCGCTGAGAATATCGGCGAAACGCCGCAAACTTTTTTCAAAAATCAAAGTGGGAAAGGAAGATAAAACTTATGTCAAATATGATGTGGGCAGGACGCTTCACAAAGGAAATTGATGAGCGGGTAAACGACTTTAACTCATCTATTAAATTCGATTCAAAAATGTACAAAAGCGACATTGAAGGCTCGATTGCACACGCAACCATGCTTGGCGAGTGCGGTATCATAGAGCAAGGCGAGAGCGAAAAAATTGTTGCGGGACTAAAGGAAATACTTGATGACATTGAAAGCGGCAGGCTTGAGTTTGACCCTACAGCTGAAGATATACATATGTTCATTGAATCAGTGCTTACCGAACGTTTAGGCGATACGGGAAAGCGTCTTCATACAGCAAGAAGCAGAAATGACCAGGTCGCACTTGACATAAGGCTTTATCTAAGAGATGAGGTCACCGAAATAAAGGCGTACTGCGTAAGCCTAATTGAGACAATACTTAAGATTGCGAAGGAAAACCTCACTACAGTAATGCCCGGATACACTCATATGCAGCGTGCGCAGCCTATAACACTGGCACACCATGTGCTTGCCTATGCGCAGATGCTGATGCGTGATATCGGAAGACTTGACGACCTATATAAGCGCTTAAATCAGCTGCCATTAGGCTCATGTGCGCTTGCAGGCACTACATATCCGATAAACAGACAGCGTGTTTGCGAGCTTTTAGGCTTTGATGAGGTGATGGGAAACTCGCTTGACGGAGTTTCTGACAGAGATTTTTGTATGGAGCTTGCTAGTGCTTTGTCTATCCTCATGTCACATCTGTCGAGATTTTCAGAAGAGATTATCATGTGGTGCTCGTGGGAGTTTAAGTTTGTAGAGCTTGACGATGCATATGCAACAGGCTCGTCAATAATGCCGCAAAAGAAAAACCCCGATGTGACCGAGCTTATTCGTGGAAAGACGGCTAGAGTTTACGGTGATTTAAACACACTGCTTACAATGATGAAGGGTATTCCGCTTGCTTACAACAAGGATATGCAGGAGGATAAGGAAGCAATATTTGATGCGGTAGATACCGTTAAGCTTTGCCTTAAAACATTTATCCCGATGCTTGACACGATGACGATAAACAAGGAGAACATGAGAGCGGCGGCGGCTAAGGGCTTTATAAACGCCACCGACTGTGCCGACTATCTTGTTAAAAAGGGTATGCCCTTCCGTGATGCCTACAAGGCTACAGGAACGCTTGTGCATACCTGTATCGAAAAGGGATTGACTCTCGAAACGCTCCCGATAGAGGAATACAAGGCGGTCTGCGACACATTTGATACTGACGTATATGAAGCAATCTCGCTTGAAGCCTGCGTTATGCAAAGAAAATCGCAGGGCGGTCCTGCTCCCGAGGCTGTGAAGGAGCAGATTAAAAGGCTTGAGGAGAAGCTAAGTGAAGCTCGCTGATAGAATAACGCTTAAATCGTGGCAAAAGGGTATTGTCTATCTTATCATCTGGCTAATCCCTTCAGTCGGATTAAAGGTGCTTGCTGATAATGTAACAGGCTCACTGCTTTTACACGTAGCGTACGTGATGATTCTTCTTCCTGCATCAACACTAATCATTACATTTATATATGCCAAAAACAACGGACTCAAGCCATGGTTTATCGGATACCTGACTGTGGCGGTGCTTATTATGTACTTTTTTGCAGGATTTGACACGCTAAGTCCTAATTTTCTGATAGTCTGTGCTATCTTTGCATTTTTTGGATTCGGTGTAGGAAATGTATTTAAAGACGAAGGAGCAATTGCCGTACAGGAGGACATAGATGCCGCACGTAAAAAGAAACGTCTTGAGCAGGAAAAAAGCTATGTACCGATACTAAATGACAATCCCAAAAGCGGTAATAGGCGAAGCAAAAAACATAAAAGAAAGGGCGAATGAGCCTTATGAAGATAAAGGTATTTATTGACGGAAGCGCAGGCACAACTGGTCTTAAGATATATGAGCGCTTTGAAAATCGTGAGGATATTGAGATTTTAACCATCGACGATGAGCATCGCAAGGACGTGAATGCAAGAAGCGAGCTTATAAACTCGTCAGATGTAACCTTTTTGTGTCTGCCCGATGCGGCAGCAATTGAAGCGGTGTCGCTGGTAAAAAACGACAAGGTGAAGATAATTGATGCATCTACTGCACACCGAACAAATGCAGATTGGGACTACGGATTTCCTGAGCTTTCAAAGGAGCATCGTGACAATATTGCGAAATCTAAACGTGTTGCAAATCCCGGATGCTACGCAAGCGGCTTTATAAGCCTAGTTTATCCGCTTGTTAAGTCAGGAGTCCTTCCAGAGGATTATCCGCTTACCTGTCACGCAGTTAGCGGCTACAGCGGCGGCGGAAAGAAAATGATTGCGACCCTAGAAAACGATGATAAGCCCGTTGAGTGCTTCTCTCCCCGTCAGTACGCACTTACGCAAAGCCACAAGCATCTGCCAGAGATGCAAAAGGTCTGCGGACTAAAATACAAACCGATGTTTAACCCGATAGTCGATGACTACTACAGCGGAATGGCGGTAAGCGTGCCGCTAATCTCACGCTGTCTTAACAAGCAATACACACCAAAGGACATACACGAGATTTTGTCTGAGCATTATGAAGGACAGCGATTTGTTAGGGTGATGGAGCTTGGCGGCAGGGATACACTTAGCGATGGCTTCTTAGCGGCAAATACTCTTGCAGGAACTAACGATATGCAGCTTTTTGTATTTGGAAATGACGAGCAGATTTTGCTTGTATCACGTCTTGACAATCTCGGCAAGGGAGCAAGCGGAGCGGCAGTGCAAAATATGAATATAATGTTCGGTCTTGATGAAGGAACAGGACTTTAAATCGGAGGAAGTAAAATGAAGGAAATTACCCTGAAGGAATTTGACGGATACAAATATATATATGGCGGAGTTTGTGCCGCTCGTGGATTTCGTGCAGGAGGCGTTTATGCAGGAATAAAAAAGCCCGCTAATGATGACCCTAACGCCACTCATAAAAACGATCTCGGAATGATACAGTCAGACGTTTTATGCAATGCGGCGGCGGTTTACACCCAAAACAAGGTAAAGGGCGCACCGATTGTTGTAACAAAGCAAAATCTTGCGGCAACCGGTGGCAAGGCAAGGGCTGTAATCGTAAATTCAAAAAATGCCAACACCTGTAATGCAGATGGTGAGCAGAAGGCTCAAAGGATGTGCGAGCTTACCGCAAAGGCACTTGGATGTAAGCCTCAAGAGGTTATAGTTGCATCCACCGGTGTTATCGGTCAGATTTTACCGATTGAGCCTATAGAAAAGGCAATGCCTATGCTGGTTATGAGCCTTTGCGTATCAAACAACGATGCAGCAGCTGAGGCTATTATGACAACGGATACATTTCCAAAGCAGGTAGCAGTTGAGTTTGAGCTAGACGGCAAGGCTTGTCACCTCGGCGGAATGGCAAAGGGCAGCGGAATGATTCACCCGAATATGGCGACAACGCTAAACTTTATCACGACAGACTGTGCGGTTTCAAGCGAGATGCTTCAAAAGGCACTTAGCGATGTCGTAAAGATTACGTACAACTGCCTATCGATTGATGGCGACCAGTCTACAAACGACATGGTAGCGCTTATGTCGAGCGGCATGGCGGAAAATGATGAAATTACCGCCGAGGGAGCAGACTACGATACCTTTAAGCAGGCTCTTTACATTGTAATGATGAATCTTACACGTATGCTTGCAAAGGACGGCGAGGGCGCTACAAAGCTTATTGAATGCACTGTAGCAGGTGCTAAGGATGACGACACGGCAAAGGTAATAGCAAAAAGCGTAATCTGCTCCTCCCTCTTTAAGGCGGCGGTTTTCGGTGAGGATGCAAACTGGGGAAGAATCCTCTGTGCTGTAGGCTATGCGGAGGCGGACTTTGACATAACCCAAGTAGATGTATCCATCGGCTCAGAATATGCGATGATAGAGGTTTGCAAAAACGGAGCGGGAGTCGAGTTTTCTGAGGAGGAGGCTGCAAAGGCTCTTTCAAGGGATGAGATATATGTACAGATAAGTGTAGGAAACGGTGACGGCAATGCTACAGCCTGGGGCTGCGATCTTACCTACGACTATGTAAAAATAAACGGCGATTACCGTACCTAATAGAAAAAGGGATGTTAAAAATGGACATATCAAACAAAATGCGCTCACAGATTTTAATTGACGCACTTCCGTACATTCAAAAATACCACAACAAAATAGTAGTGGTAAAGTACGGTGGAAATGCTATGACAAATAATGAGCTAAAGGAAGCGGTAATGAGCGACATTGTGCTTCTTACCGAGGTAGGAATAAAGGTTGTGCTTGTTCACGGTGGCGGACCTGAAATAAACAGCATGCTCGACCGTGTGGGCAAGGAATCACGCTTTGTCGGAGGACTAAGATATACAGATGAGGAAACCATCGATATTGTGAAGATGGTGCTTGCTGGAAAGGTCAACAAGGAGCTTGTATCAGCGCTGCAGCTTCATGGAGCAAAAGCACTCGGACTGTGCGGAGTTGACGGACAGATGATTATGGCTGACAAGCTCGAGGGCGATATGGATCTTGGCTATGTCGGACAAATCCATAAGATAAACACCAAGCCTATTTTAGACGCACTTAATAACGGCTATGTGCCGATAATCTCGACAATTGCGACATCTGAGGACGGACAATGCTACAATATAAATGCCGATACAGCTGCCGCAAGAATAGCGTCCTGCCTAAGAGCAGAAAACCTTATCCTAATGACCGACATTGCAGGACTTCTTGAGGACAAAAACGATCCAAGCACGCTTATATCCTCTGTAAACGTAAGCGATGTGCCGTATCTAAAGCGCACAGGAATTATAAGCGGTGGCATGATACCAAAAATAGAATGCTGCGTTGAGGCAGTAAGACGAGGAGTAAAGAAAACCTCAATAATCGATGGAAGAATACCACATTCGATACTTATCGAGCTTTTATCTAACGAGGGTGCGGGAACACAGTTTATATGAAATAAAAAGAAGTAATAATCCGGGAGTGAAATCGTATATGATTAACAGCTTTAAAGGAGAGTACTTTTTTCTGAGCAATTTTTATGAATGTCCTGTGGTATATGATGGTCTTTGCTACCAAAACAATGAAGCGGCATTTCAAGCTCAAAAGTGTACAAAAGCAGAAGATAAAAAGATGTTTACCACTCTAAATCCATCAGAAGCCAAAAAGCTTGGCAGAAGGATTTCCTTGCGAAAGGACTGGGAAAGGGTTAAGCTAACACTTATGAAGGAGATTGTTAGTGCAAAGTTTGAGCAAAATCCCAACCTTGCACAAAAGCTTATCGCTACCGGTGACGCACATCTTGAAGAAGGAAATGATTGGAACGATAGGATTTGGGGAACTGTAAATGGTGTAGGAGCTAACCATTTGGGAATTATTCTTATGCAGGTAAGAGAAGAAATGAAAAGCCATGCACAAGACAAAGACAAGATTTAAATATTAGGAGTGAAAAAAATGACAACCATAGAGGAATTTAACGAGCACGTCATGGGTTCCTACGGACGCTTTGACCTTGTGCTTGAGCACGGTGAAAACCGCACCGCCGTTGACGAAAACGGCAAGCAGTACATAGATTTCGGCTCAGGAATTGGCGTAAACAGCCTAGGCTTTTGCAATGAAAAATGGGTTGAGGCGGTATGTGCTCAGGCAAGAAGCATTCAGCACACCTCAAACTACTACTACACTAAGGTGCAGGCTGATTTTGCAAAGCTTTTGTGCGAGGCTACAGGCTATGACAAGCTTTTCTTTGGAAACAGCGGAGCTGAGGCTAACGAGTGCGCTATCAAGATTGCACGTAAATACAGCTTCGACAGGTACGGCAGGGATGCCGAGAGAAATATCATCATAACGCTTGAAAACTCATTTCATGGCAGAACGATGGCTACTCTTTCCGCTACAGGACAGGATGTTTTTCATAACTACTTCTTCCCCTTCCTACCCGGCTTTGTAAACGTAAAGGCTAATGATTCTGAGGGGCTTATTAAGACGCTTAACGAGCTTGATGGCAGGGTTTGCGCCGTGATGTTTGAGTTTGTTCAGGGCGAGGGCGGAGTTGTACCGCTTGACAAGGAGTTTGTTGATGTAATAATTGAAGAGTGCGCTAAGCGTGATATACTCACCATTGCAGACGAGGTTCAGACTGGTGTTGGAAGAAGCGGTAAAATGCTTACATCACAGGTGTATGGCGTAAAGCCTAACATAACTACCCTTGCAAAGGGACTAGCAGGCGGCGTGCCAATCGGAGTTTGCATGGCAGATAAAAGCTGCTCTGATGTGCTTGTTCCAGGCACTCACGGCTCGACATTCGGCGGTAATCCCCTAGCCTGTGCCGGCGGAATAGCAGTGCTTGAAACAGTGCTTGAGGACGGCTTTACCGATGAGGTCACAAAAAAGGGCGAATACATACGTCAAAAGCTTTCAGAAATTGACGAGGTTGACGGCGTTGACGGAGTCGGACTTATGCTCGGCGTACGCCTAAAGAGCAAAAAAGCGGCTGAAGCTTGCAAAGCCTGCCTTGAAAATGGACTTCTCGTCCTAACAGCTAAGGAAAAGCTGAGATTTTTGCCGCCTCTTAACATAAGCTATGAGGAAATCGACAAGGGCATAAGCATTTTATCCGAAATTTTAAAGTAAGAAAGGGAAATATAACATGAAGCATTTACTAAAACTACTGGATCTATCTAAGGAAGAGATTATTGAGATTTTAAACCTAGCTGACCAGCTAAAGTACGAGAACAAAAACGGAATTGAGCACAAGGTTTTAAAGGGCAAAACGCTGGGCATGATCTTTCAAAAGTCGTCCACACGTACCCGTGTAAGCTTTGAAACGGGTATGTATCAGCTTGGCGGTCAGGCACTGTTTCTATCAAACCGTGACCTACAGATTGGCAGAGGCGAGCCTGTACAGGATACCGCAAGGGTTCTGTCACGCTATCTTGATGGAATCATGATTCGCACCTTCGAGCAAAAGGAGGTAGAGGATTTGGCTGAGTACGGCTCTATACCCGTAATCAACGGACTGACAGACTTTTGTCATCCCTGCCAGGTGCTTGCCGACCTTATGACAATTCGTGAGCATAAAAACCGCCTTGACGGACTAAAGCTATGCTATATCGGTGACGGAAACAACATGGCAAATTCACTTATAGTTGGCGGACTAAAGGTCGGTATGACCGTTGCAATAGCCTGCCCCAAGGACTATCAGCCTGACGAAAGGGTTCTCGACTTCGCTAAGGATTATGGCGACAAATACATCATGACAGACGACATTTTAGCCGCTGTAAAGGATGCAGACGTGGTTTACACCGACGTTTGGACCTCAATGGGCGAGGAGGCTGAAACCGAAAAGCGCAAGGTAGCGTTCAAGGGCTTCCAGATAAACGATGAGGTCATGGCTGCCGCTAAGCCTGATGCTATGGTTCAGCACTGCCTGCCTGCTCACCGCGAGGAGGAAATCACCGCAAAGGTTTTTGAGGAGCACGCAAATGAAATCTTTGACGAAGCAGAAAACCGCCTTCACGCTCAAAAGGCTGTTATGGTTAAGGTTATGGGCGACAAGTAACCCTAGATTAAAGAGAATAAACGACCGCACAGGGCATCACGCTTTGTGCGGTCATTTTTTTAGAAGGAGTTGTTTAATATGAATTCTTATTTTTTAGGAATGAATTCAGCTTCGCTAAATTAATACATTCCGCCGCCCATTCCACCACCTGCGGCTGCTGCCATAGCTGCGTCTGCTGCAGGATCCTTGATGTCTGCAACAAGGCTCTCGGTGGTGAGTACCATTGAGGCTACCGATGCTGCATTCTGTAGCGCACTTCTTGTAACCTTAGTCGGGTCAACAATTCCAGCAGGAATCATGTCTACATACTGCTCGGTGTAAGCATCAAAGCCATAGCCTACCTTTCTTGAGCGAATAATCTTATCTATAATTACACTTCCCTCAAGACCTGCATTCTTAGCAATCTGACGTACAGGCTCCTCAAGTGCTCTGAGAACAATCTGAGCGCCTGTCTTTTCGTCTCCGCTGAGCTTATCGCATACCTTCTTAACTGCGGGAATAGCGTTTACAAGAGCCGTTCCGCCGCCTGCTACGATACCCTCCTCAACTGCTGCCTTAGTAGCTGCGAGAGCATCCTCAATTCTAAGCTTCTTTTCCTTCATCTCAACCTCTGTAGCAGCACCAACCTTGATAACTGCAACGCCGCCTGAAAGCTTAGCTACGCGCTCCTGCATCTTCTCACGGTCAAAGTCAGAGGTCGAATTCTCAATCTGTCCCTTGATGTTTGCAACTCTAGCCTTAATGTCGTCGCTTGAGCCTGCACCGTCAACGATGATGGTGTTCTCCTTCTGTACGACAACCTGTCTAGCCGAACCGAGCTGATCTATAGTAGCATCCGAAAGCTCAAGTCCGAGGTCAGATGTAATTACCTGTCCGCCGGTAAGAATTGCAATATCCTCAAGCATATCCTTTCTTCTGTCGCCAAAGCCAGGAGCCTTGATTGCAACGCAGGTGAATGTGCCTCTTAGCTTATTGAGGATGATTGTCGATAGAGCCTCGCCCTCAACGTCATCCGCAATGATAAGCAGCTTCTTGCCCATCTTTACAATCTGCTCAAGAAGCGGCAGAATTTCCTGGATATTTGAAATCTTCTTGTCTGTAATTAGAATGTATGGCTCGTCAAGAACAGCCTCCATCTTCTCGGTGTCTGTAGCCATGTAGGGTGATAGATAGCCACGGTCAAACTGCATGCCCTCTACAACCTCGCTGTAGGTTTCAGCTGTCTTTGATTCCTCAATGGTGATAACGCCGTCTGCTGTAACCTTTTCCATAGCCTCAGCAATAAGCTTTCCTACAGCCTCATCTGCGGATGAAACGGTAGCAACTCTTGCAATGTCATCGCTTCCCGAAACCTCCTTCGAGTTTGCAACGATAGATTCAACTGCTGCATCTACTGCGCACTGCATACCCTTCTTTACGATCATAGGATTTGCACCGGCTGCTATATTCTTCATACCCTCGTTAATAAGAGCCTGAGCCAAAACTGTTGCGGTTGTGGTTCCGTCGCCTGCTGCATCGTTGGTCTTTGTAGCGACCTCCTTTACAAGCTGTGCTCCCATGTTCTCAAAGGGATCATCAAGCTCGATTTCCTTAGCAATTGTAACACCGTCATTTGTAATAAGCGGTGATCCGTAGGACTTATCAAGCACTACGTTTCTTCCCTTAGGTCCAAGTGTGATCTTTACTGTATCAGCAAGCTTATCAATACCTGCCTGAAGTGACTTTCTGGCGTCCTCGCCATATTTAATATCCTTAGCCATTATAAATTACCTCCATACCTTCACTAAATAAATTATTCTACAACTGCAAGAATGTCCGACTGCTTGAGTATTGTGTACTCCTCGCCGTCAATCTTGAATTCAGTTCCGCTGTATTTGCTGATAAGAACCTTGTCGCCAACCTTGACGTACATCTTAACCTCGTTTCCGTCTACTACTCCGCCTTCGCCTACTGCAACTATTTCAGCAACCTGAGGCTTTTCCTTAGCAGCTGCGGTAAGAATTATGCCGCCCTTTGTTGTTTCTTCTGGCTCGACCATCTTAATTACTACACGATCGAGTAATGGTTTAATTGTCATTTGAAATCTCTCCTTTTCTTAATGCTTTTAGCAGTTGACCTGCTCAAGTGTTAGCACTCGAACTCTTTGAGTGCTAATTATATTTTAGCACCTTTTCAGAAAAATGCAAGGGGTATTTGCGATATTTTTCAAAGTTTGTATACTTGCATAAATTTGTGCCAGTATTATTGAAACTTTTTGTGCACAAATGCATGTATTTTTTCGAAATATTTGGCAGTTTCATATTTTATCATTAAAATTTAACACCAATATTTTCATCCTTACACATAAAAGGTGTAAGATAAAATTGGAAAATATGAATTTATAAATAGAAACATTTTTTGTTTACGAAAAATTTGCTCGAAATGCAATTTGTTAAATATATATTAACTATTTATTCACCAATTGCGTTTGTGAATTTGTTATAATAAAAGTACCAATTAGAAATATCAACGCTAAAATTTAAAATTTCTAATTTTTACAAAGGAAGGACAGACAATTCATATTTTTGAAGGAGGATATATTATATGTCGCTTGGTAGAGCTTTAGTTGTAGACGATGATAAGAATATTTGTGAGCTGTTAAGGCTTTATTTAGAAAAAGAAGGCTATGGCGTAATTTTGGCGCATGACGGTGAAGAGGCAGTTGTTAAGTTTAACGCTCTTAAGCCTGACATTATACTTCTTGACATCATGCTTCCCGGAATTGACGGCTGGCAGGTATGCAGAGAAATCCGCAAGAAGTCGAACGTGCCGATAATCATGATCACCGCTAAGCAGGAAACCTTTGATAAGGTTTTAGGTCTTGAGCTTGGCGCTGACGATTACGTAGTTAAGCCCTTTGATACAAAGGAAGTAATCGCAAGAATCAAGGCAGTTTACCGCAGAGTCGGACAGTCCTCAGGCGAGGCTGAGGTCAAGGAGGTCAAGTACGACAAGCTTTCAGTAAACATGACAAGATACGAGCTTAAGGTTGACGGCGTTGTGCTTGATACTCCTCCTAAGGAGCTTGAGCTGCTCTTCCACCTTGCATCCAATCCTAATCGTGTTTACACCCGTGATCAGCTTCTTGACGAGGTTTGGGGCTTTGAGTATTACGGCGATTCCAGAACGATTGATGTTCACGTAAAAAGACTTCGTGAAAAGCTAGAGGGCGTTTCCGACCAGTGGTCGCTAAAGACCGTTTGGGGTGTCGGATACAAATTTGAAGTTATAGAAAACAATGAGTAATCGCAGAAGTCTTTTGTCTAAATACTTTCTGATTTGTATGGCAGTAATACTGGTAAGCTTTATATGCTTAGGAGCAGTATTACTGCTTATTTCTTCATACTACTTTAACAACAGCAATCGCTCAACGCTTGAAGGCTCAATTACGGGACTGACCACCTATATATCGGAAAGTATGCTTGAAGAGCCAATGAGCTGGAAGGCAGATGTACAGGATAAAATAAGCGAGTATGCGGACAACACAAGCGCTGACTACATCCTTTTTAATTCATCGGGAGAGATTATACTTTCCTCCGACCTGGCGGATGACCTAGAGGAAATCTATGAGCATGACCTAGGAACGGATTTTATATCACAATACGGCGAGACTGTGACAAGTGTAAACACCGACATAGATCAGATTTTCTCAAGCGCAGTGCTGACAGTCG
Source organism: Ruminococcus sp. (assembly GCA_021199375.1). Lineage (GTDB taxonomy): Bacteria > Bacillota > Clostridia > Oscillospirales > Ruminococcaceae > YE71. The sequence goes on along the minus strand of JAJQIB010000014.1, from coordinate 2,722 downwards.
GCAAAACCTTTTCAGGAAATGGTCCTACCTATTGCCTGATAGCCGTTACATCAAGAGAGGCTACTAATAGCTATACGCGCGATATCATGGAGATATTCATAATCTCCGCAGTAATTGTTCTTATCATCTCGGTTATAATCATATACTTAACCACAGTAAAGCTTACTGCACCGATAAAGGAGATGTCAGATGCTGCAAAGAAGATAGGCCGTGGGGATTTCGATATACAGCTTCCTGAGTATGACGAGGCGGAGTTTAACGACCTTGCCTCTGCAATGAACGAGATGGCTTCATCGCTAAAAAGCTATGACACCATGCGTAACAGCTTTGTCGCTAATGTATCGCACGAGCTAAGAACTCCTATGACCTCAATCGGAGGATTTGTCGACGGTATGCTCGATAAGACAATTCCGCCTGAGGAGGAGCAGCATTATCTTAAGATAATTTCATCCGAGGTACACCGTCTGACACGTCTTGTAAGGAGCATGCTCAACCTTGCAAAGATCGAATCGGGCGAGCTAAAGCCTAACTTCACGTCATTTTCGGTGCTAGATCCAATTGTAGATACGCTTGTAACCTTCGAAAAGCGTCTTGAGGAAAAGAACATCGACATACGTGGACTTGATACCGAAAAGCGCTATAACCTTTGGGCGGACAACGATCTTATTCATCAGGTAATTTACAACCTGCTTGAAAATGCCATTAAGTTTGTCAACAAGGACGGCTATATAAGCTTTCGCTTTGAGGAGGTCGGATATCTGACGGTAATTTACATCCGTAACAGCGGTGAGGGACTCTCACAGGAGGAGCTTTCCCTTGTATTTGACAGATTTTACAAAACGGATAAATCGAGAAGTGAGGACGCTACAGGCGTAGGACTTGGACTTAACATTGTTAGATCTATTATAAAGCTTCACGGCGGCAAAATTCAAGTTAGATCTGTAGTGGGCGAGTACACAGAATTTATGTTCTCACTGCCGAATAAGGACGTAAGCTAAGGGGCAACCTAAATATTTTCCGAAAGGTGCGTGTTTTTTCAATGGATAGCAATGAAATGGATAAAAATATGAATGAAACGGGAGAAGCACCTAAGGACGAAAATGGCACTCAAACGGACAAACAAGCGCAGGATGATGCTTGGTTTGAGCAGCTGCTTGAAAGCGTAAGCTATAAGGATAAGCCTGGTAAGGCGAATGCCGAAAGCGAGCCGAAGGAGGACAGTCTGCTTTATATAAACCGAGTGCTTCCGGATCCAGACGAGGCGGATTTTTGGGAGGAGGTTGAGCAGGTCAAGAGTCACCGATTCTCAAAAAGGGTGCTGTGGATAATCACAGTAGCAGTTATTATTCTGCTTATATTGAGCTATACAATTGCGCTTCAGCATGGCAAGGGGTGGTTTACAAGCCTGTTTAAGTCGGACGAAACCATTGAGTTTACTCTTCCGATTGCAGAAACTCCTGAGCTTGACGACAAATACCAAAATGAGGATGGCAGCTACACCGCTGCAGGAATTGCAAAGGCGGTGCTTCCGAGCGTGGTCGAGCTTAAGGTGTACACTGAGGATGCTGTGATTCCCTCAAGTCAGGGCAGCGGAATCATACTATCAGAGGACGGCTATATTGTTACAAATGCGCACGTAATTGACGGAGCGGACTTTGGAATTACCGTTGTACTGTATGACGAAACCGAGTATGCGGCGACAATTGTAGGCTCTGACAGCTCAACCGACATCGCAGTCATAAAGATAGGAGCCGATGGACTTACGCCCGCACAGTTTGCAGACTCAGATTTGTGCGAGCTGGGCGATGAGGTCGTAACGGTAGGCTCGCCAGCAGGCTACACCAACAGCGTAACAAAGGGTATTATCTCAGGACTTGACCGACTTATCCGTGCTGAAAACAGTGCCACGGCTATGAACTGCATACAAATAGACGCTGCGATAAATCCAGGAAACTCCGGCGGCGCACTATTTAATATGTACGGTCAGGTTATAGGTATAACCTCCTCAAAGCTGATGTCAACGAGCTATGACAACATGGGCTTTGCGATAACGACAAACTCAGCTAAGCCGATAATTGAGGAGCTTATGGAAAACGGATACATTCCAGATCGTGGAAGGGTGGGAATCACCTACTACGCAATCACCGAGGACTCTGCGGAGATTTACGGGCTTGTGGCAGGACTTTATGTGGTGACGATTGATGAGGAGTGCAACGTCGCTCAAACCGAGCTTCAGGAGGGCGATATAATTACCGAGATGAACGGAGCTGCAACATCCGACAGCAATCAGGTCACCGAGATAATGAACGAGCTTAAAGCAGGCGACACCATGACCTGTAAGGTATACAGATTAAACGACGACGGAAGCTACGAGGAGTTTGAAATAACATTTGAGCTAAACTCAGACAAAACGGCGATGATTGAAGCTGAGGAGTCTGATGAGGAAGGCTCGCAGGATGAATAATGACCATTAAGCGGGAGCTAGAAAAGGCTCCTGCTTTTTTGTCGATGTCAATAAAGTCAATAAAAAAAGACCTCGAAAAGAGGTCTTATGGATGGGAGAAGATGGATTCGAACCATCGAAGCTAGAAGCAACAGATTTACAGTCTGCCCCCTTTGGCCACTCGGGAATTCTCCCATATTAAATTGGAGCTGGTGGACGGACTCGAACCCCCGACCTGCTGATTACAAATCAGCTGCTCTACCAACTGAGCTACACCAG
>JAJQIB010000008.1:79175-84334 GCA_021199375.1 Ruminococcus sp. | reverse complement strand
TAAAATCCTTCTTTGTGGCAACTAGGATTTTAGCAGTCGGGTAGAGCTTCATAAAATCACTGCCCATTTGCTCAGTAAGATGGTTAGGCACACAGATAAGCGATTTTGTGCAAATTCCTAAACGCTTTTTCTCCATAGCAGAAGCAATCATTTCATACGTTTTTCCAGCACCAACAGCGTGTGCAAACATTGTCATCAATACACCTCGTTCGGTTGCCCCAACTTTATTGTCACGCAAAAAAGTATTGTGTACCGTGGTAAAATCCGAGTGGATTTTCTTCTTAAGTTTCGGCATGATGTTCTCCTCCTATATCACTTTCATCTGCGGTATTTTAATTTTGTTTACAGCGTATAAGACCTCATGTTTTTTGCGCAACTCTAAAACATACCCTTTGCGTACAAGCTCGTCTAGTGCTGAATGAATGCAATTAAACGAATCCTTCGGAAACACGCTAGATAGTTCATTTACTGTCACATAATCACACTCAGGGTCATTGATGAGGGTTGCTAAAACACCTCTCTCTGTCATGGACAACTTTGTGTCCGTTGATGTTATTAAATTTAATTTTGACATACTGATTCCTCCCAAAAAAATTTGGCGTTCCTCTTGTGAGAAACGCCAATTGCCTATATATTTATGAAAAAAGATGTTCCTCACGATTATTGAGAAACATCTTGCTTTGTCATTATGTTGGTCTGCTTACACCTTATTTTTTTCTTCCCTAACGTTGGTAATAGTGCTTTCTATGATGCTTCTAATTTCACAGTTACTTATGATCCTGATATTACTGTTACAACTAGCTATCTTACTCAGTACGCATATGCATATGCATCAGATTTCACTGTTTATTTCTTAGGCAGTGTAACTGGATATAACAGCTCTTGCTTTGGAAATAACTCTAGCTCTTATGCATCTGGTACAGCTTATGTATTTGATTCTTCATCATATACTACAGCCAATAAGATTACTGCTCTTAAGAATGGTTATGTTGATTTAGTTTACTTCTTCGAGGAAATTGATGATGCAGAAGCAGAAGCGGCAGATCTCAACGAAGAGGATTATACCGAAGATTCGTGGGCAGTTCTCGCAGCAGCTATTACTGCAGCTGACGAGTATGTAGCAGATAAGGATAGCTATTCGACCTACACGCTTGATTCAGTAAGCGAAAAGGCTGAAACAATCCTTCTTGCAATTGAATCCCTAAAGCCTGCAGGTGTAGAGGAAGCGGCTGCGCTTCTTGAGGAAACAATTGCAACAGTTCAGGCTGCAATGGATGAGCTGGATGAGAGCGACTACACCGAGGAAACCTGGACGGCTGTTGAAGAAGCATTAGCAAATGGTCAGGCGGCACTCGATGATATTAACGCTGACACATCTTCATTGACAGCAGCTCAGATCGAAGCGCTAGCTACAGCAATAACGGATGCCTATGACGCTCTCGAAGCGGTTGCAAGCGACGATGCGGTAACTACACTTCAGGAAACCCTTGACGACATAAATCTTAAGATGACTGTTAAGGACGAAGACGACTACACCGAGGACTCATGGACTGCAGTTCAAGAAGCTATCACGAATGCACAGACTGCTCTTGATGAAATCGCAGCTGGAAGCACCGCTTACTCAGAGGAGGACATTGTAGCACTCACCGAAGCGCTTACAGATGCCTATGCTGCACTCGAGGTCGACGAAGCTGTAGAAGAAGCTACATGCGTGGCAGTTATCTACGGCGATTATAATTACAATTATATTGTGACAGATGAGGATATACCCGAAGATGAGGACGTATCTGACACGGCATATGTTGTAATCTCATATGATAATGATTCTGCCGGAACGACCTACCAGATTGCTTATGGTACACTTTCAATTTCGGAAAATGGCAATTACTATGCAGAATATGGTACGTATGCGAATACAAGCGCAAGCTACTATGACTCAACAGCGCTATCTGCAAACAGCAGCATCAAATACACAGTTGAACTTGGTGATACATTTGGTATTCAGGCGGCATTCAGTGGTTGGAGTACTGATACTGAGGTTGTATATGTAACATCAGTTGAGTTCTACGATGCAAATGATGTTCTTCTCTACACATATGATGTTTCCTCTATTGAGCAGGAAACCTTAGACGAAGCCACCGACGAAGAGCTTACAACAGCAATCGCAGATGCTCAGGCGGTTCTCGATTCGTTAGTTGACGGCGACTACACCGAGGAGAGCGTTTACCTGCTCACCGAAATCATTGCCGAGGCTCAGGCAGTTCTCGCAAATGATAGTGCTACCGATGCACAAAACGCTGTTGAAATCGACGAGCTTGCGGCAGCAGTTGCGGCTCTTACAATGACCGACACTACTGAAGCTACAGCAGCCCTTGAAGAGCTTCTCGCTGAGGCTAAGGCATATAGCGCAGACGACTACACTGAGGACAGCTATTCAGTACTCGCAGCAGCAATCGCAGCAGCTGAGGCTTTAGACAGCACCAGCACAAACTCCGAGATTCTAGCAGCAACAGACGCCCTTCAGGCAGCAATTGACGCTCTGGAAGAGGTTGATAACAACACCAGCTCTAACACCAGCAGCTCAAGCTCATCGGTAGATGACAGCAGCTCAACAGCCGATGATTCAAGCTCAACCGATGACACCAGTTCGGTAGATGACACCAGCTCGACTGCTGAGGATAGCAGCTCAGACACCGACAGCACTGAGGATTCAGAAGAAGATTCAGAAGAAGACTCAGAAGAAGACTCAGAAGAAGACTCTGACGAGGATTCAGAAGAAGATTCTGACGAGGACAGCGATGAAGACAGCGCAAGTGATGCTACATCATCCTCAACGACTACCACAGCAAGCACATCCACATCATCTGATGATATTCCTGATACCGGTGTAGCAGCAACTGGCATAGCAGCAACACTCTTAGCTGCAGCAACTATAGTTGTTACCAGAAGAAGGAAAAAGTAATGCTAACCTGTAGGCATAAATAATTAAAGTGCTAGTCGCGAAAATAAACCAACTCCCTGCATTATTTTGTGTAGTGCAGGGAGTTTTTTGCGTAAAAACAGCGTCTGCTGTGTTAGAGCAAACGCTGTTGTTTTCCTATTGTTATTTAGTCGAGATTTTGACAAAGCGTAATTACCAGCAGGTCATCCGCCGAAGGATTTTTTACAAATATGTCGGTCGTTTCAACTCTGCGATATATTCCGTCGTCGCCTATTTGACGTGTAACAAGTGTAACGCTTTTTTCGCCACGCTCATACGCTGAGGTAAGCGATTCAATCGAGAATGTGGTCGCAAAGCTTTCCTGATCATCGGGATACATAGTAGAAGCTCCGTGTGCGATAAGCTCTTCAAAAACGCCTGTAGATGGGCAGGATTTCGAGGTAAAGCTGTCATATGCCATCATGTAATAGCTGTTTCGTGTTAGGTTTGCAACTATAACAAGCGGGAATTTGGTAAATATAGCCTCTATCAAAAGGTTGGTGACTCCTGCCTGCGGCTGTGTAAAAAGTATATCCTCAGACTTGTCTGTTTGCGGCATAGAACATATTCTTGCAAAATCCTCCTCGGGCATGGGCTTAGCAAACAAAAATCCCTGTATCATTCTGCAGTCACACGTGCGCAAAAATCCAAGCTGTTCTTCAGTTTCAACACCTTCAGCGATGGTGGTAAGCTTTAGTCTGTTTGCAAACCCGAAAATGCTCTCAAGCACGATTCTTTCCTTTTCGTTTTCGCAGTTTCCGCTAAGTAGTGACCGATCTATCTTTAGTACATTAGCTGACACATCCTTAACAAGACTAAGAGAGGAAAGTCCGCTTCCAAAGTCGTCTATTGCTACATTAAATCCGTTTGAGCGAATGTCATCTATGACTTTAGTAATAAGATGTGTATCCTGCATAATAGCAGACTCTGTGAGCTCGATTTCGATAAGCTCATGCTCGATTGAGTAGCTATCGACAGTTTCGCAAAGTCTTTCGACAAGCTTATCATCGTCTAGGTGCTTGCGTGAGAAATTGACAGCTATTCTTACTACAGGCTCTCCGCTGTCAAGTCTTGCTCTTAAAAATTTGCAGACCTCATTAAGCACGTACCAATCGATTTCGGTTATTAGACCTGTTTTTTCAGCAACCGGAACAAAGCTTGCCGGAGGCAGTACCTTGCCGTCAGGCTGCACCCTTCTGACCAAGGCTTCAGCGCTGATTAGCTTTGAATTTATTGCATCATATTGTGGCTGATAGTAGACCACAAGCTCGTGATTTTTTATTGCCTCCTGAGCTCTCTCGTTACATAATATCTCATCATTTGTTAATTCGTACATCATGTCAAAGCCTCCCGAAATTTCACCATTATCCTACAATATGATTTAAAGTGGAGCGAAGCGAGCTATGCTTGTTGTACAAGCTTGCTTGTACCAAGCTCGTGAGCTGACCGCCGCCTTAGCTTGCGCACGGCAAGCAATAGATGCAAGGAGCCGTCAGGCTCCGCCGGATTTCAGTGGGGAATTAGTTTTAACCCCCACTGAAAGACGATGGTAAGAACTTTGTTCTTACAACCACCGCCTATGGGGTGGGGGACATCATGCATCTATTATATCATAATCTATCTATAATGTCAAACTTAGTCTATGTAAATTTTTCTTAAAGGCAATCCGTATTGTGCAATATGGTCATTTTTAACCAAGAATTTGATGAATTTTTGTCAAAGTCGCCAAAAACAAAAAAACTTCAAAAAAAGTATTGACAAGCGTGAGAAAATATGATAAAATAAATATCGTTGATTGAGGCTTAACAGTTAACATGCGGGTGTAGTTCAGTGGTAGAACCCCAGCCTTCCAAGCTGGTCATGTGAGTTCGATTCTCATCACCCGCTCTTAAATATCAAATGACCGCACATTTGTTACGATGCGGTTTTTTTATCAAAAGTGTTTATCTATGGTGGGTATAGCGTAGTTGGTTAACGCGTCAGTTTGTGGCACTGAAGATCAAGAGTTCGAATCTCTTTATCCACCCTTTGCACCTTTAGCTCAGCTGGATAGAGCAACTGCCTTCTAAGCAGTAGGCCAATGGTTCGAGTCCATTAAGGTGCGTGGACAAGCCCTCACATAGCTGAGGGCTTTTACTTTTGTAAGGCTTGTCCTACAAATATTTCTTTATGCTTATTA
>JAJQIB010000008.1:0-79075 GCA_021199375.1 Ruminococcus sp. | reverse complement strand
CTCGTATTGAGGGCTTTTACTTTTGTAAGGCTTGTCCTACAAATATTTCTTTATGCTTATTAACCTTGTGCATAAATAAATATTTGCCGACGTCAGCTCGTATTGAGGGCTTTTACTTTTGTAAGGCTTGTCCTACAAATATTTCTTTATGTTTATTAACCTTGTGCATAAATAGATATTTGCTAGCGTCAGTTCGTATTGAGGGCTTTTATTATTGCTACGCTTGTCCTACAAATATTTCTTTATGCCTGCTAACCTCACGCATAAATAGATATTTGCCGATGTCAGCTTGCATTGTGGGAGCTTTTACTATAGATATAATGACTTTTTGCATAGCTAGAGCGTTTATCTTTTTACGGATAAACGCTCATTTTTATTTATTGCTACTCTACTTATGCAATAGTGCAGCACATTGACGACTACTTTTTGTAAGCCTTAACAACCTCAGCAATATATGCTGTGTGGTAGTCCTTGTTAGGATAGTTTTCCCCATCAAGCGACTTGTCTAAGAAAGCATCGGGAGTTATATCCGACTGATAAAGCTTTTTGCAAACAAATATTAGGTTTGCTTCCTCATACGCTGTTGTGCCATCAAGGTAGAGTGCTGTAAGTCCCGCAGTCTTTGCCTTTTCATCTTTAGCCATGTCACGTCCTGAATTTGCACCACAAAATGCAAGCGCCTTCTTTTTGTCATCAGGATAAAAGCTTAGCGTAAAAAGCTCTCCTGCATCAACAAACTGCTTGGTATAGCGCTGAGGGCGTATTACTGCAGCTGCAACATTCCTTCCCCAAATCACGCCAAAGCCGCCCCACGATGCTGTCATAGTGTTGCTGCCTGACTCGTCTCCAGCAGTTATAAGCATCCAACGCTTTCCTACTGCATCAAAAGGGTTTAAATCTAGGCTTGTAAGATCTACCTCCTTAAATCCCAACTGTTCCATTTTTTCTGTCATAACAATCAATCCTTTCAAAATATTTACTTTAATTCAACAATTGTGACGCCATCCTCACCCTCACCGTACAAGCCTCTCCGACTTGACTTTACGCTCGGATGACGCTTGAGGTGTGCTCTAACAGCATTTTTCAGCACTCCTGTGCCAACTCCATGTATAATGGTCACAAACGATATTCCCGACATCACTGCATCATCTATAAACGAATCTACCTCATAGATTCCCTCATCGCAGCTGTACCCACGTATATCAAGCTCACGACTCTGCTTTCGGGTTGCTCGGCTTTCAACACCCTTTGATGTAACTCGTCCTTTATTCTTCTTGCTTGGTGCAGGCTTGCTTTCGTCAAGTCTTAGCTTGCTCGAATCAACCTTAGTTTTCATAGCACCCATTTGGACAAAACAGCTGCCCTTAGAGTCAGGCTCACTTACCAGCACGCCCTTCTTACCCGTTGCCATAACGATAACACGATCTCCCTTTTTAAGCGGGCGGGGAAGTACATATGTGTCATTTACATCAGTAACAGGATTTGCCTCAAGATAGAGCTTGTTCATTGTCGATTTTTGTTTGTGACGTGCATCAATTGCCTTGCTTGTGAAATTTGGATTTTCCTTTTCCTTACGAAGCTTATCAAGCTCGTCAACAAGTGACTGCGATTCACGCTCTATTCGTGCCACAAGTGCATTTGCTTCGCGTCTGGCTCGTTCAAGCTCTGCTTCACGACCTTGCTCAAGCTTATTTTTCTGCTCCTCAAGCTCCTGTCTAAGTCGCTGTGCTTCATCACGCTCTTTTTTAATCTGCTTATTATTCTCATCAAGCTCGCGGCGCGTTTGCTCTAGGCGCTGCAGAATATCTTCAAATTTGCGATTTTCGTCAGACACAAGCGTTTGTGCCTGCTCTATAATCTCATCTGAAAGACCAAGCTTTCTTGATATTTCAAAAGCATTCGATTTTCCCGGTGCACCTATTATCAGTCTATAGGTAGGCGTCATTGTTTCAACATCAAATTCACATGCTGCGTTTTGTACTCTATCGGTTTCGAGCGCATACATTTTAAGCTCCTGATAGTGTGTTGTGGTTACCGTTGTAGCTCCCTGCTGCTTTAGCCTCTCAATTATCGCTACCGCCAGTGCAGCACCTTCTACCGGATCTGTTCCTGAGCCAAGCTCATCAATAAGCACCAGGCTTTCTGAATTTGCCTGTTCAAGTATATCCACCACACCGCTCATGTGTGCAGAGAATGTCGATAAATTCATCTCAATTGATTGTGAATCTCCAATGCTCACAAGTATTTTATCAAATACTGAGATTTTAGAGCCACTCGAAGCAGGGATAAACATTCCGCACATCGTCATAAGCGTCAGCAGTCCGACTGTCTTTAGAAGTACTGTTTTACCGCCCGTATTTGGACCCGTAACAATCAGCGTTTCGTAGTCCTCACCAATACTAAAATCAATCGGCACTATCTTCTTAGCATCTATAAGCGGGTGTCTTGCTCGCTTTAGTAATATTTTTCTGTCGTCTGAAATTTCAGGCTCACAGGCGTTCATCCTTGCGGCAAGATTTGCCTTAGAAAAGTACAGATCCAGCTCGCCTACCGCACGCAATCCCGATTCAAGCTGCTCCTTTATCTGTTCACAGTCGTACGATAGAGCTTTAATTATGCGGTTTATTTCGTCAAGCTCCTTGCCCTGCAAAATCTTGATGTCATTGTTTGCCTCAACCACTGCGGCAGGCTCAATAAAAAGAGTTGAGCCGCTAGATGATGTGTCGTGAACAAAGCCCTGTATGCTATTCTTGTGCTCGCTTTTGACTGGAACGACATATCGTCCGTCACGCATCGTTACAATATTTTCCTGCAGATACTTGTTTACAGATGATGATTTAATCATCTTTTCTAGCGTATCTCGTATTCTCTGTCCACAGGCGACGATTTTTCGCCTTATTGATGCAAGCTCGCTGCTTGCCTCATCAGCAAGCGTATTCTCGTCAATGATCGACACATCGAGTCTTTGCTCTAAATATTTGTTTTCAAAAAGACTCTCAAATAGATAGTCAAGCTCATCTCGCTTTTTATCGCATTTAGCATACCAATCGGCGAGCGTGTTTATCTGTACCAGCAGCTTTCTTATCTCAATAAGCTCAGCTAGAGAGAGAACTGCACCATTTCCTAGGTGCTTTACCGCTGCCCATGCTCCGTCTAATCGGTAGAATATCGGCGTGCCATACGCTACCGACATATCCATTGCAGCCGAGGCTTTAGCCATCTCACGCTTTACTGTAAATAAATCTGTCGATGGAGAAAGATTTAAAGCCTTTTTCTTTGCATCCTCGCTTGTGCATAGATTTGCGAGCATCGAGAGCACCTTGGGCAGCTCTAAAAGCTCGTTATATTTATTCTCATGTTCGTTCATTTCGTATTCCTCTGGTTTTGTCATTTAATCATTCGATAAAACTTAAGAGTCTCAAACCTTTTGCCATAGTAATATTCTACAAATTTTTCGGTGAAGCTCTCAAGCTTTTTCAGATATTTGTCGCTTATCTTAAAATTAAAGAGCTTGTCATAATCAACAAGCGCAATGTATCGCACTATGTAAAAGAGCGTTCTGTCAAACGTTATGTCAAATGCGCTGTCTCGGTTTGTGACACAATCATCACATTCTATAAGTCCGCTTTTGAGGTTAAAGTGCATAGCATCGTCTTCTGTTTTGTAGCAGTGACAGCAGCCAATAAGGTTAGGTCTAAAGCCTGTTTCACAAAGCAGCCTAAACTCAAAAATGCATTTTAAAAGCTCCTCATTTCGGTCGCCCTTGTTTAAAAAATACAGTGTGTTAAGGGTAAGCCTTAAAACCTCTCCGGTTTCGTCCGGACTTTGTGCAGCAAAAAGCAGAAGCTCAGAAAAATAACAGGCAAGAGCTAAGCGTCCGGCATCTAAACGTATAGAATAGAACATATTCTTAGGCTCACAGCTGTCATAGTAGTAGTTCATATTCGAGTACGCATCTCGCTTTTGCTGAAGGCAAAAGCTACAGTGACAAAACAGCTGTGTCGATCCCGATGCCTTCTTGCTTTTTTGTCCGCCTCTTACATATACCTCTATACATCCAAGCTCACTTGTGAGAAGTGTTATAACCCTTGAGCTTTCCCCCACATCCTTCTGAGCTATTACAAGTCCGTCAATATTTAGCATGACTGCTTTCCTTCTTGTATCTTAGGTAGTCATCAATTCTGCCGCTCTTTAAAAATTCATTCCATAAATCCTCAGCCATAATTATCCGCTCCTTTAATTGTGCTGCAGTATTAGTGTGTCGATAATTTGAGCGTTTAAAAGTAGAAATTTATGACAGTCCGAAGTTTTTAATCAGAGCCTCTTTATTTCGCCAGCCCTCTTTTACCTTTACCCATAAATCAAGATTGACCTTAATTTCAAAGAAATTCTCAAGGTCCTCTCGTGCAAGCGAGCCTATTTTTCTAAGCATTTGTCCGCCCTTACCGATGATGATACCCTTATGCGAATCACGCTCACAGTAGATATTAGCCGAAATGTCAAGAATCGGTTCGCCACTTTTAGTTTCACGTTCTTCAAGTGCTTCAATGGTAACGGCAATTCCATGCGGAACCTCATCATTTAGGCATTCAAGCGCCTTTTCACGAATCATCTCCGCCATAAGCACCTTTTCAGGCTGGTCAGTAAAGCTGTCGTCAGGGAAGTAGTGCGGACCTTCAACTGCGTGCGATTCAATGTAGCTCATCACGATGTCAAGTCCTTCGTTTTCAAGCACGCTTATAGGTATAACCTCATCAAAATCATGCAAAGCCGAGTACACGGCTATTTTTTCCATAAGTGCGCTTTTATCGCTATATAGATCTATCTTGTTTAACAAGAGTGCTGAGTGTGTACGTCCCTTAAGCGATCTTGCAAGCTCCTTTTCAGAATCATTTGGCATCCTTGTGCAATCAACAACAAGCAATGCAACCTCTGAGGACTCTACCGAATCATCAACCGTTTTCATCATATGCTCGCCAAGCTTATTATGCGCTCTGTGCTTGCCCGGGGTGTCGATAAAAACAAACTGTGTTTCCTCTTTTGTAAGCACACCGGTTATTCTTGTGCGAGTAGTCTGAGGCTTTGCCGACACTGCAGCAATTTTTTCACCAACAAGTGCGTTTAATAGTGAGGACTTGCCCACATTAGGCTTGCCAAGTATTGTTACAAAAACATTTTTTGAATTTTCCATAGTTTAATTTTCCTTTTCTATATCCTTCTTATTGATTTTATTGCAATCCTTTGTATCCTTAAGCGGCAGACATATAATTATTATCCATACTACAGCTGAGACTGCAAGCATAGCTAATGCAAATATATTGTTACAAAAAAATTCATAAATCTCGCTGAAGGCTTTGGTGTCCCAAAATAGTGTAATTCCTACTGCCACAGCTGTCACTGCCATAACAAGAGTAGCACCCGCCGCAGCATCCTTTGAAAGCCCTGCTAATGGTTTTTTCTCTTCGGTTATTAGGTCAATAGCTGCCTCAATTGCCGTATTTAGCGCCTCAAACGCTATTACCAGACCTATTGTAAGATAGATAACCGTCCTTTGAGCCGCACTAAGGTCATAAAAGCGCATAAACATCAGAACATAAAAAGCCGCACAAAAATGCACACGCATATTTCTCTGAGTCGCAAGGCAGGAAGCTATTCCTTTAACGGCATAGCAAAAGCTTTTACAAAATCGCTTCATTTGTGCGAATGCTCTGAGATGGTAAAGGCAGCATCTCTTGATATTCCAAGCTCTGAAAGGATTGCTTCTTCCTTTTCACGCATTATTCGCTCCTGTAACGAGCTTTCTTCATGGTCGTATCCTAAAAGGTGAAGCATTGAATGTACTGTTAAAAATCCCACCTCTCGCTCAAGCGAATGACCATAAATCTTCGCTTGCTTGAGTGCTGTTTCGAACGAAATTACTATGTCGCCTAAAAGATAAGCGCCGGTGTCGGGATCTTCATCATATATGCCATTCTCGCCCAGTGGAAAAGAAAGCACATCGGTAGGTCGGTCAATATTTCGGTATTCCTTGTTCAGAGCGTGAATTTCCTTGTCATTTACAAGTGAAACACTTACCTCTGCATTGTGCTCGATTTTTTCGTATTCAAGCGTTGCATGACAGCATTTGCGTATAAGCAAACGCATTCCTACTGGAATTTTGATCTCTGATTTGTTGTTAGTTATCAGAACCTTTACCTTGCCCATTTTTGTGACCGTTGCCCCTTTCATAGTATTTTTCGTACGCCTTTATGATCTCCTGAACAAGATGATGACGTACTACATCCTTTTGGGTGAACTGTATAATAGAAATGTCCTCGACATTTTTTAAAATCCTCATTGCCTCAACGAGTCCTGAATGCTTAGGATTAGGCAGGTCGATCTGTGTGATGTCACCTGTTATTACTATCTTTGAGCCAAATCCCAGACGTGTAAGAAACATCTTCATTTGCTCAGGAGTGGTGTTTTGTGCCTCATCAAGTATTATAAAGCTGTCATCAAGTGTGCGTCCTCTCATGTATGCAAGCGGCGCTACCTCAATACAGCCACGCTCTAGCTGTTTAGCAAAGCTTTCTGCTCCGAGCATTTCAAAAAGAGCGTCATACAGCGGTCGAAGATAAGGATCTACCTTGTTTTGCAAATCACCTGGTAGAAATCCGAGCTTTTCGCCTGCCTCGACTGCCGGGCGTGTGAGTATGATTTTGTTTACCTCGTGCGCTCTGAAAGCCTTGACTGCCATAGCAACAGCAAGATATGTCTTACCTGTACCGGCAGGCCCTATTCCTAAAACAACAGTATTTTTACGTATGGCGTCAACATATTTTTTCTGTCCCAGCGTTTTAGGCTTTACAATTTTCCCCTTTAGCGTGACGCAAATACCATCGTCGCTTAGGTTTTGAATTTCATTTTCGAGCCCCTCGCCAACTAGAGAAAAAACGTAGTGCAAATTTTGCTCGTTTATTCGTTCGCCCTTTTGCGACATCGACAAAAGAGTCTTAATCGCCTTATAAGCCTGCTCTACATTTTCCTTTGTGCCTGTGATTTTAATTTCCTCGCCACGGTTTACAATTACTACGTTGTATTCCTTTTGAATAGAGTTTACATTCTCATCATAGTCGCCGAAGAGATTGAGCATATCCTCAATTGCTTCAACTGTAATGGTTTTTTCAAACATACAAAATTTCTCCACAATTTTTTAGCGTTTATCCAAGCCTAAACAGCTTTAAATATCATGCATCTATTATAACACGTTTTACAGCAAAATGCAAGAAAAAAATATGTTCATTTTGAATGTTTTTACTCTTTTTTTATAAAGAGCTTTGATTCCTCGCTCATAAGACCATAAATCTCATAGGTAACGGTAAGTGAAACTCCGTCATCTGTGTATTTTATATCTGTCCTTTCCGACTTAATTTCGCAGTTACTCAAAAAGCTATTTTCATAGGCTTGCTTTAGCTCGTTGACTCGCTCTACAGCCTGCTCCTTGGTGTACATCACGCTTTCAAGACGGTACTCTTGATATGATGAAGTACGAATCCCCACCGGCGTTTGCTTTCCTAAAATCTCAAGCGAAGTGTACTCGCTTTGTTGTGAGTAATATCCGCTCGGAGAGCTTATAAAAAGAGGTATTTCAGCGCTGAACACATCAAGATAGTGCTTAGTAAGGCTTTTACCTGTGTATACAATGCTAGTGTCAATGTAGCTTTGCTCAAAGGTCTGTGTGTCTGAGTAGGTACCGTATATCTCTCCGATTGAGCGTACATATTTTCTATTCGTTTCAGTGACAACCTTGCCTTCCTTTAATGAGGTTTTTTCTATTTCAATTGTACCGCTTACCAGCGTTTCGCCCTTTATTACTCCGCTGCCAACTGTTTTAACAAGCACTCCGTTGTATAGCACAACATCCTCAATAACTCCGCTGTGCGATGCGATAAGATTAGAAGGCATACGCTCGCTTCTGTTATCGGGCTCATCTATATTCTCAATTACATCTATAATAAGAGTACTGTCACAAATGCTAATTCCTGCCCACGAAACACTTGCCGCCTTTTGCTTGATGCTGCGTTCAAGCTCCACACGATTTATCTGTGATATTCTGCTCTTAGCAGTTATTCCTTCAGCTGCAAGAACGTTCTTCACATCATAAATTACATCCTCATTGTCTGAAAGTATTTCAATGTTTACCGCATAGTCCTGTATTATAATCAAAAAAGCGATACTAACTACAGCTCCTAAAATAAGTCCTGCACGAGTAGAAAGCGATTTAAATAGTCTGCCGATAAATCCAAGCCTTATTATTTTAAACTCACCGCCAAGATCACACATGATTTTTTCAAGCCTTTTGCGTGAAAAATATCCTACAGAAAGGGTTAACACCTCGCCATTTTGAACTATATTAAAGATGCTCATACCATTATTTTTTACAAGTGAAAAAAATCGCTGCGGATTAGGACAAAGATATCTGTAGCGAACAGCTGCACCTATCATATTAAAGCCTCGCTGGATCTTCTGCGCTCAATAGAAAGCGATTGTATCCTGCCGCTAATTGCTGCACTGCCGTTTGCAAAGCTGGACACACTTAGCTCACTGCCCCAGACCTCAATCAGATATCCGTGAGATATTATGCTGCACTTTATTTCATCGCATTCCAAAATACGCTTGCAGCTTTCTACAAGCACCTCCTTGTCATCAACTATGCTAATCATCGAGCGAATAGGCTTAAAGTCGCCTGCTCGTCCTAGGTATGTAAGTGTTGGATATTTCATTTGCATCTCTCCTTTGTAAAAAAGTATATGAAAAAAGGAGAGCTTGTATACCCGTAAACAGCAAAAAGAACGAGCCTATTTTTTGGCTCGCTCTCTCATCTCACTTGATTAAGTAATTACTCTACAATAAAGTCCTTGATTTTCTCGAAGAAGTCGCCCACGTCCTCAGTGCGTGCGATAAGCTGGATCGGATTTGACAGATCAAGGCTAAAGATACCCATGATGGACTTTGCGTCAACAGCATATCTGCCGGAAACAAGGTCTACGTCATAATCGCAAAGTGTAACCTCGCTGACAAATTCCTTTACAGCCTCAATAGACTCAAGTTTGATCATTACCTTTTTCATACAAATTACCTCCTAAACAATTAAAAAATGCGTGTATGCGTAAGTTTTATATCCTTACATCTATTATTATAACCATTTTTTTTGATTTGTCAAGGGGTATTTGCATTTTTTCTGAAAATATAGTATAATAGTCAATATACGAGGTCTAAAACCAATTTTTTTGGTGCATTTTCACAATGAATCGCAGCCAATTTTGTGCATTTCGCTACAATTTGTTAATGATTTATTGCTTTGCTGGAAGGAGATTTTATGGCTTTACAAATATTTTACATGGCTTTTGGGTGTAAGGTTAGCCAATATGAGCTTCAAAATATTCGTGAGCGTTTTGAGGCTGACGGAAATATAAAAACGGATATGCTTTCACTTGCCGATGTGGTGGTTGTCAATACCTGTACAGTAACATCATCTGCAGATCGTAAGCTTCGACATTTTGTCAAACGAGCAAGGCGTGAAAATCCTGATTGTCTAATTGTACTTGCCGGCTGCTTTGTACAAGCCTTTCCAGATCTTGCTGAAAGCTTTAAAGAGTGTGATATTTTTTGTGGCACTAAGGGTAAAACCAAAATACCTGATCTTGTATATGAGTATTTTGAAACGCATGAATGCAAGGCAGGTGTATCCACAATAGAATCAAAAAGCGAGTTTGAACCGATGTGCAACCAGCTTACAGAGGATAAAACCCGTGCCTACATAAAAATACAGGACGGTTGCGATATGAACTGCACCTACTGCATTATACCTAAAGCACGAGGTCATATATGCTCAAAACCACTTGACGACATTCGCCAGGAAGCGAGCATTCTTGTAGCCTCAAATCATAAGGAGATTATTCTTACAGGAATAAATCTATGCTGCTACGGAAGAGATTTTGGCGATGGCACAAGGCTTATTGACGCAATTGAAGCAGTATGCTCTATTGATGAGAATTTTAGAGTGCGTTTAAGCTCAATTGAGCCAGAAATGATAAGTGATGAGGATATTTTACGTATGAGCAGACTAAAAAAGCTCTGCCCGCAATTTCATTTATCCTTACAAAGCGGATGTGACAAAACACTTAAAGCTATGAACCGCCATTACACAAGCGAGGAATACCTAAGTCTTGTTCAAAAGCTGCGTTCAGTCTTTCCAAGCTGTGCCATTACTACGGATATAATGGTTGGATTTCCGAATGAAACCGATGAGGATTTTTTGCAATCGCTTGAATTTGTAAAACGTGCCGAGTTTGCCGACGCTCATATTTTTCCATTTTCAAGGCGAAGCGGCACAGCTGCCGATAAGATGACAGGTCAGCTTGATAACGCTACAAAAAATGCCCGTGCGGCAAAGCTTTCTCAGGCTTGTAAAGAATCAAGGCTAAAGTATCATCAAGGCTTTGTAGGAACGGTGACTCAAGTGCTTTTTGAGCGTGAAAGTGATGAAGATTTTCATCAAGGACATAACCCCGAATATGTAGTAGTTAAAGCTCCTAGGAAAACAGGGGATAGTCTTTTTAGACAGCTAAAGCTTGTGAGAATTACAAAAGCGTATGAGGATTACTGCTTAGGTGAAATAATATAACCCAAGCATGATGTCCCCCACCTCTTAGGTAGGCGGTTGCAAGAACGGATGTTCTCGCTCCTTGTCTTTCAGTGGGGGGGGGTAAAACTAATTTCTCACCTGTCGGTTCGGTCGGTGCTTCTGCTTCGCAGAGGTGTCCACTGGACACCCGCACCCCACTGAAATCCAGCGGAGCCTGACGGCTCCTAATGCTTGCTTGTTGCCGTGCTTTAGCAAAGGCGGCTGTCAGCTCATGAGATTGGTACGAACAAGCTCGTACAACAAGCATATCTCGCTTCGCTCCGCTTTAAAAAAACAAGGGACGGCTTAAACAAAACCGTCCTTTGATGCTTGGTTTAAAAGTTAGACCCATTCCATCCCCAGTCAGCGGTTGCTGAGTATTTTACGTAGATTCGAGCTGAGTCAATTGAAAGCTGTTCGTTTAATATAGAGCAAATTTTTCCTGTAAGCTCATCAAAGGCAGTGGGATTTGCTTTTCCGTAGACGCTTACCTCAACCATAGCGGCGGGAGCGTCAGACCCTTTGAAATAAAGCGTGTATTCAGGCTCAATTCCTACCATAAGCCAGCCTTCCGATTTTCCCGGAATTGTGGCTATAGCCTCGCCGAGTGCGGATTTTATAGCGGTCTTTTGCTCAGCAGAGATAGGTGTATTTGCTTTTACATTGATAAATGGCATAGCTTGGTACCTCCTTTAATTTTCTAAAACTATTGTACCACATCGCTTTGAATATGTCAAATATATATGCAAAACTTTTTTCAAATTGTGCAAAATGCCGAAAAAATCATCTCAAGTTTGTAATTTAAGTGCATTGAAAAATTTCATGTAATGGTTTACAATTATAGTAGTGACTTTATGTCGCTTGAAACGG
This sequence comes from Ruminococcus sp., assembly GCA_021199375.1. Lineage (GTDB taxonomy): Bacteria > Bacillota > Clostridia > Oscillospirales > Ruminococcaceae > YE71. Next base: position 67,539 of record JAJQIB010000008.1, on the reverse strand, counting down.
AGGTTATTTTATGAAGCTTAAACGAATCATTTCAGCAATTGCGGCAACGGTTTTTCTGGGCACTACGGGTCTTAGCACACTTTCTCCCGCTGCTGATGACTTTGAGGCGTATGTAAAGTACACGATAACCGAGGACGAGCTTGATACAGCAAATGTTAGCTGGCAGGGAAGTAAATCGGCACTTGTGTATGTAAAAATTACAGAGGGTGGATCGTATTCGCAGATCAATGCGAACATTGCTCTTGGCAGTCAGGCTGAAGGCAAGGTGTCAAGCAAGTATCTTGTAGGCTCTGAGGTTACTACAGGAAAATCAGGTAATGCAATTCAGGATGATATAGTTGGTAACGCAGGCACAGGATGCTATGTCTTTCCCTCGATAAACCTAAATACTACTACACAGTCAGGTGGCGATTGGGCTAGTACAGATTACGCAAACTACATCACGATAAATGTGAGAATAGATACTGACAATACCGATTGTGAGCTTTTGGGCATAGTATTTAGCAATGGTGCTACATATGATGCGGTTGAGGGCGACAATAGCTTTACTGAACCTACAGTTGAATCAACCTCTTATGATGTTGAAGACACCTCTCTTAGTGCAAAGGAGCTTTTAAAGCTAACGCTTGATTACTGCGCAGAAATGGACTCTAGCAAGTATCAATCGGATTCATGGACTGCGCTTGAGACACAGCTTGCTAAGGCTCAGGCAGTTTATGACAGCTCAAGCTCATCTGACAGCGATTACACATCTGCAAGAAGTGCGCTTGAAGAGGTAAAGGCTGATATGCTATTTGTTGACACCGATACAGACGAAGACCCATTGCCCTGGCGTACATTATCTAATGATGAGATAATTGAAGAGATGGGAGCAGGCATAAACCTAGGTAATACTATGGACGGACATTCGGGACTTACTCCGAGTGAAACCTCATGGCAGTCGGTTAAGACCACTAAGGAGTACATAAAGGCACTTCACGATGCAGGCTACAATACTGTTCGTATTCCTGTAACCTGGGGAACTATGATCGATACCGAAAACGGCTATGAGATTAACGATGCATGGATAAGCCGTGTTCAGGATATAGTTGACTACTGTGTATCGCAGGATATGTATGCGATTATAAACGTACACCATGACGGTGCAGAGCAGTCAGGCTGGCTCAGAGTTGCGGCTGAAGATATTGACGCTGTATATGAAGAGTACGAGTGCGTTTGGAGAAACATTGCCGAGTACTTTAAGGATTATGACGAGCATCTGATTTTCGAGTCGATGAACGAAATCACCTGTATGGAGGGTGATGATAAGAACTCCTCAGCGGCAATCGAGTATGACACACCTATTATCAACAATCTTAACCAGATTTTTGTAAACGTAGTACGTTCAACGGGCTCTAACAACACTCATAGATGGCTTGCATCTGTTGCACATTATGCAAACAGCGGTAACGCATCAGCCTTCACTCTTCCTGATGACAGCTATAACACAGACAATTGCTTGATGTTTGCGCTTCATGTTTATAAGTCCAGTACAAACGTAACATGGACCTATAGCGAGGTTTATGAGGTTGTCAAGAATCTAAAGATTGCGGCAAATAAATTTGATGTTCCGCTTATCCTAGGCGAATATGGAACAAGAACCTACACACAAAGTGGAACTGACACAGGCTATAATGATGTTGCAAGAGCATATTTCTCAGAGATAGTAAACAGAGCCTGCCAGACACTTGGCTGTGTACCTGTAGTTTGGGATCAGGGATATGGCTCTGACAAGTACGAGACGGGACTTTACTCATATTGGGATAGAGCAAATTGTGAGCCTATCTTTAAAACAATTGTTGATGGTATGATGAGAGGTACTTATCTTGAAGCCTCATCACTTAACGAAAGCTATGACTACACTGATATAGTTGAAGATCCTGAAATTGTTGAGTTTACAGATATAGCACTTAGCGATAGCACGGTAACTATAGCACTTGGCGATACATACACCGTAACGACCTCGACCTCACCGGCAGATTCTAATGATGTTGTTTTGTGGAGTACTGAGGATGATACCATAGCGACCGTTTCACAGGGCATGATAAGAGCAAAGGGCGTAGGCGTTACAACTGTTACAGCGTATGCACAAAATGGTGATGTATCACAGCAGGTTACTGTAAAGGTAACAGCCGCAGATGGCGACACCGTGACTGCAATCGATTGTGAAGATACATATTCGGTAATTACAGGAAAGTATACCTACATTGATGCAAGCGTTGAGCCTTCAGCTGCAAACAGTTATATAAGCTATAAGTCATCTAATACCGATATTGCTACAGTAAATGCACTTGGCAAAATCGTTGGTATTAGCGCAGGCACTACATATGTAACCATGACATCTTCTACTGGACTCACCAAAACTGTAAAGGTAGTGGTAAGCGATGTTGAGATCACAGGTACAATAAATCTTGCATTGAACGTGCTTTATAATGATAGCACAAATGGTTATTATCAAATCGAAACCAGTCCTTCAGTAGCGGTATCCGAGGATGGACAGTATACTTTGACCTTTGACATTGCTGAAGATCTTTCTAGCGCAGGCAAATCCGCAGGAATAACAACAATTAACAATGTTACCGCAATCTACATTCAGGATTATGATGTAACTGTTGGCAATGCTACAGTATCACCTATTACAGCAGCTAGCATAAGATACGATAGCGTATCGGTAAATGGCACTGAGCTTACAATAACTGACAGCAACTTCTATTCTGCAATGAGCGGCACTAAGCTTGATACCGGCAAGCCAATAAATGCATGGGGCGGCACGGTAGTCGACGGAATATCCGTTTCAAATTACACCGCATCCTTTAGTGACATAAGCAATCCAACCTCTATATCCGTAACCTTTACCGTTAGTGGACTCACCTTTGCAGAAAGCTCATCTACAGAGAGTGAAGACGCTGCTACAGGACTAGAGGCAGCAAGCAATGATCCGCTAATTCTTGAAGAGGTAGGAGACACAGCCGAGCTTATGGTTAAGATTTCAGAGCTTGGAAGTGATTCGCTTATCACCTTTACTTCAGCCGATAGCTCGATAGCAGCGGTTGACAGCACTGCAATCCTTGCCGATTCTGATACAGGCTATGCATCTGTAACGGTTACAGGCTGCAGCTATGGCAAGACGTATATTACTGCAATGACCGATAACGGATATGAAGTGACCTACACGGTTTATGTAGGACTCTATTATTACCTTGAAGATCTTATTGCTGAGGCTCAGGACATAGATTCCTCTCTATACACTGAGGAGAGCTACGCGGTTCTTGCCCAGGCTCTTGCTGACGCACTGCTTTTGACAGAGGACAGCGATAATAGCGACCTTAGCGCAGCAATAGAGGCGCTTAAGGCTGCAATTGACGGACTTGTGCTTGCTGAAGAAACAAACAGCAATTCAAGCACAGCTGATCCAACCGAAAGCAACGAGAGTAATAGCGGTAACGACAGCAACAGCAGCGATGACAGCAATAGCAGCGGTGAGAGTGACGACAGCACTGCAGATTCAAGCAGCACAAGCAGCGATGACAGCAGCGAATCGACCGAATCAAGCGATTCAGATGATTCTGATGATTCTACTGATGAGACATCTGCAAGCGAGTCTGAGTCTTCCAGCTCCGGCACAACTACTACAAGCAGCTCAGACACAAATCCCGACACGGGAGCATCTGCAGCAGCAGGAGCAGTAATGCTAGTCGGTGCAGCTATAGTTATGCTAAAAAAGAGAAAGTAATTAATTTACTTTAATTGTAAAAGCCCTCCTAAAACGAGGGCCTTTTGCTTGTCGAACAACCCCAGATCCCGCACGGTTTCTGGGATTGTTCGACAGGCTTAACAGGACTGCTGTTTAATTTGACAGCAGTCCTGTTTTTACGCATATTAGCTTTATGATATAGCTTGTTTATTCGTGAGAATAAATTTCATTTAGTTTGTCAATCAGCAGCTTCAAGCGCTCTCTTGTAATATCAGGAGAATCCGTGAAGCTTACCAGTGCGTGAAGCGGCATATCACGTGTCATAGCGGTTAGCATTTCAAGCCCGCTTTCACTCTTTTCATCAGCTCCTCCATTTGCTCCGATGAACACCAATTTGAGCATCTCATCAAGCATCTGCTTGCCCTCTTCAGTCTCGCTTATATCTCCTCCGGTGCTGTCAAGAGTAAAGTGAATCGGAAGCGTCTTACTAGCATTAAAATGCACCTTGCCAGAGAGCCTTATATCAGCTGAGGATGCTCCAATCAGCACATTATACTCTCCGCTTTCGCTGTACCAGTCATGAATCTTGTCTGAGTAGTACGCAAATGCTGACTTATCTAGGCTAAAGACAATTCTTTTGCTCTCGCCAGGTTTTAAGAACACCTTCTCAAAGCCCTTAAGCTCCTTGACAGGACGAATTACATTTGGATTAATTGGCTGGATGTAAAGCTCTACAACCTCTGCACCTGCATAGCTGCCTGTATTTGTGATACAAAGCTCGGCAGTAAGGTTTTTCTTTTCGCCAACCTCAATGTCTGAAAGTCTTAGGTCGGAGTATTCAAATGTAGTGTAGCTAAGACCATGTCCAAACGGGAAGCGCACTGCCATTTTTTTCTTTTCGTAATAGCGATATCCCACAAAAATCCCTTCGGCATATCTAACCGAGTCACCCTCACCTGGGAAGTTGAGATATGAAGGATTATCCTCTAGCTTAAGTGGGAAGGTTTCAGCAAGCTTGCCGCTTGGATTTACATCTCCAAAAAGCAGCTTGATTTCAGCACCACCTACTGCCTGACCGCCTAAATACATTTCAAGAATTGCTTTTACCTTGTCAGCAAATGGCAGTTCAATCGGTGAACCATTGTGAAGAACAATTATGACATTTTTATTTACCTCACAGAGCTTGTCGATTAGCTCAAGCTGATTGTTAGGCATTCTCATGTGCTTTCTGTCGTATCCTTCAGACTCAAATGATTCGGGAAGTCCTGCAAACACTACAACCTTGTCAGCCTTGGCTGCTACATCAAGAGCCTCCTTCTCGAGCTCTGGGTTGATTTCATCCTTTTCCAGGCTAAAGCCACTTGCGTATGTAACATTGCATACATTTTTTACTGCTTCTAGCGCTGAGGTGGTTTTGTAGGAGTTTATATGCGAGCTGCCGCCGCCCTGATATCGTGGATCCTCAGCAAAAGCACCTATAAAGGCAATGCTGTCGCTTGTAGATAGCGGCAGAGCATTGTCATCATTTTTGAGCAGTACAGCACATTCAGACTCGATTTTTTCTGCCAGCTTGTGATGACGATCCTTATCCCAAACCATCTCGGTTTTGCTCTCTCCACTTTTTGCTATAAGCTCAAGCACACGTCTTACACACTTGTCAAGCTCGTCCATCGAAAGCGTGCCATCCTCGACAGCCTTGATAATAAATGCATCATTTTTGCCCATGCTTGACGGCATTTCAAGATCTAGTCCTGCCTTAATACCACGTACTCTGTCATCGACTGCTCCCCAGTCGCTCATGACAAGTCCTTCATATCCCCATTCATCACGTAAAATGTCGCTTAGCAGCAGCTTGTTCTGTGATGAGTAGTATCCGTTGATTTTATTGTATGAGCACATAACCGTCCACGGCTTAGCATCCTTGACTACAGGCTCAAATGCAGCGAGATAAATCTCGTGCAGGGTGCGCTCATCAATTTCCTCATTTACTGAATGTCTTCTGTATTCTTGATTGTTAGCGGCAAAGTGCTTGAGCGATGTACCGATGCCTTTGCTTTGTACTCCCTTGATGTGAGCTATTGCCATTCGTGAGGCAAGATATGGATCCTCTGAGAAGTACTCAAAGTTTCTTCCGCAAAGTGGGGAACGCTTAATGTTACAGCCGGGTCCTAAAATTACGGAGACATTTTCTGCCTGACACTCCTCACCGAGTGCTTTTCCCATTTCGGTCAAAAGCTGTGTATCGAATGAACAGGCAAGAGCTGATGCTGTCGGAAAGCAAACTGCTTCAATTGCCTGATTCGGGTTTTCAGCAAGGTCTACATTCTTTCTTAGTCCGTGAGGACCGTCAGATACCATAATGGGCTCAATGCCAAGTCGCTTGACAGCCTTAGTGTGCCAAAAGTCAGCACCTGAACAAAGCCCAGCCTTTTCTTCGAGTGTAAGCTCATTTAAAATTGTATCAATATCCATAATTTACAACTCCTATTTATAATCTCTTCCTTCAACAAAATAAGTTGATTCCATATCAGCCACATTTAAAGCAAAAGCAAGTGGAAAAAGCTCAAGTGCATTGCCTATAGTGTTTTTATTTTCTTCACCTGAAAAGCCCATGTGCCAGCGTATAGCCATAGCCTCGTCACGTGTTAGTCGCATAAATCCGTTTACTATGTACACACTTTTTTCGCCGTGACCATAGGGAAGCATGTCGTTAAATTCGTAAAAGGGAACCTGTATCCAATCGCCATGCTCATTTTTCTTGTTTCTGTAGCTTGCTCTGTAGAGATTCACTTTGCATAAATCGTGTAAAAGAGCGATTATAGCAGTTGTTTCCTCCGAGCATTCAAGCTTGTATTCCTCTCTTACTCTATCACGAGCAAGATAGCTGCACAGACAGTCGTAGACATTTAGTGAGTGCTCACAAAGTCCGCCCTCGTATGCGCCATGGTAGCGTGTAGATGCAGGAGCGGTAAAAAAGTCACTTCCTTCAGATTCAAGCCATTCGAGAAGCTTTTCAGATCCTCTTCTTGTTATTTTATCATTGAAAATTTCTTTGAATCTAGCCTTGTTTTCTTCAACATTAGTGCCCATAGATGTCCTCCGTTTATCCTAATCTAAGCATTTCGTTTATGCACTTAACTGCACAATTAATAAGCTCATTGCTCATGATAATTTCATTTTCCTTTGCCTCATCAGTACCGATTGCTTTACAGAGTCTGTAAACGTCCATGAGTGTTGTAGATTTCATATTAGGACAGAGTATTTTCTTTGAAAGTATATAGAATCTCTTATCGGGACATTCATATTGAAGATGCTCAGCAATGCTGATTTCGGTGCCAATGATAAATTCTTTGGCATCGGATTTCTTTGCAAAATTCATGATTCCTGTTGTTGAGCCTACATAGTCAGCAAGCTCGCTTACTTTAGGATTACATTCAGGATGCACAAGCAGCAGTGCGTTCGGATGAGCCTCCTTCGCTTTAATTGCCTCCTGTACTGTAACAGCAGCGTGTACCGGACAGCCTCCCTGAAGAAGCTTTATATCCTTGTCAGGACAAGCCTTTTGTACAAATGCACCAAGATTGCAGTCAGGAATAAAAAGAATTTTCTTATCCTCCATTGAGCTGACAATCTTAACTGCCGATGAGGATGTAACACATACATCGCAAACGGTTTTTAGCGCAGCAGTGGTGTTTATGTATGCTACAACCCTGCGCTCAGGATCCTGAGCCTTAATTGCTTCTATCATTTCAGGCTCCATCTGTTCAGCCATCGGACATCCCGCAATCATGTTTGAAAGATAAACATTTTTGTCAGGAGAGAGCATCTTAGCTGTTTCCGCCATAAAATGCACTCCGCAAAAAATGATATTTTTATTTTTCACCTTTGAGGCATTAACAGATAGCGCATAGGAATCTCCGGTAAAATCTGCCGTTTCGACAATCTCGCGTCCCTGATAGCTATGTGCAAGTATACAGATATCCTTTTGAGCCTTCATCTCAGCTATTTCCTGTTGTATTTGTGCAATTGTTTTGTCCATAATATACGCAGTCCTTTCAATCGAAAGATATTATTATGCTTTTTAGCAAGGCTACATAGCCCTGCTCACATCATATATTTATTATACTATATAATTGATCAAATGTCAATGAGATTTTGGCTTCGTAATATTTTACAAACTGTTCATATAGTTTGTCAAAATATTGTCAATTTCACTATTGAAATTTGTCGGAAAATATAGTATAATTTATTTTGAATCGTTTTTTAACGTTTGTAATTTATAAGTGGAGGAAACATACATTGAGTATCAAAGATGAAAAAAAGGGTACCAAAATAGCTGTACTCGGAGCAGGAAATGTTGGTGCGACTATAGCCTATACCCTTACAATTAAAGGCGTCTGTTCTGAACTGGTGCTTGTCGATATTGACAAGGCAAAGGCTGAGGGCGAGGCAATGGATATCCGTCAGGGAATAAACTTTTGTCCTTCGGTTGATATTTATGCCGGTGACTATCCTGATACAAAGGGAGCTGATATTGTAGTTATATCAGTAGGAGTTGGCAGAAAGCCGGGACAGTCGAGAATGGAGCTTGCTAAGACGAATGTTGACATAATCAATCAGGTTTTGCCTGAGATAACAAAACACTGCCCCGATTCGGTATATGTAGTTGTCAGCAATCCCGTGGATATTCTAACCTACACGTTGGTACGGTACGGAATTTCACGAAACAAAATAATTGGCACTGGTACAATGCTTGATTCGGCAAGGCTTCGCTCTATTCTGGCGGACAGACTTGAAATTTCAGCGGAGAGCGTTCATGCAAACGTGTTTGGTGAGCATGGCGATACATCATTTGTACCCTGGTCGCTCACGACCGTTGCGGGTATGAATATGTTTGAATATTTTCGCTCAATCAACCGACAAATCAGTATGGATAAGCTAAAGGAAATTGAGACTGCTGTTCGTCAAGCCGGAGCTGCAGTAATTGAGGCAAAGGGTGCGACCTACTATGCAATTGCACTTTCGGTAAATAAAATTTGTGAGTGTATACTAAGAGATTCACGTTCGGTTATGACGGTGTCAACTCTAACAGATGGAATTTACGGCACAGAGGATGTGTGCTTGAGTCTGCCGTATGTAATCGGCGCGGACGGTGTTTCACAGCGCATAAAGGTAAATCTTAATCCCGATGAGGATGAAATGATAAGAAAGAGCTCAAAGGCAATTAAAAAGGTAATTGATGAGATTGGAATTTAACAAAAAACTATATCTATGAAAGGAAATGAATAGAAATGGATTATGCAAAGGAATCATTAAAGCTGCATGAGCAGTGGAACGGAAAAATTGAGGTCGTATCACGTGTGCCTCTCGAAACCAGAGACGATTTGTCTCTTGCCTACACTCCCGGAGTAGCACAGCCCTGTCTTGAAATTCAAAAGGACATCGACAAGAGCTATGAGCTAACCAGACGCTCAAACCTTGTAGCGGTTATTACTGACGGTACAGCAGTTTTGGGACTAGGCGATATAGGACCTGAAGCAGGAATGCCTGTAATGGAGGGCAAGTGCGTGCTTTTTAAGGCGTTTGGTGATGTTGATGCAATTCCGCTTTGCGTTCGTTCAAAGGACGTTGATGAAATTGTCAAGACAGTAAGCATGATTGCAGGATCGTTTGGCGGAATTAACCTTGAGGATATCTCCGCTCCGAGATGCTTTGAAATTGAGCGTAAGCTAAAGGAAATTTGCGATATCCCGGTATTTCATGACGACCAGCACGGAACCGCCGTTGTAACGCTTGCAGCTATGATTAACGCTCTTAAACTCACAGGCAAAAAGCTTGATGAAATAAGAGTTGTAACAAGCGGTGCAGGTGCTGCAGGAATTGCTATTATCAAGCTGCTTATCGCTATGGGACTTAACGATGTTGTTCTATGTGACCGCAAGGGCGCAATCTATGAGGGCAGAGAAGGTCTTAACAAGGAAAAGATCGAGATGGCTCAGATTACCAACAAGCAGATGCGCAAGGGCTCGCTTGAGGATGTTATCAAGGGTGCCGATGTGTTTATAGGCGTATCAGCTCCTGGATGTGTTACTCCTGATATGGTTAAGAGCATGGCAAAGGATCCTATCATATTTGCTATGGCAAATCCTACTCCCGAAATCATGCCTGACCTCGCAAAGGAAGCCGGAGCAGCAGTTGTCGGCACCGGCAGAAGTGATTTCCCGAATCAGATAAATAACGTTTTGGCATTCCCCGGAATCTTCCGTGGTGCGCTTGATGTTAGAGCAAGCGAAATCAATGATGAGATGAAGATTGCAGCAGCTAAGGCAATAGCTGATTTCATTAAGGATGATGAGCTAAGCGCAGATTACATCATTCCTTCAGCTTTAAATCGTGATGTTGCAGCAGCAGTAGCATCCGCAGTTGCTCAGGCAGCTAAGGATAGCAAGGTTGCAAGAATCTAGCCTTTAGCTAACATATGAAAATTCGCCGTGCAGTTAATGTACGGCGTTTTTTAGTTGTCGTTCACCAAATGTTAACAAAATATCCTCAAATAGTCCAACAAAAGAACGTATGTTTTGTGGTATAATATACTTCCAGAACATTTGTTCTTTTTTGCTTGGATGAGGAGGAGTGAGAATGTCTGAGCGTGTTTATTTGGCAATTGACCTAAAATCTTTTTACGCATCCGTTGAGTGTGTTGAGCGAGGATTAAATCCGCTTACGACAAATTTGGTTGTGGCTGATAAAAGCCGTACCGAAAAGACAATTTGTTTAGCGGTTTCTCCATCGCTAAAATCATACGGAATACCCGGAAGAGCAAGGCTATTTGAGGTAGTACAGCGTGTTCGTGAGGTAAATGATGAGCGGCGTCAGAAAGCAAAAAATCATTGCCTTACAGCAAAATGCACTAACGATATTCAGCTTAAGCTAATGGATAATCTTGAGCTTGACTATATTACTGCACCTCCACGAATGGCTTTGTATATGGAATATAGCACTCGTATTTTAAATATCTATCTTAAATACATCTGTTCAGAGGACATTCATGTTTACTCAATCGATGAGGTTTTTATGGACATAACAGGCTATCTTAAAACCTATGGTATGACGGCAAGTGAGCTTGCTATGACGATAATTCGAGATGTGCTAAAGGCTACGGGAATTACTGCAACAGCAGGAATAGGAAGCAATCTTTATCTTTGTAAGGTAGCTATGGATATCGTTGCAAAGCATATGCCTCCGAATAAGGACGGTGTACGCTTAGCCGAGCTTGATGAGAAAAGCTATCGCAAGCTCCTATGGGCTCATCAACCAATTACCGATTTTTGGCGAGTGGGCGGAGGATCCGCTAAAAGGCTTGAAAAGCTTGGACTTTTCACTATGGGGGATGTGGCAAGGTTTTCGCTTAAGTATTCTGATTATCTTTATAAGCTGTTTGGAGTAAATGCTGAGCTTCTTATCGATCATGCGTGGGGATATGAGCCCTGCACCATTTCGGATATAAAATCCTACAAGCCTGAAAAAAACAGTCTATCATCAGGGCAGGTGCTTACCAGACCCTATACATATGATGAGGCAAAGCTCATTGTGCGTGAAATGGCTGATCTTTTGGCACTTGATTTGGTGGGCAAACGGCTTGTTACAAATCAGCTTGTGCTTACTATAGGCTACGATGTTGAAAATCTCAGCGAACAAAGCAAAAGAAACATCTATCATGGCGAGATTAAATATGACCGATACGGCAGAGCAGTACCTAAGCATTCTCATGGTACAATAAACCTTTCATGCCAAACCTCGTCAGGTGAGCTGATTACAGATGGATTTACTACTCTTTTTGAGAGGATAGCGAATAAGAAGCTAACTGTAAGAAGAGTGACACTTGTAGCTGAGAATGTGATTGATGAGGATAAGGCAGTAAATGAGCAGGCTTATGAGCAGCTTGACCTTTTTACCGATGCAAATAGACTTGATGCTGAGCGTGAGCGGCAGCGTGTTAGGCTTGAGCGTGAAACCGCACGTAATCGAGCGGTTGTAGAAATAAGAAATCGTTTTGGAAAGAACGCAATAATTAAGGGTATGAATCTTCAGGAGGGTGCGACAACGGTATTAAGAAACAGACAAATTGGCGGACACAGTGCATAGCTGCTTATAGTGCTAATTTGAAATATTCAAATCAATTTTTTGTATGATTTACAATTGTTTATATTTAAAAATGAAACAAAAAACGAAATTTCGCACACTTTTTGTCACACATTGACAAGAAAAAATAATATGCTATAATATTATTAGACAGCACAAAAAGGCTGTTACCCATTACACAGGTTAATCCCCTTTTTCCTGTGCCATACAATCCGAAATAGCGCGGTATGTGCTATTTCGGATTTTTTTATAGCTGTATTTATTTGAATATTCTCAGTCTTGTCTGCATAGTATTATCTAAGTCAGGAGGGCTATTAGATGAATGAGATTTCAAAGCTTGATTATGCAATAGACCTTATTTCTCCTTCGTTAAAATCAGCACTTATGCGTGTAAGTGAGGGCGAGCGGCAAAAGCTTACTGAGCTTCGCCTTAGGCGAGGACTCTATTTAACAGGTGTTTTGTATGGCAAGGAATATTTTATTACATATGATGGCAGGCTTATGAACGATGCCTCAGATGCGGTACGGGTGACGGATGATGATATATCCTTTGCCTTCACGCATGCCTTTCAAGGCTCTGTTCACGCCTTTCCACGAGAGATTTCGCAGGGCTTTATAACTGTAAAGGGCGGTAATCGTGTTGGATTCTGTGGCACAGCAGTATTGGATGATAAAACGCTGAGTGTAGCCTCAGTAAAGGATGTTTCTTCGATAAACATTCGTATAGCACGTGAGGTAAGGGGTTGTGCAAAGCCTATTTTTGAACGTGCCTTTTCAGATGGACTTGCCTCACTGATCATTGCTTCACCACCATGCGGAGGAAAAACTACTGTGCTTAGAGATCTTTGCAGACTATTGAGCCAAAGCTATAGATTAAGCGTAATTGACGAAAGGGGAGAGCTTGCCTGTATGTATGATGGTAAGGCACAAAACGATATCGGAGCACGGTGTGATGTTTTTAATGGTTATGATAAATCACAAGCAGTAAGGACAGCTGTCAGAGTGATGTCGCCACAGATTATAGTGTGTGATGAAATTGGTGCGAAGGAAGATCTTGAGTCACTTGAGTATGCAATAAATTCAGGTGTTTATCTAATATGCACCTGCCATGCCGCCAGTGTAGATGAGCTGAAAAAACGTCCTGCTGTCGGAAGGCTAATAAAGTCACACGCATTTGACTATGCCGCAATTCTTGGTATTGGTGCTATGTGTGGCAGACTTATATCATTTAGTAAGCTATGCTAAAGCTCATAGGCTTCTTAGCAATTGTTATAAGCAGCACAGCGGCAGGACAATATGCTGCAGCTAGATATAAGGCAAGGCTTTCTTCTGTAAAGCAGGTTGTACGCATGATAGAACAGCTTAAAATGTCACTTGAATTTGAATCCCCAACTGTCGCTCATATGATTTTAGAGCTAAAGACTCAGCTGATAGCTGCTCCTAAGTTTATTTCCTCACTTGGTGAAAATGCAGATGGACAAGCGGCAGCTTGTGCCTTAAATGATAATCCTGATGGTTATAATGATGAGGATTTAGCAAGGCTTAAGGAGCTTTTTTTAAACCTTGGAAGTGCGGACAAGGTCTGCGAGCTTGCACGTTTGTCAAGTGCGAATTTGTATTTTGCTAATCGGGTAAAGCAGCTTGAGATTGAAACGGCGGACAAGGTCAAGCTGTCGCAAAGCCTTGGAGTTTTAGGCGGACTTTTTCTGGGTGTGGTTCTGATTTAGACGGTGTGTGAAAAGGAGAGCAAAAATGGAGCTAGATCTGGTTTTTAGAATTGCTGCTGTGGGAATTATAGTTGCAGTGCTAGTACAGCTTCTTAAGCGAGCGGAGCGTGATGAGCAGGCAATGATGACAACGCTAGCAGGACTAATTGTGGTGCTTATGATGATAGTCGAGCGCATAGCTGAGCTTTTTGACACCATTCAGACCCTTTTTGGTTTTTAAGCATGCAGATACTTTCAATTGTGCTTTTTTGCGTTGCAGTCTGTGTTATATTAAAAACCCTAGGCTCTGTAAATCCCCAGGTTAAAATTCTTTGCGCCATCCTAGCAGCTTGCATGGTAGCTTCGAGATTTTTAGAGGGCTTTTCAGCTGTAGCAGGCTCTATCACCGAGCTTTTTGACTCGACAGGACTTGACGAGGACTATTTAAAGATAATATTCAAAAGCTTGGGAATCTGTTATATAACACAGCTTGGCTGCGATTGCTGTAAGGATTGTGGAGAAAACGCACTATCGTCACAGCTTGCGCTTGTAGGAAAGGCAGCGCTTGTAATTACCGCACTGCCACTGTTTGAAGCAGTGGTTGAGATTATAAGGTCGCTGCTGTTGTTTTAGGAATTTATATGAAAAGAATAGCTTCAATTATTTTTGTGCTGATCATATTTACCTTTGCAGGAATAAAATGCTGCGCTGAGGACACACAATCTAATGCTCTTGATGATTATTCAGATGTGGTAAGCGAAGGTATAAGCTCTGCAATTGACGATGATACAAAATCTAAAATGCAGGAGGAGGGCATAGATGGATCTAGCCTTACTGATATTACCCTCAAGAGCGTCATATCAGTAGTGTGGGATGAGTTTACAGAAAATCTTGTCGAACCGATCAAGGTTTTCGCAAGGCTGATAGCAGTGCTAATTTTAACGGCGATTGCTAAAAGCTTTTCACCCGATGGTTCAGATGATGGTGTTGGACAAACCTTTACAATAATCAGTCTATTAGGAAGCATGGCTATAATATATTCAATTGTTTATGAGGCGTTTGATAAGGTTTGTGTCTTTTTAAATAATCTTCTGACCTTTATGCTTTCGTATGTCCCGATTTTTGCATCGGTTACAGCAGCATCCGGAGGATATACAGTAGGAGGCGGATATTACACAGGAGTTCTTTGCGTATGTGAAATTGTCAGCTTTTGTACACAGAATGTAATAATGCCGTTTTTGAGCTTGTTTTTGGCACTATCATTTACAAGTGCAATAAATCCGGACATGAGATTTTCATCAGCCGCTGAGTCGGTAAAGAATGCGGTAAAGCTTGTGCTAAACGCACTTATGCTCGTATTTACGGGACTAATGACAGTTCAGAGCTTTTCCTCTGCATCAACAGATGGAGCGGCGGCAAAGGCGGTGCGATTTGGTGCGACAAGCTTTATTCCTATAATTGGAAGCTCGGTTTCCGAAAGCTATTCGAGTGTATACGCAAGCATCGGAATAATTCGATCGAGTGTTGGCAGTATAGGTATAATTGTGATAGGAGTTATGCTTTTAAATCCACTGGTGACGCTTATTTGCGTAAGGGCGACAATACAATTTGCTAATATGATTTCGGAGCTTTTAGGGCTTAGTACTGCATCTGAGCTTTTGCAAAGCGTTGGCTATGCTATTTCAGCTGCAATAAGCACTACAGTATGCTTTTCTGTGATGTTTATAATTTCTACTGCAATTGTTATGATGGCATCGGCAAATCTTGCGTCATAGGGGGCATAATATGGAGCTTGCAAAAAATGTAATTTATACTGCATGTTTGTGCGCAGTTTTAACATCAATTGTTAAGATTTTCTCATCATCTAGCATGAAAAATCAGCTTCAGCTTGTATGCACTCTTGTGCTTATAATCTGTGTGGCAGCGCAGATCACTCACTCGAAAATCAACATATCCTCAGATGAATTATCTCTTGCTGAGGATAATTATTCACAGCTTAGTGAGCAATATGAGCAGTCGGTTATTGAGCAGACAAGAACAAGCCTAGAGAGCAGGCTTTATGAAGAGCTTTTTTCGGTTGGAATAGATGCAAATGAGATAAGCATAGTTTGTACACTTGATGAATATAATGGTGTTGTGGCTGAGTCCGCTTGTGTATATCTTTCGTCAAGCATTTATGACGAGCAGTGTGATGCAGCGAGAAAAACAGCTGAAAATTTGTTAGGCTGTGAGGTCGAGGTGGTGCAAATTTGATTGAGAGCATAAAGAAGCTTTTACTCGGTAAGGAAAAAAAGGATAAGCGTATTACTGTTCTTTTCGTTATCGGAATAGTAGGTATGCTTTTGATTTTGATGTCTGATTTTTTGCCTGAGAGTAAGGCTGATTCGGATACGGCGGATGCTGTGGCAGATGTCGATTTAGACGAAACTGAGGAATATCGCAGGTCGATAGAAAACGAGCTTTCAGAGATTATTTCAAGCATTCAGGGAGTGACGGATGTTGAGGTTATGATTATGATAAGCAGTACAAAGGAGTATGTTTATGCAGAGCAGACTAACGTTAATCAGCAAACTCAGTCGGGCAGTGAAACGCTTGCTCAAAGCGGCGAGATAGTACTCGAGGATGTTGACGGTGATAAGCAGCCTGTGATAAAAAAGATAATCACACCGCAAATCAGCGGAGCGGTAGTTGTGTGTGCAGGTGTAGAAAATGTGCAAACTAAAGAGCGGGTTTTAAACGCAGTTTCTGCTGCTTTAGGAATCCCGTCAAATAGAATCAGTGTAGAGCCAAAAAACTAAACGGAGGTATTTTGTTATGAAGAAACCAAATTTTCGAAAGCTGAGTGTAGTGATAGGCAAGCGACAGATTATGCTTGCAGGCATGACGCTTGTCTTGGGTACAGCGGTGTATGTCAACTATGCTATGTCATCCGGCAGCTCAATTAAAGCTGCTGATAAGGTTGATACAAAAAGTGTAAACTACGGAGATGCACAGCTTGTAGCAGCAGCTGAGACCGATTCCGAGGACTATTTTGCTCAGGCGAGAATTGATCGAACTACATCTCGTGATGAGGCGATTGAGACACTTCAGACGATAATGAATGGAGGGGATAGCAGCCCTGAGGAGCAGGAGGCAGCAAGCGAGGAGGCTGCAACAATGACAGGGCTAATAGAAAAAGAAAGCAAGATTGAAAACCTTGTAAAGGCTGCGGGCTTTTCCGATTGTGTTGTTTACCTTGATGGTGAGAATGCAAACATTGTGGTGAAATCCGATGGAGGTCTTATTGAAAGTGAGGCAGCACAGATAAAGGATATTCTATTAAGCGAGGTGGATGTGGCAAATGAGAATATAAGAATCTATGACGTTGAGTAATTTTGTTTTTAGCCGTCATGCAGGGAGCAGCTTCTTGTATGACGGCGTTTTATGTATATCTTATGAATAAAAAGAAAACAAATGCAAATAAGATTGTATAATTCGCCGGAATATGCTATAATTAAAAAGAAAGTATACGTTTTTATAAGGTGACAAAGGAGCTTTGTTTATGGAGGTAAGCACTCATAAAACTCGCTGCTGCTTGTATGTTAGTGATAGTGCAGTAAAGAAAATCATTCTTAAGGCAGCTTCATCTGTTGATGGTGTAGCAGGCGATACAAAATCTCCTTCTAGCCGTATTAAAACACACGTTCTACTTGATGGTGATGTATTATCTATTACATTAGAAGCTTGTCTTTTGCAGGGCTTTGGTGTAATAGAGGTCTGCGAGGTGGTTCAAAGCAGAGTAAAATCAGCAGTGCAAAATCTTTTGGGACTAACAGTTGCAAGAGTGAACGTGAAGGTTATTGATATATTGAGATAAAGGAAGTGTAATTATTAGTGGATGGTAACAAGACAGCATCACACATAGGACGTCATAAGCTCAGAGAGGGCGCGTTTGTTCTCTATTTTGAGCGACTGCTGAGAGATGATGAGATTGATGACATATATGAAGTAAATCTGCTTGCAAAGAGCGAGAATGACGAGATTGAGATAAGCGAACAATCATGCGAGCTTGCAAAGAATGTCGAGCAAAAGCAGGACGAGCTTGATGAGATTATAAATCTATATTCGCCAAAAAGAAGTGTAGGTAGAATACCAAAGATAAATTTGGCAATTTTACGCTTAGCGCTCTACGAAGCTAATTACTCTGAAGCGGTTCCTCTAAACGTGGCAATAAGCGAAGCAGTAGCTCTTGCTCAAAAGTATGCAAGAAAGCCAGATGTTGCATTTATTAACGGAGTTTTAGGCGCCTATTCACGCTCTGTTAATTCAAAGGATGAGCCCCAAGAATGAGTAAGAAACAAAAAGCTCTGGGTATCGATACATCAAACTATACCTGCTCAGCATGTGTTTTAGATTCTTATTCGGGTGAGGTTTATCAGGCGAAGCTTCCTATGCCCGTAAAGAGAGGCGAAAGGGGAGTGCGTCAATCAGACGCTGTGTTTCACCACACGATGCTGCTTCCAAGGGTAATGGAGCAGCTTGGTGACATTTGCCATGATGTGAGTGTAATCGGAGTAAGTGACAGACCCTCATGCCGAGAAAACTCATATATGCCATGCTTTATGGTTGGGCTTTCAACTGCTAAAAGCTTAAGTATAGTAAATGATATACCGTATTTTGCAACCACCCACCAGACAGGGCATATATTAGCTGCGATGTATTCGTGTAAAAAGCTTAGATGGTTAAGTGATAACAAACGCTTTTTAGCCTTTCATGTAAGTGGTGGCACAACTGATATGCTGCTTTGTGACTGCGGCGGTGAAAATGTAATTGATATAAGGAGAATCGGCGGTTCAATGGATCTAAAGGCAGGACAAGCAATAGATCGATGTGGTGTTATGCTTGGACTTGATTTTCCATGCGGCGCACAGCTTGAAAGGCTTGCAAATAGGTGCGATGAAAAAATCAAGGTAAAGCCATCTGTCAAGGAATTAGACTGCTCGTTATCAGGAATAGAAAACAAGTGTCGTCAGCTTTTTAAAAGCGGTGCAGATAAAGAGTACATAGCCGCCTACTGTATCAAATCAGTAGAAGCGGCGATTTGTGTGCTTACTCAAAATGCAATTGATAAGTATGGCAGTCTGCCGATAATTTATGCAGGCGGAGTAATGTCAAATAAAATCATAGCTAAATCAATTAGCGAGCGCTTTGATGCACATTTTGCATCTCCTGAATTTTCCTGCGACAACGCTGTCGGAACAGCGGTATATGCAGCATTTAAGAAGGGACTGATCTAATGCCGTCGATATTAAGCGTATCTCAGCTTAACAAGTATATATCATTGAAATTAGGCGGCGACCTAAAGCTAAAAAGCATAACGGTGCGCGGCGAAATTTCAGAATTTAGTGTACACTATAAATCGGGACACGCATATTTTAAGCTTAAGGATGATACATCTGTTCTTAAGGGCGTAATGTTTGCCCGGTCAGCAAGCAGGCTTGCCTTTACTCCGGAAGCAGGGATGAGCGTGCTTTGCAGCGGAAGTATACAGGTTTATGAGCCAAACGGTGAATATCAAATAATTGCAACTGAGCTTACTCCCGTTGGAGTCGGCGAAAAGTTTTTAAGGCTTAATGCCATAAAGGAAAAGCTTGAAAAGCAGGGTGTTTTTTCACTTGATAAAAAGAAAAAGCTTCCTACGCTTCCAAAAAAAATTGCAGTTGTTACCTCATTAAACGGTGCAGCACTTCAGGACGTTTTGAATATTTTAAAGAGACGCTTTCCTGTAGGAGAGGTTGATGTTTTTCCGGCACAGGTTCAAGGTGAGCAGGCTCATTTAACTATTGAGCATGCGCTAAAAAGGGCAGATCTAAGCGGAAGCGATGTTATAATTTTAACACGCGGCGGCGGAGCAAATGAAGATCTTATGCCGTTTAATACCGAAGAGGTCGTACTTGCCGTTTCAGCCTGTAAAACACCTGTTATCACAGCAGTGGGTCATGAAACAGACACAACGCTTGTAGATTATGCGAGCGATTACCGAGCACCTACTCCATCAGCCGCGGCAGAGGTTTGTGCCCCGACGCTGGATACCCTTTTAGGTGCAAATGAGCTTATGAGAGAGCGGCTTGAGCGAGCCATGAGATTTTGTGTTACATCAAAAAATGATGAGCTAAAAGCACTTCAGACTCGTCTGAATTCGGCATCTCCCGCCGAGTCCGTAAAACGCTTACAGCAGCAGCTTGATGCTAAGGACGAGCGCTTAAAGCTTGTTTATAAAGCACAGCTGTCACGCTACAATGCTAACCTTGAAAAGCTTGATAGCAAGCTTTTGGCTTTAAGTCCCTACAAGGTTTTAGAGCGTGGCTACGCAATTGCATTAAAGCAAGGATTAGCTGTAACTCAAAGAAGTCAGGTTGAGACTGATGATGAGCTAGAGATAAGGTTTTACGATTTTACGCTTAAGACTAAGGTCTTAGACATTAAAGAGGATAAAGAGAGGTAATGAAAAATGAGCGAGGTTGCAAATTACGAGCAGTCGATAAAAAGACTTGAGGAAATTGTCGCAAGGCTAGAGAGCGGAAGGCTTCCGCTTGAGGAGTCAATTTCGCTGTACAACGAGGGAATAAAGCTAAGTGCGGAATGCCGCAAAACACTAGAATCGGCAAGCCTTACGGTAAATGTGAAGGATGATGAGTAAATGAATGAAAATTCTCAGCTTACACTTAATATGTATCAGAAAAATATAAACGCAGCATTAAAATCACTCATGTCAGACAAGCCCTATTTAAGAGAGGACGTATGTGAGGCTATGGAATACTCGCTTATGGCAGGAGGAAAAAGGCTAAGACCTATACTTATGATGGAGTTTTGCAGAATGTGCGGAGGTAATGCTGCTGAGGTGTTAGATATTTCGCTTTCAATCGAGCTTATTCACACATTTTCGCTTATACATGATGATCTTCCGTGCATGGATGATGATGACTACCGCCGAGGCAAGCCTAGCTGTCATAAAAAGTTTGGTGAAGCGATAGCTTTGCTCGCAGGAGATGCTCTTAACACACTTGCATTTGAGGTTATTTCAAATGCCGCGATAGACGAGAAAATTTCGGCTCAAGCTGCAGTTATGCTCACATCTGTTCTTTCAAAGGCAGTTGGCGTAAATGGCATGATCGGCGGACAGGTGATAGATTTATCAGCTGAGGGTAAGCAGATTTCACTTGAACAGCTGGATTTATTGCAGCAAAACAAGACAGGCGCTCTAATTGAGGCAGCTTGCGTTATGGGTGTTATTCTTGCTGGCAGATATGAGCTTATTTCAGCTGCTGCAGAGTATGCGAATGCTCTTGGACGCGCATTTCAGATTGTTGATGATATACTTGATGTAACAGGCTCATTTGAGGAGCTTGGCAAGCCTATAGGAAGTGATACTCAACAGCAAAAGAGCACCTATGTCACAGCATTGGGAATTGATGGCGCACAAGCAGAAGCTGATAGACTTACTCAAAGTGCGCTTACTGTACTCAAGCAGTTTGACGACTGCGAGTTTTTGACGGATTTGACCGTCGATTTGCTGCACAGGCGCAGCTAATTTTTCTTCTGGAGCATAAAAAGTAATGGATAAGAAGCTTGATTTATTTAAAATGAATTTGCCTGAGGATTTAAAGGCTTTATCTGAGGACGAATGTATACAGCTTGCCGGCGAGATAAGAAAATTGCTTATAAGCACGGTGTCAAAAAATGGCGGACATCTGGCATCAAATTTAGGCACGGTAGAGCTTACAATTGCGATTCATAGAATTTTTGAGTCGCCAAAGGATAAAATTGTTTGGGATGTAGGACATCAGGCATACTCGCACAAAATTCTCACCGGAAGAGCTAAGGATTTTTCTTCTCTTCGCACTGAGGGTGGCATAAGTGGCTTTCCAAGACCTGATGAGTCGGAGCATGATGCTTTTATAAGCGGACACAGCTCGACCTCGATTTCTGCGGCGTTAGGTATTGCTACAGCAATGAAGCTTAACCATAATTCTCATCATACAGTAGCAGTGCTGGGTGACGGAGCATTTACTGGCGGAGAGATTTACGAGGGAATGAACAATGCAGGCAAGAGCGATACAAGACTTGTCATAGTGCTAAACTATAACGAAATGAGCATCTCTAAAAATGTTGGTGCAGCTGCTAAGTATCTTTCTACAATGCGTACTAAAGAGGGCTACATGAAAACAAAGACAGCTGTTGAACGTGTGCTTGACAAAACTCCTTTAGTCGGTAAGCCTATAAAAGAGGTGGTACGTTCTTCAAAGAACGTTGTTAAGGATATGGTTTTGCACAGTACGATGTTTGAGGATTTTGGCTTTGAGTTTGTAGGTCCAATTGATGGACACAATATTGAAGAGTTAGAGCAGGGGCTTTCAACAGCAAAGAGCTATAACCGTCCCACAATTGTGCTTGTAAACACTGTTAAAGGGCATGGCTATCCTCCAGCTGAGGCAAACTCCGGAGAATATCACAGTATAGGCTCGTTTGAAATTAAAACAGGTAATCCTGATGTTGTAACGACTGACAGCTTTTCAACTGTATTCGGAAAGAAGCTTTTAGATTTAGGATGTGCCAACAAAAGAATATGCGCTGTAACTGCCGCAATGAAATATGGCACAGGCTTGCAATACTTTGCGAAGGCACTTCCACATCGATTCTTTGATGTAGGAATTGCCGAGGAGCATGCTGTGACCTTTTGCGCAGGACTTGCTTCTATGGGCATGATACCCGTTTTTGCGGTTTATTCGACATTTTTACAAAGAGGATACGATCAGTTGCTTCATGACCTTGCGATTATGGGAATTCATGCAGTTATAGGTGTTGACAGGGCGGGAATAGTCGGTGAGGACGGAGAAACTCATCAGGGGATTTTTGACATTCCGTTTCTAACAACTATACCAAATGTCAAAATCTATTCTCCGTCAAGCTATGCTGAGCTTGAGCTGTGTCTTCAAAAGGCAATCGAAAAGGACGATGGACTTTGTGTTGTACGATATCCAAGAGGTGCTGATAAAAGTGACAGCAGCTGTATAAAGCCAACTACTAGCTTTGAACATACAATAAATGGTTCAAAAGTGCTTGTTGTGACATATGGCAGGCTTAATAATAATCTTACTGAGGCAGCAAAGCTTTTGGCACAAAAGGGCGTTGTCATTGATACGTTAAAGCTTGTAAGGATTTTTCCGATAACAGATAAGATTATAGAAATAATGAGGTCATATGACAAGGTTTATTTCTTTGAGGAATGCTACAAATATGGCTCGATCGGCGAGAAGGCAGCAGCAAATATACCAAATATTGAATGCACTGCGCTTGATGGATTTGTAAAGCATGGATCTGTAAGCTCATTGCTTGACGAGCTTGGACTTTCAGCGAGAAAAATGGCAGATAAGATTTTAAATGGCATAGAAAAATGAAAAGACTTGATGTGTATCTTTTTGAAAGCGGGCTTTTGCCAAGTCGTGAAAAGGCAAAGCGTGCTATCATTGATAAAAGAGTAACGATAAATGGAACGGCTGCAGATAAGCCCTCAACGCTTGTTGATGGGAGCGAGGAAATCAAGCTCATTGAAAATGATGCTTATGTAGGCAGAGGCGCCTACAAGCTTATTAAAGCACTTGATGGGTTTGGCATTGATGTAAATGGTAAGGTGTGTGCGGATATTGGAGCATCAACAGGCGGCTTTACGCAGGTTCTTTTAGAGCGTGGTGCAGCTTTGGTATATGCTGTTGATGTAGGACATGGACAGCTTGCAAAGGAGCTTTTAACCGATTCACGTGTAATAAATTGCGAGGGTGTAAATGCTAGAGCTTTACCGTCAGATTTTTTCGATACTAAGCCGCAGCTTATAAGCTGTGATGTGTCGTTCATTTCGATCACAAAGCTTTTGCCATCAGTAGCCGATGCAGCTGCTGAGGATGCTGAGCTTGTTGTGTTAATAAAGCCACAGTTTGAAGCCGGCAAAAAAGCGCTTAACAAAAACGGACTTGTGACGGACAAAAAAGCACATATAAAAACTCTATCACAGCTTGCACAGTTTTTTGAATCGGTTGATTTGACCCTATGTGGACTTGATTTTTCTCCGATTAGCGGCGGTGATGGAAATATTGAATATCTTGCATACCTAAAAAAGGAAGGCATTGAGTCAAAGGTCTTTGACGTTGAATACATAGTTAAATCGGCATTTGAAAATGCAAAAAAGCGGTGATTTTATGAATGTTTTTGTATATCCAAATTTAGAAAAATCCAACAGCAAACGCTGTACTGAACAGGCTTGCAGTGTGCTTTTGTCTGAATCGTCTGTTCTTTACATGGAGGAGCGCTATCGTGAAGCCTTTGGAGAGCTTTACGGCATAGAGTATCTTTCGCTTGATGAGTGTGTTGACAGATGCGATTGCATTGTGGTGACTGGCGGAGATGGTACAATATTACGCTGCTCATCTATTGCATCTAAGTATGATAAGCCTATTCTTGGTATAAACTGTGGTACTCTTGGCTTTATGGCATCATTAGAGGCATCAGATATTGACAAGCTGCGTTTGCTATGTAAAGGTGATTACACAGTCTCTGAGCGTATGATGCTAAATGTAACAGTAAAGCATGAAAATGGCGAAGAGATAAAAGCCGACCTGTTAAACGATGCGGTGCTTGTAAAGGGTGAAAGCTGTAGGATTGCGGACTTTGAGGTGTCAAAATCGGGAAGTGTAGTTTCATCACTTCGAGCAGATGGTGTTATCTTTTCTACCGCAACAGGAGCCTCTGCATATTCGCTTTCCGCCGGAGGTCCTATAATTGAGCCGGATATGCAATGCATTGAGTTTTCGCAGATTTGTGCGCATTCGCTTTTTGCTCGAACAATTGTATTTTCTCCCGACTCAGTACTTAGAGTAAGATGTCGTTTTAAGGATGATGCTTATGCTATTTTAGCGGTAGATGGTGTTCAAATTGCAAGGATTACAGGACGAGATATTGTTAAGATTAAACGCTCACAGCTTGTGACAAGGATAATAGACCTAACGGCAGGAAGCTTTTTCCCGGCCGTTAATCGCAAGCTTATGACGCCGCTTAAGGAGCTTTGATTAGTTAGTTTTAATGGGAGAGCAAGTATGAAAAATGAACGTCAAAACGCAATCTTAGAGCTTGTTTCATCAAAAGAGATTCAAACGCAGGAGGCTCTATGTGACGAGCTTTTAAAAAAAGGCTTTTCAGTGACTCAAGCAACCGTTTCAAGAGATATAAAGGAGCTTGCACTTATTAAGGCGGAAAGCTCGTCAGGCAGTACGCACTACGTTGTTCCACAGCTTGAACGTGAGGCTATGGGAGAGGATGGCAGTTATGTTTTAACCATAATATCTGAAAGCGTTAAGGATGTTGACTATGCGTTAAATACTGTAGTCGTAAAGTGTAATTCGGGTATGGCACAGGCGGTATGTACAAAGCTTGATTCGACTAGGCTTCATAATGTCGTTGGTACTCTTGCAGGTGATGACACAATTTTTATAATCATGCGAACCGAAAAGGATGCTGAACGGCTTGTCAAGGAGCTTAGAATTATAATTGACAAGAAGGTTTAAGGGCGGTGAAATAATGCTCGAGGAAATATACATCGAAAATCTAGCGGTAATTGAAAAAGCAACGGTTAGCTTTACAAATAATCTAAATGTATTCACCGGAGAAACCGGCGCAGGTAAATCTATACTAATAAACGGAATAAACGCACTGCTGGGTCAACGTGTCACAAAGGATATTGTTCGCACAGGCGCAAAGAAAGCGCTTATTTCGGGCTGCTTTTCCTCGCTTAACAAAAGCGTGCTTGATAAGCTTGATGAGCTTGGAATTGAGCCGGAGGATGGCAAGCTTTTTCTTACACGTGAAATTCGTTCGGATGGCGGAAGCACAGCTAGAATAAATTCACGAAGTGTGAATATTTCTGCAATGAGAGAAATTGGTCAGCTGCTTGTAAATATACATGGTCAGCATGACAATCAAATATTGCTTTCTCCGGAGCGTCATATCGATATACTTGATAGCTACGCCGATGCACAGCCACTGATTGAGGATTACCGAGAGTCATTCCACTCGCTTCAGTCGCTTTCACGTGAGATTAGCCGTAAGAGAAAGGAGCAGGAGGGTAAGCAGGCGCGCCTTGTAAGACTTGGTGAAATAATAGATGAGCTTACTGCTCTGGATGCTAAATATGAGGAGGATGCAGCTATTGATGAGGAGCTTGCAATCTCTAAAAACGCTGTGTTTTTAAGCGAAGCAGCATTTGATGCACAGCAGCTATTAAGTGGAAATGACGATTTTGACGGGGCAGACGGACTTGTTTTACAGGCTTTGCATAAGCTTGAGAGTGGAAGTGAAATCATGAGCGAGCTTAATGAGCTTCGTGAAAGATTAAGCAGCGTTCAGATTGAAATTAGTGACATAGCCTCTGAGCTGTCGGGTATTGTAGACAAGCTAAATGCAGATCCTCAGAGATACGAATGGCTAAACGCTCGCTCACGTGAGCTTGATAAGGCTAAGATGAAATATGGTCCTACTCTTGATGATGTGATAAAAACGCTTGAGGATGCAAGGAAGGAGTATGACGAGCTTAGCAGCAGTGAAGAAAGCATTGCAAAGCTTCTTGAAATGCAAAAGGAGCTTTTGAGGGATACATCTGTTAAAGCGCTTGAGCTTTCTGAATTTCGCTTAAATGCCGCAAAAAGGTTTGAACGTGAAGTCGCAGGTGAGCTTGAGTTTTTGAATATGCCAAATGTAAAGATAGTCGTAGGTATAGAGCATGGCAAGCTTACACAAAATGGCATGGATAATATAGAGCTTCTGATTTCTGCAAATGTTGGCGAGGAGCCTAAGCCGATTGCAAAAATTGCCTCAGGTGGTGAGCTGTCGAGAATAATGCTTGCATTGAAGAGTGTTATAGCTGATAAGGATGATATTGATACGCTTATCTTTGATGAGATTGATACCGGTGTTAGCGGCAGGGCAGCCCAAAAGATTGGTATGAAGCTAAAGGAAATCTCAAAGCTTCGTCAGGTTTTGTGCGTAACGCATTTATCTCAAATGGCGGTTATGGCAGATAATCATCTTCTTATCGAGAAGAGCATTGTAGATAACCGTACAGTGACTCAAATTCGTTCACTTGATTTTGACGAACGTAAGCAAGAAATTGCACGAATAATAGGCGGCGACAAAATAACAGATCTCACGCTTAAAAATGCTGAAGAGCTTTTAAGTGAAGCACAAACCTTATGAACAGATAAAAGAATCCTCCTCAGATTAAAAGCTCTGAGGAGGAATATTATTGCTAGTTTTTGAAAATGATTAGCTTGCTGCTAATTATTTTTTGTTCTTGCGTGAAACAACTATCAATCCTGCTGCAAGAATAGCTACGCTAACGCCTACAGCTGAGCCTGTGGCAGGGGAGCTATCATCACTTGATGAGGTAGCAGTCGATACGCCGGTTGTTGTACCTGTAGAAGTGGCTGTAGAGGTAGAAGCTGATGTACCTGTGTTTGTTGAATCGGTGTCATCAGAATCTGTATTCTCAGAGGATGCAGATTCGGACTCGTCTCCATCAACAGCACCATCGCTTGAGCTGTTTTCATCACTGCTCTCGCTGTTGCTTTCATCATTGCTTTCGCTATCGGATTCACTCGCTGTGGAATCATCAGAAGTGCTGGATGATTCATCAGTGGTGCTTTCGCTGCTTGGATCTGATGTACTGTTAGTCTTGTTTGTTTCGCTGCTTGAATCAGGAACACTGCTTGAACTGCTTGCTGCAGCTGTAGATCCGATTGTTGCTAAACAGGTCTTGTATCCGAATTCAGTGTATCCATCAAAGCTTTGTGCAATGAGCGAGCCTGAAACGTGACCCCATGTACCTGTTACATCAGCATTAGGAGCAAGAAGTGTTCCTAAGAAGTTGCTTG
Organism: Ruminococcus sp.; assembly: GCA_021199375.1. Classification (GTDB taxonomy): domain Bacteria; phylum Bacillota; class Clostridia; order Oscillospirales; family Ruminococcaceae; genus YE71. The sequence continues at coordinate 40,003 of JAJQIB010000008.1, read as the reverse complement.
ATATGTATACACTTGAAGCTTCGTAGCAGTTTGTGACTATGTATGTAGCCTCATCAGCATTGTTTTCAAGCTGTGTATCGTTAAAATAGAAGCATGGCTTTTCACCATTGTAAGAGGCTTGACCATCATGGTTAAGCTGGTATGTGGTTACGCTGCTGCCTGAGATGTTAAGTATAACATAGGTATCATCTGGGACATTGACATATATGCTCTTAGCACTTGCATATTGATCTGCTGTAATGTCAAAAGCAACAAAGTCACTGCCGCCATCGCCAATGTTAAATACGTCTGAATCTGTAGCTGTAAGGGTTAGCTTATTATCGTTAGAAAGTACAGCATCAACGCCGTCATAGCTAGCAAGAGTCTTGCTTGTTTCAGCAAGATTTTTAAACTCTTCGTCGAAGTCAATAATAGGATCTGAGCTTTCGCAATAATAAAGCTTAGAACCATTTTCGCTGCTGAGATCTAACGCATTGCCCTCTCCGTTCTTGACATCGGTGTCTTCAGAAACGACAAAGGTTCTGCTGGTGGTATAATCGTAGCCGCTTTCACCAGCGGGAGCAGATTCATATGGTTTATGTCCATAGCTGAAAGCTATTTTTGAGAAGCTGCTGCCTAAAACAATAGCATCTGCTAAGTCATCAGTCTTATTTCCGTAGTTTTGCAAACCGTTTCCGATCTGGTAGTTGCTGTAGCCAGTTTCGTTGATAATGCTTCCGCCAATTGCAAGTCTGCCCTCACAGTCAGAACCTCTGGCTGTAAAATCCTCATTGAGGAAAATGTTGAACTGACTTGAGATGCCTAAAAGGTATTCAGCATCAGCATCCTCGACCGAGATTCCGAGTAATGCCTCAGCATCGTCAGAATCCGACTTAACAAGCACTGCACCGCTAACAGGTGCCGCAGCGGACGAGGTCATTGCAACTGACAGAGATGCAACTGCAACCACCATTGCAGCTGTCGCCGCAGCTATTCTTTTGATTTTTTTCATGTGTAGTCCCCCCAAAATGAGATTGTTAATTAGAGATTAAGACAATATTGCCTTATATATTTTTTATTATAACATGTTTGACATCTTCTGTCAAGAGCTATTTACAAAAAAAATCAAAAAATGCGAAAAAATATTATTCACAAATCATTCTTATTTTCATATGTTTGTGAGGTATGTTGCTATATATGTTGTATCTTAAAATTTTAGGCTTTAATAATTAAAATCATCTGACCTTTATTGACAATCTAACATATTTTGTGGTATACTATTCTTAATAATAATGAATGGAGATAAAAAATGTTTGATACTGAAATAAAGAAAGCAAGGGTAATTCTCGTTTGTGTCGATACAGGTGAATATGATGCCAAAAGCTCGTTAGAAGAGCTAGCCGAGCTGGCTAAAACCGCAGGCGCTGATGTGGTAGCTCAGCTTCTTCAGAAAAGACCTACCGTAGATAATGCAACCTGTCTGGGAGCAGGAAGACTTAATGATTTAAAAGAGCTTTGTCAAAAAGAGGATGCAGATCAGGTTATTTTTGATTGCGAACTTACCGCTTCACAGGTACGAAATATCGAGCGTATCATTGACACTCATACTATAGATCGCACAACACTAATCCTTGACATTTTCGCACAGCGTGCAACTACCCGTGAGGGAAGACTTCAGGTAGAGCTTGCACAGTATCAATATCGTCTGCCAAGGCTTGCAGGAATGGGCGTTGCACTTTCTCGTCTGGGCGGAGGTATAGGTACAAGAGGTCCGGGTGAAACCAAGCTTGAGACTGACAAGCGTCATATAAGAGCAAGAATCCATACCTTAACAAAGGAGCTTGAGGAAATTGAAGGTCGTCGAACACTTTCACGTTCACGCCGCAAAAAGGATAATGTGCTTGTTTGTGCTATAGTAGGATACACTAACGCTGGAAAATCTACGCTATTAAACGCACTTACCAATGCGGGAGTTTTAGCAGAGGACAAGCTTTTTGCAACACTTGAAACCACCTCCAGAAAAGTACTTCTGCCAAATGATAAGGAGATACTCATGGTTGATACAGTAGGACTTATTAGTCGTTTGCCGCACAATCTTATCGAGGCATTCAAGTCTACCTTAGAGGAGGCGGCAAGTGCGGATGTGATTGTTCATCTGTGTGATGCTTCAGATCCCGACTGTAGACAAAAGACTGCTGTTACCATAGATTTGCTTAAAGATCTAGGATGTGAAAGCATTCCGACTGTTACAGTGTTTAATAAGTGTGATAAGCTTGAAGAGAGCTTACTTGATATAGATAACGATGTTGTATGTATCAGTGCAAAAACAGGCTTCGGAATTGATAAGATGCTTAAGCGTATAGCAGATTCCTTGCCTGATAACACATTCAGCGGTAGATTTCTTTTTTCTTATGATGAAGCATCTATTTTGGCGAAGGTGCGTTCACTAGGAAGTGTTCGTGATGAGCAGTACACACCTGAAGGAATAGCTGCTGACGTGACACTTGACAAAAGATATTTACAGCTATTAAAGGGAGTAAAATCAATAGAGGTGAGATAATGGCTAAACGTCAGCTAAGATGGCTTAAGCTTGATAATGCAGCGAAAATTTATCCTGCGGTTAAACGCCGTGATTGGAGTAACGTTTTTCGTCTGTCAATTACTCTTGATGAGCCTATTGATCCCGATATTTTACAGCGTGCGCTAGATACTACCGTCAAGCGTTTTCCTTCAATAGCAGTTCGTATGCGCCGTGGTATGTTTTGGTATTATCTTGAAGAAATAGAATCCGCCCCAAAGGTCGTATATGAGCATAGCTACCCGCTTACGCATATGCCTTTTGATGATATCCTTAAATGCGCAATAAGAGTACTCTATTACAACAATCGCATAGCTGTTGAGTTTTTTCATGCAGTAGCTGATGGAAATGGCGGTATGATTTTTTTAAAGTCACTTGCTGCTGAGTATCTCGAAATCAGCAAGGGCATAAAAATTCCATGTGAGCTTGGCGTATATGATCGCACTGAGCCACCGAAGGACGAGGAAATGGCGGATGATTTTTTAAAGTATGCCGGAAGTGCAAAAGCAAGTCGTTCTGAGGAAACCGCTTTTCAGCTAAAGGGAAGGCTTGAGGAGGATGGATTTAAAAATATAATAATTGCCGAGCTTGATGCCGGTGAGGTATTAAAGCTTGCGCGCTCATATAAGGTTACAATCACCGAGCTTATGACTGCTGTTATGTTAAAATCATTTATGGAGCTTCAAAGTGAGCGTGTTCCCAAAAAGCGTGCTAAACCAATAAAGGCTTTGGTTCCGACAAATTTGCGTAGAATGTTTCCAAGTAATACTCTTAGAAATTTTGTGCTTTATGTCACACCCGGAATAAATCCGCAGCTTGGCGATTTTTCCTTTGATGAGATTTTAAATGAGGTGCATCATCAAATGGAGCTTGAGCTTACGCCAAAGCGTATGGCAGCAAGAATCTATGGAAATGTCAGAATTGAGCAGATGCTTATACTCAAAATCCTTCCGCTCTTTATAAAAAACATAGGCATGAAAATAGGATATAGTCTAAATGGTGAAAAAAAGTCCTGCATTACAATCTCAAATCTAGGTGTGATTAGACTTCCTCAGGAAATGTCTGAACACGTTAAGCGTTTCGGATTTACTCTGGGTGTTCAGCACACATCACCTAATAACTGTGCTATGCTAACCTATAATAATAGTCTGTATATCGCACTGATAAGAAGCATTAAGGAGCCGGTGCTTGAACGCAGGTTCCTGCTCAATCTAAGAGATTTAGGGCTTAAAATAAAGCTTAAGAGCAATGCAAGACGTGAATCGACTACTGAAAGGGGATGAAGATAAAAATGTACTGTATGAAATGCGGAGTTGAGCTTGCCGATAGTGAGGAAAGATGTCCGCTTTGTGGACTAAGGGCTTACCATCCTGATATTAGTCGTGAGCTGTCAGAGCCTCTTTATCCTAATAATCCTGAGGTTAAGCGTCAGACGGTAAGTCGATTTGGAGCACTCTTTATAGTCACCTCGATATTTGTTTTAGGTATGCTTTTGCCAACTATATGCAATATAAGTATAAGCGGAGAAATCACCTGGTCTGGATATGTTATAGGCGCACTGATTTTAACATACACCCTGGTGGTGCTGCCGGTGTGGTTTAGAAATCCAAATCCCGTGGTGTTTGTTCCTGTGGATTTTGCAGTAACTGCGCTTTATCTGCTATATATAGATTTTGTAACAAAGGGTGATTGGTTTTTGACCTTTGCACTTCCGTCAATCGGAGGAATCGCTATAATTAGCACAGCTGTTGTTGCACTTTGCCGATATGTGCGGCGTGGTCACCTTTATATCTACGGTGGCGCAGCTATTCTGTGTGGCGCACAGTGTGTCATGATGGAGCTTTTACTAAACTACACCTTTAATCTTAACGATAAGCTTGTCTGGTCTATCTATCCCTGTGTGGTTTGTGCCGTTATAGGTATTTGGCTCATAGTAATCGCCATTTGTCCGATATTAAGACGTACACTTTCAAAGAAATTTTTCGCATAAAAGTTACAGCGTGAAAAGCATTTGCCCTTCACGCTGTTTTCATTTAATAATCTCTTTGTACTTAATTCCATTTTCACTTAAGATACGCACTATAAGCTTTGGATCTTCTCTAACCGAGATTGAGTATCCGCACCCTGTGCCGACATTCTTCGGAGTAGACACCACATCACAGCGGTAGCCCTTAGAATTAAGCAGATTCTGCGCCTTAATGGCGTAGGTGATTGAGGTCATCGAGATCAGATACTTCATATCATCACCATATTAGTTTATTGAGCTAGGCTCTTTTAGCATAATATGCAATTATTTTTCATTTTGTGACATACTTTGTTTAAAATCTGTCGCTTCAAACAAAATAGCCGAAAAAGCGGGAAGTGTTATATCAAATGAATGCTTATCTTTGTTTTCGTAGGTGTAAATTGTTATCAGATCTTCTGATTTAGTGCATCCGCTGTAGGTTTCCTCATCTGAACAAAGTATGGGAGTCAGCTTATAGCTTTTTGGTGATGTGACTGTAACGCTTTGCTCGGCACCTGAAAAGTTAAAGGCACAAATCACATTCTGATTTTGAGCCGAGCGCATATATACATACACATTTTGCATATCGTTATCTGCCATTAGCCATTTAAAACTATTTTGATTATACTCTTCATCATAAAGAGCGGGAAGCTCACAATAAAGCTTTGTTAGCTTTTTAAAGTAGCGATTAAAGCTTTCGTGAAGCGGATATTTAAGAAGATCCCAGTCCTGCTCACGTTTTTCGTCCCATTCACGCAGCTGTGCATTTTCGCCTCCCATAAAATTCAGCTTTTTGCCTGGATGCGTAAACATGTATGTATACATAGCTCTAGCTTGAGGAAATTTTTGCTCATAATTACCCCACATTTTTTGGATAATAGTCGCCTTTCCGTGTACGTTTTCATCATGTGAAAGCTCAAGCAGATATAGCTCATTGTAAAAGTATTGCATTGAAAATGTAAGTTTATGGTGATGATATCTGCGTTCAATTGGTGGAGTGCGAAAATAGTCGAGCGTGTCATTCATCCATCCAAGATCCCACTTGTAGTCAAAGCCTAATCCGCCATATTTAACAGGAGCTGTAATCTTAGGAAAAGCAGTTGAGTCCTCAGCTATAAGCATACAATCGGGATGTCGCTGCTGCAGGCCTTCATTCATTCTCTTTATAAAGTCTACTGAGTTCGGATTAACACCACGTTCGGGTTCACCCTGCCAATAAATAGCACGGCTTATAGCATCCATTCTAAGTCCGTCAAAATGAAACCTTTCTAGCCAAAAATTAGCACATGACTGCATAAATACCGCAGATGATGACTTATTGAACAAAAAGTTGCAGGTTCCCCACTCACTTACCGATACATCCGAGTCGGGATACTCATAAAGCTCGCTTCCATCAAATTTCCTTAGCGCATAGTCATCAAGTGCAAAATGTACAGGTACAAAGTCCAAAATAGCACCTATTCCTGCATTATGAAGCTTATCAATAAGCTCCATTAATTGCGATGCTGTTCCATATCTTGATGTCGCAGCGTAAAAACCTGTGTTTTGATATCCCCACGAGCAGTCAGCTGGATGCTCCGAAAGCGGCATAAATTCAACGTGAGTAAAGTGATTTTCCTTAAGATATGGAATGAGCAGGTCGGCAATTTGATCGTAGGTGTACCACCCGTTTTCATCAAGCTTGTTTTGCTTCCACGAGCCCAGGTGCATCTCGTAAATGTTCATAGCCTTGTTGTAATTTTTATCCCTTGATGAAATCCATTTTTCATCTGTAAACCTGTATTCATTTAAATCTCTGACAATCGAGCACCAGCTTGGTCTAAGCTGCATTCCAAATCCGTATGGGTCGCAGTGCTCGGTCATTTTTCCATCTCTTGTGTAAATTGCAATCTTGTACAAATCACCTATCTTTGCAGACGGGATTTCTCCTTGCCAAAATCCGTTGTCACCGCTTAAGTACCACGGTATCCAATCGTTAAATTCTCCGACTATCGCAACGTTTTGAGCGTTAGGCGCATATACTCTAAAAATTACGCCATTGTTAGTAGGATGTGCTCCGAAATAATCGTATGCATCAAAAGCTGTGCCATTAAAAAAACTGTTGTAATCCATATTTTCTCCCCCTAATTTTTATTTGTAAGCTTTTCGAGAAGTCTTATAAACTCATCACGTTCGTTCTCATCTAGTCGTATAAAGGATCTATCAAAATAACAGCAAACACGCTCACGTTTCATCTCAATATACTGTGAGCCCTTTTCAGTGATTGATACATATGCCACACGCTTATCCTCATTTGATATTTTTCTTGTGATGTAGCCTTTCTTTTCCAGCGACTTAATTATAGAAGCTGTTCGAGGCGTAGTTATGTTTAAACGATTTGATAGCTCGCTCGGACGAAATCCTTTCTTATTGTCAATGTTTAGATAGGAGAGCACCCGACATTCTCCCTTTAAAAAATCGGTCGATTCGTTAGCCTCGTTGTTAAAATACGTCTCTTTTAAAGCCTCTAAAAAAGCTTCGGTAGTATTTCTTATATCCAAAATAATCACGTCCTTAATAATAATTATCTAACACTATTAGATATTATATCATAGCTCTGCTACATTGTCAATATAAAATCCAAAAAAATAAAAAAGCGATACCACATTAGCTTGCAGGTATCGCTTAATAGCTGTTTTTTATTTATTTGTTCTCTAGGATGTAATAATAAGTGCCGTTTAATTCAACAAATGCTTCAACACCCCATGTGTCGGTGCTTGAGATAGAGTTTATAACCTCGGTGCAGTCCAAAAAGTTATTAGCTTCGTCAAAAATCTCATCTAAGTCAACATCATCGTCAGTGACTACATTAGCTGATTGCTCTTGACTGCTTTCATACTCGCTTAAAGCACTATTATCGATTATTTCGTTTAGCTGTTGTCTTTGTTCATCCTCATCAATCTCATAATTTTCCGTGGATATAACTACTATATCAACGCTTGACGAGGTTATATCATCGATATTTTCTTCTAAAGCCTCAGCATAGGTAGCATATGTATTTGCAGTGTCCTTTAGATAATATGTCATATTCGTATATACGGTGTAGCTTGCATAAGCAGGAAAAACCAACAGGCAATTCTTATCCTCAAATACATCCTGACTTAAGTAGTTGAAGTTATTTGAACTATCAAAGGTAAATGGCGTGGTTGTTTTAATATTGACTCTAGCCGCTATAAGTATTGCTGTTAATAGACAAAGCCAGGATTTAAAGCCCTTGATTTTAGGTATCAAGCCCCATATTATTCGGATTAGGCAAATTGCTGCTGCACACACCATAGGGAAAACAATAGTAATATATCTGATTCTGGTCGAGCCCATATGCGACAGGTCTGCCATGAAATACATTAGCATAGCTACAGCAAGTGAGGATATACAAATGAACGTGGGTATATAATTTGCACTCTTAAGCCAATTTACAAAGCGTAGGAGGTTTGTTTTAATAAAGCTCTTGACCTTGCTTTTAAAGCTTATAAACCACTTTTCCTTTCTGAATAAAAAGCAAAGCGGAATTGCTAGTATACAAATTGTGATTACAATTGCAAAAATTATTGTAGGAGTAGATGACTGGTAAATCGAGATTCTTATTCCTAAATTATATGCTGTAATGTAGTTTAGCATTATTCTAAACCAATACCAATATGTATCAAGTGTTATTTCTGTTGAATCTCCCTTCATGAATAGCTGAGTTAAGAATGATGGGAATACTGCTATGAATAGCAATAGGGATGCAAGCTCAAATCCGCCGTAAATGAACATCTTCTTTATTCTTTTCTTTACAAGAAGGTATATACAAAAGCATAGCGTAAATATGCCAATGTATATAATAGACTCATAAACGGTTAAAAATGCTAAAAATGATGTAATGAAAATAGGGGGAATGTACTTTTTAAGATTAAAGTCCTCACTCGATAAAAGCTTAGCATTATAGTAGGTGTACATCATAAGAAGTGCTGTTGCTAAGCTATACATTCTTACAAATACAAAGGTTGAAAGCGCGCCTGTTCCTGCTCCGTAAAGCAGGCATGGTATAAGAGCTGCATATTTAGATCTAAGCAGAAGCTTAGATAGCTTGTACAAGAATACCTGTGTTATTGCAAGGCTTATAAGGTTAATGATCAATCCATAAACGAACGAAAACTTGTTCGGAAAGAAGGATGATATGGTATGCAGCAAAAAATAATAAAACGGTGGGTGAACATCCTTTGTTTGATTGTAGTATACGCTGTCATATGAAAATCTCTCACCCTCTTGAACAGTTAGATAATCATTAAAGTATTCACCTGATATCCATTCATTAAGGTTAATGCAGTCGCTTGCATTGATATAATTTATGTTGCTGTTATCTTCATCGTACACAGGCAAATACACACTAGGAAGGAAGTAGCTGTTAGAAAGTCCATAGCTCCACATCTCGTCCGAATGAAATCCATTCTTTACGTTTGTAAAATAATACAGTGTATATATTGATTCTAAAAGAATTATTAGTATTAGCAAAACTGTAGGTCTGGCTATTTTTAAAATGTTCTCTTTAAGCTTTTCCATGATTTATCCCCTAACAAAAAATGATAATCGACTAGATGAACCGATTATCATTATAGCATATTCGTTTTAATTTGTCAACATAAATAAGATTTATTCAAGCCTTTCTCTTAGCTTTTCTAAAGCCTTTTTTTCTATTCTAGAGACATACGAGCGTGAGATTCCTAAGATTGCTGCTGTTTCACGCTGAGTCATTGGTGCCGCCTCTGAAAGTCCGTAGCGCATTATTATAATTTCACGCTCTCGTTCATCAAGTGTGTCAGCTATTCCTTCATGAAGCTGTTTAATTCTTATATTAAGCTCACATTTGTCTGCTACAGGCATGTCGTCATCTGCTATTATGTCAGAAAGTGTTAGGCAGTTGCCGTTTTTGTCAATATCTACAGGCTCATCAAAACTAACCTCGTTAGATAGCTTTTTAGTAGATCTAAAGTGCATCAAAATCTCATTTTCAACGCATCTTGCCGCATAGGTCGCAAACCTACACCCTTTTTTATAGTCAAAGGTTCCTACTGCCTTGATAAGTCCGATTGTACCTATCGAGATAAGATCATCGGTTTCACTCGGAGCACAGCCGTATTTCTTGACAATGTGAGCTACAAGACGCAGGTTCCGACTAATAAGCTCCTCACGAGCTTTATCATCTCCCTTTTCCATACGTTCAAAGCACTCTCGCTCCTCCTTTGCGTTCAACGGTTTTGGAAACTTACCTCCGCCTTCAAAATGAAGCGCAAAAATCAAAAAGTGTGAGGATAAAAGACGAATAAAAAGCTCAAGCATATAATACACCTCTCTAGAGTGCAATTATATGCTTTGTGATAAGAAAATATTCTTTACTTTATCCTCAACGTCCTAAGATATACTTTGGTATCACTTGAAATTTGTCTGCTTTCAATTGCCTTTTGCAGGGTCTTGTTGTGTATCTGCTTGTCAAGCTTGTGGTCTATTATGTAGGGCAGAGCATATTCGTATTGCTTGGCAAGTGCCATGCTAAAATACCATGCAATTGCCATCTTTATGTAGTATTCATCAGTATCTACTGACGCTACCCACTCTAAATGTATTTTATCAAAGCTATCGTCTAAATAGCTAGATAACAGCTGCACAATTGCGTATCTTACAGTATAGGTATTATTGCTTTTGAGCCATTTTTTTATATAGGGTATAAGCCTTTCGGGATTTTGCTTAAATACCTTTGGAGAGAATAAATCACAGGTTGCCCAGTTGTCAATATAGGGCAAAAAATCTTCAGTTAGCTTTATAGCGTTGTCAAAGCAGCCTTCCTGCTCAATTACAAACGCATGTAAATTCATCATCTCAAAGTAGTAGTGTGGAAGACTTAGCTTTAAAAGCTCCTCAGATCTGCCATCCTTTTTAATGCCCTTCGCAAGCGCACGCAGCTGAGGAGTGCGAACTCCGATTATACGTTCCTTGTCTATTGTTGGCAAAAGAGAAGCGTTAAAATCACGATATTTTTCGTCACGCATAGAAAAAAGCTTGCTGACAATTGAATGCTCAAGCTCGTCATCTGTTGTGACTTTTATGTTATCAGTCATTTAACTCACCTCTTCTAATATATTATATCATAAAATCATTCCAAATGCAATAGGAAAATGTGTAAGCTACTCACAATCACATTTAATAGCACCTTTGCTTGACAATAGCTTGTTGATGTGATATACTATTAATGCCAAAGAAAATTCATCATAAAAGAATAGGACGTGCAATATCTGGCGTATAATATTGTAGAGGTGATAGCTATGGTATGCACGCTTACGGCACTTAGAAACAAAGAGGTCATCGACATGAAAACCGGACTAAGACTTGGATATGTTGATGATATTGAAATCGATACCGATACAGAAAGAGTGACCTCGCTTATAATTTTTGGACGGGCACACGCTCTTGGTTTTATGGGCAGAGATAATGATATTGTAATTAAATGCTCTGAAATAGCGCTTGTTGGTGAGGATACAATTCTTGTTAAGCAGGAAAAGGAGTCAGTTTCAACAAAAAGTCGCTCGTTTATGGTAGAAAATTTGTTAAAATAGACGAATAAAAACTACTTGCAAAATGGTGAAAAATGTGGTATAATAATTAGGCAATTCGCACGGACGGGGATTCGCTGTGGTTCCCTTAAAAATCATTTAAGGGTGAAGGCGATAGGCATTAGTCTCATGAACCGTTCGGAGGATAAGTAGAACTTGCGTTTAGCAAGAATTAAAAACCAACAGGAGGTTACTGCAATGGCGGTAGTATCAATGAAACAGCTTCTTGAAGCAGGTGTTCACTTTGGACATCAGACAAGAAGATGGAACCCGAAAATGGCACCGTACATTTTCACAGAAAGAAATGGAATCTATATTATAGATCTCCAGAAGACGGTAAAGAAGCTTGAAGAAGCCTACAATTTCATCCGCGATATTTCTGCGGACGGACAGGAGGTTCTCTTTGTCGGCACAAAGAAGCAGGCTGGAGACTCAATCAAGGAAGAGGCTACAAGAGCTGATGCACACTATGTAAATGCTAGATGGCTTGGTGGTATGATGACCAACTTCAAGACCATTCAGATGAGAATTAAGAGACTTGAGCAGCTACACAAAATGGAAGAGGACGGCACATTTGATCTTCTGCCTAAGAAGGAAGTAGTTAAGCTACAGCTCGAAACTGAGAAGCTTGAAAAGTTTATGGGCGGTATCAAGAATATGAAGACCCTTCCCGGAGCACTCTTTGTAGTTGACCCGAGAAAGGAAAAGATTGCTGTAAGTGAAGCTAAGAAGCTTGGCATCCCAGTAGTTGCTATCGTTGATACCAACTGTGATCCTGATGATGTTGATTACGTTATTCCTGGAAATGATGACGCAATTCGTGCTGTTAAGCTAATTGCAGGCTGCATGGCTGATGCAATTATCGAAGGCAGACAGGGTGCAGATAATGCTGACGAAGAGGTTGCTGAAGAGGCAGAGGCAGCAGAATAATAAGAATTTATCATAGGCAGGCATCAAATTTTGTCTGCCTATATTTGAGAAATACAGGAGGAAATTATAATGGCTGTTACAGTTAATGACATTAAAGAGCTAATGAAGCTTACAGGCGTTGGAATGATGGATTGCAAGAGAGCACTTGTTGAAACCGACAACGACCAGGAAAAGGCTATAGAAATTTTGCGTGAAAAGGGACTTGCTACTCAGGCTAAGAAGAGCGGCAGAGTTGCTGCTGAGGGTATTGTTACCGCAGTAGTAAAGGGCAATGTTGGTGCAGTAGTTGAAGTAAATATCGAAACAGATTTTGCTGCAAACAATGAAGAGTTTAAGGCTTTCGTTAATGCAGTTGCAGATACCGTTATCGAGCAGAACCCCGCAGATGTTGAAGCACTTAAGGCTTGCAAGATTAGTGGTGGTGACAAGACTGTTGAAGAGGCTCATCAGGATCTATTCGTTAAGCTTCGTGAAAACATGGTTATCAGACGTTTCCAGAGAATGGAGGGCACACTTGTTTCCTACGTTCACGGCGGCGGAAGCATCGGCGTTATGGTAGCACTTGATACCGACCTTGATGCTGATAAGGTTTATGAGGTTGGTAAGGACTGCGCACTACAGGTCGCTGCAATGAATCCTTCATATCTTGACAGAACTCAGGTCCCTTCTGATGTTCTTGATAAGGAAAAGGAAATTCTTCTCGCTCAGATGGCTGACGATCCTAAGATGGCAAGCAAGCCTGAGCAGGTTAAGGTTAAGATTGTAGAAGGCAAGGTTGGCAAGTATTATAGCGAGAACTGCCTGCTAGAGCAAGCTTTCGTTAAGGATGACAAGGTTACTGTTGGTAAGTATGTTGCTAACGCTGCTAAGAATCTTGGCGGTTCAATAGCTGTTGTTGATTACGTTCGTTTTGAGCGTGGCGAAGGCGTTGAAAAGAAGGAAGAGAATTTCGCTGACGAAGTTGCATCTATGATGAACAAGTAAGCTTACGAGCTTTACATCCCTCGTTCAAATTTGAACGAGGGATTTTTTATGCTTGCTTTCACATTAAAGTAATAATTTGTTTACTATAGCTTAATTGACGTGAGGACAAATTAGCGCTATAATTAGTTTGTAAACTAATTAGTTTATCGGCTAATAAATTTATCGACTAACTAATCTGAAAGGAGATGGGATGTAGTATGGATGACCATTTTTGCACTAAAAAACCAAAACGATTGCTTGAAAAGGAGGATGCTAAGCCTTCGATGCTGATCAATGACATATCGAGAATGTTCGGACATCGTGTAAGGCGTGAGTCGGAACGTGCGGGAATATCTCACGGCAATCGCAAGCTTTTAATGGAGCTTTCTCATGAGGATGGAGTTTCTCAGCTAAGTCTTGTCAAGCACACACACCTGTCAGCGCCTACTGTATCGGTTGCACTGTCAAAGCTCGAAGCAGATGGACTTGTAAGGCGAGAAGCAGATGTAACAGATCTGCGTCAGGTCAAGGTTTACATCACCGACAAGGGTAGAGAGAAGGATGATTTTATTAGAGAAAAGTGTCATGAAACTGAGGAAATAATGCTAGATGGCATTTCTAAGGATGAGTACGATTCTCTTATTATAACACTGAAAAAAATACTTTCAAACCTTATAGATGAGGAGGAGAAGTAATGGCGAAAAAAAGCTCTAATCTAGGGCTAGTAAGATATCTAAAGCCTTACATGAAATTTGCACTATTAACACCGCTAACTATGGTAGGTGAAGTAATGGTAGACCTTTGGCAGCCTAAGCTTATGTCGCAAATTGTTGATGATGGTGTTTTAGGTAACGATATGGATTTGATTATTCGAACCGGAATTATCATGATGATTCTTATAATTCTTGGAGGCGCTTGCGGAGTTGGTTCATCAGCTCTTGGTGGGTGCGCTTCTCAGGGCTTTTCTAGGGATTTAAGATGTGATGTCTACAAAAAGGTTATGTCCTTATCCTTTGAGCAGACGGATAAGTTTACAACGGGTTCGCTAGTAACAAGACTTACTACAGATATAACGGCAATTCAGCAGCTGGTTGATTTCGGATTGCGAGGATTTGTTAGAGATGTAATACTTTTTGTTGGTGGCATCATAATGATGCTTACATTAAACGTAAGATTCGGACTTGTTCTTGTAGTGGCTTTGCCAATCGAAACAATTTTTGTTCTGCTTATAATGAAGAAGGTAAATCCTCTTTATTCAATCGTTGCAAAAAGGCTAGACCGTGTAAATTCGGTTATGCAGGAAAATGTAACAGGATCTCGTGTAGTTAAGGCTTATGTTAGAGAGAACTATGAGTCTGGACGCTTTAACGATGCAAATGAGAGCTTGACAGCATCAAATTTACACGTACAGCAGCTTATTGCAATACTTCAGCCGTTGCTTATGATTATTATGAATGCATCGGTAATTGCTGTAATTTGGATCGGCGGATGGCAGGTAGAGGCTAAGGCTATGCAGGTAGGTCAGGTTATGGCGGCTATTACATACCTTACTCAGGTACTAAACGGCATTATGATGCTTGCAAATATGTTTCAGACTGTTTCACGTGCATCCGCATCCGCAACACGTATCAACGAGGTGCTTGAGACTGAGCCTGTAATAAAGGATGCTCAAAGTGATGCTAAGTGTACAGAAAAAGGTACAGTTTCACTTAAGAATGTTAGCTTCACATATGCAGGCTCAGGTGGCAGACCTGTTCTTAGCAACGTTTCACTCGATATTAAATCCGGTGAGAATATAGCGATTTTAGGAGCCACAGGCTCAGGAAAGACATCGCTAATAAACCTAATTCCTCGATTTTATGATCCCATTGAAGGTGATGTATACGTAGATGGTGTAAACGTAAAGGAGTTTAAGCTTGAGGATTTGCGTTCACGAATCGGAGTAGTTTTACAAAAGAGCGAGCTATTCTCCGGAAGCGTTGCCGACAACATTCGTTGGGGTAAAAAGGATGCAACCGATGAAGAGATTATTGCTGCGGCACAGATTGCACAAGCCGATGAGTTTGTATCCGCTATGCCAAATGGATATGATGATATTATCGCAGAAAAGGGAGCGTCACTCTCAGGTGGACAAAAGCAGCGACTTTCAGTTTCACGAGCAGTAATCAAGAAGCCGGAGATTATCATTTTTGACGATTCTACTTCAGCGCTCGACCTTGGAACTGAGGCAAGACTTCGTCAGGGCTTGCATGAAAGCTTGAAGGGTGCGACAATAATTACGATTGCACAGCGAATAGCAAGTGTAAAGGACTGCGACAGAATAGCAGTACTTGACCACGGAAGACTTGCTGATTGTGACACACATGAAAATCTAATGAAAAACTGTGAGGTATATCGAGATATCTACAGCTCACAGGTTAAAACCTCAGGAGGTGAAGTATAATGCCCCCTATGCCCCCTATGGGACCTCAAAAAGGAGGACCGGGACCTAGACATGCCGCAAGAGTAAATATGGAAAAGCCACAAAACGGCACTCAAACGCTTAAAAAGCTGATGGTATACATAGGAAAAAACAAGTATTTATTTATCTCTTTGATTGCCGTAATGCTTATAATTACGCTATTAAACCTAGCGGCTCCTTCAATTCAACAGGTTGCTATTGACTACATAACTATCGATGGCGACAACACCAGCGTAAACTTCAAAAAGCTAATTCAGACGCTAATACTTTTAGCAGCCGTTTATATTGCATCGTCAATATTTACTTATCTTCAGGGAATCTTTTCGGCAAGGCTTTCACAATATACCGTTAAGACGATGCGTCATGATCTTTTCGCAAGACTTGTAAAGCTTCCAATAAAGTATTTTGATACCCACAATCATGGCGATCTTATGAGCAGAATGACTAACGATGTTGAGAATATATCAACTACAATTTCTCAATCTATCGGTTCGCTTATTTCAGGAGTACTGACTATATTAGGCTCATTTATCATAATGCTCACCTATTCGCCATTGCTAACACTTATCTCTCTTTCAACAATTGTACTTACTATTATAGTATCAACAATCATGACTAAGTTTATGAGAAAGTATTTCTTACAGCAGCAGATACTTCTCGGTAAAATCAATGGTCAGGTTGAGGAAACAGTTACGGGGTACAAGACTGTAGCTGCCTATTCAAAGGAAAAGGACTCAATAGAGCATTTTGAAGAGATGAGTAATGAGCTGCGAACCTGTGGAATCAAGGCTCAAATCTGCGGCGGAGTTATGGGACCTCTTATGAACTGCATTTCAAACTTTGGCTTTGTGCTTATTGCTGCATTTGGCGGATGGTTCTGCATGAAGGGCTGGATTACAATCGGCACAATTCAAGCCTTTATTCTTTACTCGAAGCAGTTTTCTCGCCCGATAAACGAAATTGCCAACCAGTACGCGAACATTCAGACTGCAATCGCAGGTGCTGAGCGTATCTTTGAGGTTATGGAATCTGAGCCAGAGGTTGATAATGGAAAGGCAGATTTCACATCTGAAAATGTTAAGGGCGATATTGTCTTTAAGGATGTAAACTTCAGCTATGTTGAAGGAGATCCCGTATTAAAGGGATTAAATCTTGATGTAAAGAGCGGTCAAAAGATTGCAATCGTTGGCGCAACAGGCTCAGGTAAGACCACAATTGTAAATCTCTTAACACGATTTTATAATATAAACAGCGGACAGATTACTATAGATGGTGTAGATCTTTATGATGTTCCAAAGGATGAGCTTAGAAAATCTATAGCTATAGTTTTGCAGGATACTGTTCTTTTCTCAGGCACAGTTGAGGACAACATTAAGTACGGCAAAGAGGATGCAAATCGTGAGCAAATCAAGCGTGCAGCGGCTCATGCGAATGCAGATGAGTTTATTGAACGCTTGCCAAATGGCTATGATACCGAGCTTTCTGAGGGAGGTTCAAATCTGTCTCAGGGTCAGCGGCAGCTACTCTCAATTGCAAGAGCTGTGCTTGCAGATCCCAAAATACTTATACTTGATGAGGCAACATCAAGCGTAGACACCAGAACAGAAATGCATATTCAGTCGGCAATGGTTTCGCTTATGAAAAACCGCACATCGCTTATAATTGCACACCGCCTATCAACTATACGTGACGCAGACAAGATAGTAGTCATAAATGACGGCGTAGTAGCTGAGTCAGGAAATCATGACGAGCTTATAAAAAAGAAGGGTGTATACTACAATCTTTATCAGACGCAGTTTGCAGGTAATAAGACATAGCTCAATCAAAAAACGAGCATAATTAAAGGCAATACCAATTTTCGGTATTGCCTTTTTTACTATTCCCAATCAACTAGAGATGTTAGAAAAATCACCGACTCGCTTGAAACGGTAAGCACTCCTCCGGTTGTATGACCTCGCTTAATCGTGCCGTCCTCAAGATCTATATGAAAGTCACACGGCTTGACGCTTGTCATAAATGGTATGTGCCCTGCCATAACTGCTAAATCACCTTCAGAGCCTCTCACCGAGATTTTTTCAACATCGCTGTTAAATAGCTCGCCATCAGGTGAGGTTATGGTTAATGAAAATACACTCACGACGACACCTTCTTAGCCTTTTCGACTGCTTCGTCAATCGTTCCAACAAACAGAAATGCTGACTCAGGAAGATCGTCATGCTTGCCTTCAATTATCTCCTTAAATCCGCGAATTGTTTCCGAAACAGGTACATAAACACCGGGAATGCCGTTGAATTTTTCAGAAACATGGAAGGGCTGCGACAAGAAGCGCTGAATCTTTCTTGCACGCTGTACGAGCAGTTTATCCTCGTCAGAAAGCTCATCCATACCCATAATTGCGATGATATCCATAAGCTCCTGATAACGCTGTAAAATACGCTGAACCTCACGAGCAACCTCATAGTGTTCCTTACCCACAATTTCAGGCGATAGTATGCGGCTTGTAGATTCAAGTGGATCTACAGCAGGATAGATGCCTTGAGATGCAATATCTCTCGACAAAACTGTAGTTGCATCAAGGTGTGCAAATGTAGTTGCAGGAGCAGGGTCGGTCATATCGTCAGCAGGAACATAAACCGCCTGAATTGATGTGATTGAGCCTTTCTTAGTTGAAGTGATGCGCTCTTGAAGAGTACCCATCTCGTTTGCAAGTGTCGGCTGATAGCCTACCGCCGAAGGCATTCTTCCGAGCAGAGCTGAAACCTCAGAACCCGCCTGTGTAAAGCGAAAGATGTTGTCGATAAAAAGAAGTACGTCCTGTCCTTCGACATCACGAAAATACTCCGCCATTGTAAGTCCCGAAAGACCTACTCTCATTCTTGCACCGGGAGGCTCGTTCATTTGTCCGTAGACAAGTGTAGTGTTGCCCAAAACTCCTGATTCCTTCATTTCGTTGTATAGGTCATTACCCTCACGTGTACGCTCACCAACACCGGTAAATACCGATAATCCGCCATGCTCCTTTGCAACGTTGTTAATAAGCTCCATAATAAGAACCGTTTTACCAACACCTGCACCACCGAACAGACCAATCTTACCACCCTTTAGGTAAGGACAAATTAGGTCAATTACCTTGATTCCTGTGACGAGCACATCTGTTGATGATGAAAGCTCGCTGTATTCAGGCGCAGGGCGATGAATGCTCATACGCTGATCTGTTTGAACATCAGGCTGATTATCAACTGTTTCGCCAAGTACGTTAAAAATTCTTCCGAGAGTTTCACGTCCTACAGGTACGCTTATTGAATCCCCGGTATCTGTAACCTCGGTGCCACGCTTAAGTCCATCGGTTGATGACATAGCAATGGTTCGAGCCACGTTATCACCTATATGCTGTGCTACCTCAACGGTAAGAGTTTTATCACCGTTTTGCATAGTAAGCGCATTGTATATGGCAGGTAAGCTGCCTTCTTGAAAGCGAACGTCTACTACAGGTCCCATGACCTGCACAACGCTGCCTTTTGCTACTTTTGACATGAATTTAAATACCTCCCTTAATCGCCGCTGCCTGCGACAATTTCAGTGATTTCTTGAGTAATAGCACCCTGTCTTGCACGGTTATACTCAAGCTGTAAATCCTCAATCATCTGAGATGCGTTCTTCTCTGCCGAGTCCATAGCACATCTTCTTGCAGCGATTTCGCTTGCAAAGCTCTCACGAACAGCTGCTATAATCATTCCCGAAACATACTCTAAAATGACATTGTTGAGCATTGTTGTTTCGTCAGGCTCAAATAAAATACCGGTAGATTTAGCATCGCTTTTTTCAAGAGGCAGGATCAGCTTGAGCTGTGCTTCTTGGGTCATAATAGATACATACTTTGTGCATATAATTCCCAGCTTATCGTATTCACCATTGTAAAAGTCTTCACAAAGCTTCTTTGAAAGTTCAACTGAATCCTTAACTCCGAATTTTTCTGCAAGTATAATCTCATCACTGCCATAGCGTTCGCAAGCCTTTTTACCTATGGGGTAAATCCTTTGGGCTTCAAGCTCAGCTGCAAGCCTAAACACATTGACGTTATATCCCCCTGCAAGACCTCTGTCGCCTGCTATTACTATTAGGCGGAGTCTGTCGGTATCACGAACCTGCATATATGGACTCTTAGAACACTCAGGACAAGCTGTTAGAGTTTGAGTGATTTTTTCAAGTGATTTCGCATATTCACGGCTTTTATACATATTTAAGCTCGCACGTCTGATTTTTGAGGATGCGACAAGTCCCATCGCTTTTGTCAGGTGAAGTGTTGAGTCTACGCTTTTTATGCGAGTTTTTAGCTTTTTTGTGTCTGCACTCATATAACCGCCCTCTGCATCTCATCAAGAGCTTTTTTGAGCTCAGCTATATCTTCCTCCTCGTAGAAGTTGTTTTCAAAGCGCTCTAAAAGCGGAACGTAGTTATTCTCAAGCAGCTCATAAAGTGCAGTTTCATAATCCTTTACCCTGCTAACCTCTACGTCATTCAGGTATCCATTTACAACTGCGTAAACAATTGCAACCTGACATCCCGGACGAACAGGGGAGTTACGATCCTGCTTGAGCACCTCAACAATTCTCTCACCAAGTGCAAGTCTTGCCTTAGTATCCGCATCAAGGTCACTTCCAAACTGTGCAAACGACTGAAGCTCACGGTATTGTGAGTACAACAGCTTAAGCTCACCAGAAACCTTTTTCATAGCCTTAAGCTGTGCAGATCCACCAACACGGCTTACTGAGATACCGGGGTTTATAGCTGGCATAATACCCGCATGGAAAAGCTCAGTTTCAAGGAATAGCTGTCCATCAGTGATGGATATTACATTTGTCGGAATATATGCCGAAACATCGCCTGCTTGAGTTTCAATTATCGGCAGAGCGGTTATTGAGCCTCCGCCGTATTCCTTAGATACACAGGCTGCTCTCTCAAGCAGTCTTGAGTGAAGATAGAATACGTCTCCTGGGAAGGCTTCACGTCCAGGCGGACGGCGAATAAGCAGCGAAAGCGCACGGTAAGCTACTGCGTGTTTTGACAAATCATCATAGATAATAAGCACGTCCTTACCCTGCTCACGAAAATACTCCGCCATAGCGCATCCTGCATATGGTGCTACGTATTGCAATGGTGCCGAATCGGAAGCAGATGCAGAAACAATAATAGTGTACTCCATCGCTCCTGCATTTTCAAGCTCATGTGCAAGCTGTGCGACTGATGTGCTTTTTTGTCCGATAGCAACATATATGCAAAGCACATCGGTATTTTTCTGATTTATAATTGTGTCAATTGCAATTTCGGTTTTACCCGTCTGACGGTCACCGATTAAAAGCTCACGCTGTCCACGTCCTATTGGAATCATACTGTCTATAGCCTTAATTCCTGTCTGTAGCGGCACGCAAACACTTTGACGCTCGATTATTCCAGGAGCCTCACTTTCAATTGGCTTACGATCTGTACAGTCTACTGCACCCTTTCCATCTATAGGATTTCCGAGTGCATCAACAATTCTTCCAAATAGCGCATCTCCAACGGGTACCGAGAGTACTTCACCTGTAAGCTCAACCTGTGAGCCCTCTCTTATATCATACTCCGTTGACAAAATTGCAACTGAAACAGTTTCCTCTTCAAGATTTTGAGCCAAGCCAAAGCTTCCATCTTCAAAGCGAAGAAGCTCATTTGCCATACAATCCTTTAGTCCGTATACTCTTGCAATTCCATCGCCGACTAGGACAACTCTTCCTGTCTGACGCATTTCGATTTGCGAGTTATAGTTTTTTATCTGTTCCTTTATGATTTTACTTATCTCTTCAGGGCTGCTGCTCATTTGCCAATCACTTCCTTTACATCTTGCAGCTTGCGATGCAGGCTGCCGTCTAAAATAGTGCCATCCATATCAACCATCACACCACCGATAAGCGATTTATCAACCTTACATTCAAGCATAACAGTTTTGCCGGTCTTTTTTTCAAGACCAAGCCTGATTTTTTCCTTTTCCGCATCGGTAAGCTCTACTGCGCTTGTTACTTTAGCTGTAATGATTTTCTGTGAAAATTCATAAAGCTTTTCGTATTCGTCGGCACAGGCTTTAAAGCTGCGAATGACGTTTTTTTCACACAATATTTGTAAAAACGAAACAACCTGTTCGGGAACGCTTTCTGAAAATGCTTCTTTTATAGCATCAAGGCGTTGCTTCTTTTCTACTCCTGGGGATGCCAAAAATTCAACATACTCAGGATTTTGTTCAAAAACCTCAGCTATTAGGTCAAGACCCTGTTTGTACTGTACTTCGCAGTCGTTTTCCTTTGCAAGTGAAAACAGAGCGATAGCATATTCCTTACTCATCATTGTCTTCACTCAGCTCCTCAATGAACGAATCAATCATCTCACGGTGATCCTCACGGTTAAGCTCACGACCAAGCATTTTTTCAGACAGCATAGCCGACACATCGACAATTTCCTGCTTGATTTTGTCATCGCTCTTTTTGCGTTCGAGCTCGGCAGAAACCTCGGCTTGTCTTATTATCATGTCCGCCTTTTCTTTGGCGTCTGAAATAATCCTGTCGCCTCTAATCTGTGCCTGTGCAGAAGCTGACTTAACAATCTCGTCTGCCTCGGATTGTGCGTTAAGCATTTTTTCTTCCCAGCTTTGCTTGTCTGCATTTGCCTTACCCTCAGCCTCCTTAGCGGCTGAATACTGCTCATCAATTGTTGATTGACGCTGTGCAAGAACCTTCTTAACCGGCTTAAACAGCAGCTTTTTTATTATAAGAAACAGTATTACAAGGTTTAGCAGGGAAATTATAATCTGCCACAGGTTTATGCTTATTACATCTAATGATTGCATAATACTTCTCCGATGCTTATGCTACAGCTGTAAGAAGAATATCTACAAGTCTGTTAGGTGCAACGAATATGAGCAATATCGCAATAACCAGTGCATAAAGACCTGTTGTTTCTGCAACTGCACAACCCATAAGCATTGTGCTAGTAACGCTTCCTCTGCATTCAGGCTGACGTCCGATTGCCTCGCAGGCACTTGCTACTGCGGAGCCCTCACCGATTCCAGGTCCAATACCTGCAATCATTGCTACACCTGCGCCTAATGCGCATGCACCTAAAATAATTCCAATTGCTAATTCCAACATAAGAATAACCTCCTATTTTTTCTAAATCATGCAGCTTTACGCTGCTTATTCCTTCTTTTTTCGTAATCCTCGGCGGGAAATCCGTCTGATACATACATCATTGTAAGCATAGCAAAGATATATGCCTGTAAGCATCCGCTAAATACATCAAAATAGATTGACAGCACTGCAGGAATGCCTATTTGTAGAAGCGGGAAGTCTCCCAAAAATCCGGGGATTTTGCCCAAAATCATAGATGATAGTCCTTGAAGTCCCGCAGCCACAAGAACCGATATTACCGAGCCTGAAAGCACGTTTCCGTAGTGACGAAATGCCATAGATACCGGCGTTGCAAATTCGCTTATGATGTTAATCGGTGCTAAAAGCTTTACCGGTTCGCCAAAGCTCTTGAGGTAATGTGGCAGTCCGCATTTGAATTTGTAGTAGGTGATAAGGATAAATACCAGTATCGCCCAGCCTGCTGTAGTGTTGATGTCAGATGTTGGTGCAAACAGTCCAAGCAGTGACATAAGGCTTGAGAATGCCGACAGCCCTAAAACCGCCGCAATAAATGGCGCAAAGTTTGAGAAGAACTTGTCCATGTTTTCTCCTACCAGCCCATCACATTTTTCGACAATCCACTCTGCTGCAAGCTGACGCTTAGTATCGGCTTTTTCCTTTATTCCGTGCGTAAGATATAGGCAAAGTCCCGTAATCGATATTATAACAAGCCATGAATTTACCTGAGTTTCTGTAATCGGCAGACTAGTATTAAACGGCATATCTATTGTAAAATAGATTAGTGCGCCTGTAATGTTTACACCGTCAGATTCAGGAGTAGTCAGCACCTTTAGCACCATTGCAAATACAAGTGGAACAACCATCATTGCAATGAGCAGGACATCAATCACCAAGAATTTCCGTTTTTCATTCAACATTTTCACCTCCATCATTTTCTTTCTTACCTTCCTCTTTATTCAAGAAAAAACTCCTACACATTATTACAATGCGTGGGAAGAAAAGTGATATTAAAACAGCCAAAATATTAAAACAGGGCGCAAGTACACCAAGTATGGCAATGGCAAAAAGCATAAACATACGAAGAGTTTGAGATGCTTTCATCTTTGCAGAAGCATCCTTTTGTTCAAGACCTACGGCAGACTGCACCGTTAAGCCCATTAAAAAGAAGTTGCCGACAGCTGCGATAATTCCAAGCAAGTTACCAAGTATAACTGTGTAGCTCCAGTGATGCGCAATAAGAAAAATGCTTTCCATAAGCACACTTAGTATTACGCTTCCGATGGCAATGTATTTAGTTTCACGCTTAACGGCATCATCAATCTTCAATTTCACTCACTCCCTTCCTAAATATGGGATCATAATCAATAATCATGAAAAAATTATTGAACTTTTTTCTAATATACCTTCCTTATCAATATTTTACACCATTTAAGCTTGTTTGTCAAGCATTTCAAGGATTTTACACTCAAAATATTATACCTCTAATGTGAATTTTTTTGCATCATATTTTTGAAATATTAAAATGAATTACTGATTATAAAGCTACTAGCTTAAGATTCCTTAACAAAAGGTAAATTATGGAACATGGCTTTTAGAGATATAGCAGCAAATGACAAGCTAAAAGCTTGACAAACGAACAATAAAGAGTTATAATTTTCAATAGACTGTAGAACGGATGGTGAGAATTATGCGAATTGCGCTGTGCGATGATGAGGCTGAGCAGATAGAATTTCTTCGCAAGCTTATTACAAGCTGGTCTTCTGATAAGCTATTTGATGTAGCATTCACAGAATACGAAAGTGCTGAGGAGTTTCTTTTTAAATACCCAAACGAGCCGTGCGACCTGCTTTTACTTGATATAGAAATGAAAAGCATAAGCGGGATGGAGCTTGCTCATAAGCTGCGTGACAGCGGTGATATGCTGCCAATTGTTTTTATAACAGGCTACAGCGATTACATTTGTGAGGGTTATGATGTTGATGCACTACACTATCTGCTAAAGCCGATTGATGAAAACAAGCTTTTTTCAGTCCTTGATAAATATGTAATTCGCCATAATCAGTCGGATGAGATTTTGATAACCAGTGATGACAAAACCATGCACATTAGTGTACAAAGCATTACTTACATTGAAGCGTTCGGCAGAAATACAGCGGTTCATCTCTTTGATGGAACAGTGATCAAGAGCAAAATGAATATCGGTTCATTTGAAAAAATGGGATTATTTGTATGCTGTCACCGCTCATACCTTGTGAATTTGCGGTATGTCAAAAGCATCGGCAAGACGGAAATTTTTCTTGACAGCGGTGAGAAAATTCCTCTATCAAGGCGGCATTTTGGCGATGTGAACCAAAGATTTATCGAGTATTACACAAGGGGTAAAACGTGAAAATAATAATTACAATTTTGGTTTTTATAGCTTCTGTCGCAGCTATTGTAGGTTTGGTCTTGTTTTTTAGAAAAACAGTATTCAATATGATAGATCGTCGCATAGAACGCTTTCAAAGTGAGCTTATTGAAAAGCAGGTACGTGAAATTCAGAATATGTACAAGCAGGTGCGTGGCTGGCGGCACGATTACCGCAACCACATTCAAAATATGAAAATTCAGCTTGCCGAGAAGAATTATGACAAGCTCGATAGCTATCTTTCTGAGCTTGCGGAGGATTTAGACACCGTTGATACTGTTGTTAAGACAGGAAATGTAATGGCAGATGCAATTTTAAATACTAAGCTTTCGTCTGCTCAAAGGCTTAATATTTTACTTAGCGTAAAGGCGAATTTTCCCGAAAACCTGCCTCTTTCTGATGTGGAGCTTTGTGCAGTTATGGGAAATCTTCTTGATAATGCGATTGAGGCTTGCACCAAATTATCCGAAAATGAGCGTTTTATGAGAGTATATATAGGTCAGCTTAAAGGACAGCTTTATATTTCCGTACAAAATTCTGCCGGTGAGGTAAAAAAGCATGGCGGCAAATATCTATCGACAAAAGAGGGTGAGCATGGCTACGGACTGTTTCGCATAGACAGAGTTGCAAAGAAATATGGTGGTTATGTCAATAGACAGAATGAAGAGGGAGTTTTTGCCACAGAGCTAATGCTTCCGTTACAGTAATCCTACCATTCATGACGTATTTCGACCGTTCGTGCAAAAATCAACACGGCGGTCGATTTTTATGCTAGAATAAATGCAGGAGGTGATAACATGAGAAGGAAAAAAGACACAGCTAAGCCTAACTACACCGTTCGGGAAAATTTCATTTATATACTGCGTGAGCTTTTAAAATGCTCACCAATAATGCTCGTTTGCTTGATAATCGAAATTGTTGCATACTGTGTTATGTTGCTTTGCGCAACGCTTACTGAAAAATATGTTGTAGATCTTGCACTTGGAACGTCCGACAGACTCAGGCTTGCTATTATTTGCGGTGTGCTGATTGTACTCGAAAGGCTTGCGGATATTATCGGCAATGATTCTAAGGATTACAGACTCTATTATGGAAATTTCAAGCTTCTTTGTTACATGAAGAACAAGGTTTTTTGGAAGAGTATGAACACCGACTATGAAAACAATGAAAGTGCGGCAAACAGTGATGCACTTAATAAGGCGAAAACAGGCTCAGATTACATTGTGACTCAGACTATCAATACAATGAGAAATTTTATTTCAGCGGCGTTAAACATACTCACCTTTAGTGCAATTTTGTCAATGCTTAATCCGATTATTGTTGCGATTATTGTACTGCCGACTATGACAGAGTTTTACATTGATGTTAGAAAAAACAGATGGACATGGAAAAACATTGGCAACTGGCAGCGATTTGATCGTGAGCTTAACTATGTACAGTCAGCAGCAAGCAGCTTTTCAATGGCTAAGGATGTTAGAATTTACGGCATGAAGGGCTGGATTTGCCAAAGATTTGAAGACAGCTTTAAAAAGCGTCTGTACTGGCACAAGGCAGAGGACTCATGGAGCGTAAAGCATAATGTGTTAAGCGCTATTATTCAAGCGGCAATGTATATGGCATCATATGCTTACGTGATTATTGCTACAGTTAAGGGAAGCATTTCAGCCGGAAGCTTTGTGCTGTATTTTGAGTCGATTTTGGTTGTAAGTGATGGGGTTTTCAATCTTTTAAATTCATATTCAGGCTTTAAGTGGTTGTCGGAAAATGTCGGTTATTCCCGTGATTACATCGGTATGGAGGAGCATACAAACCGAGGCGAGGGAGCTTTGATACCATCGGGCGAAATTGAAATTGAGTTTAAAAACGTAAGCTACTGCTATAATGGTGCGGATAAGCCGACAATTGATAATATATCCTTTACACTTCATAAGGGAGAAAGGCTAGCGCTTGTAGGACTTAACGGCGCTGGAAAAACCACGCTTATAATGCTTATGTGCGGTCTTTACAATCCTACATCGGGTGAAATTAAAGTAAACGGCAAGACGGCAAACGAGTATAACCGTGAGGAGTATTTTAATCTGTTTTCTGCGGTTTTTCAG
This sequence comes from Ruminococcus sp., assembly GCA_021199375.1. Lineage (GTDB taxonomy): Bacteria > Bacillota > Clostridia > Oscillospirales > Ruminococcaceae > YE71. The sequence goes on along the minus strand of JAJQIB010000008.1, from coordinate 12,780 downwards.
GATATTTCTCGCCTGCCGGTGAGCATTGCTCAAAATATTTCTGCACAGACGGATGAAAATACCGATTACAAAAAAGTTGACCGCTGTTTAAAGAGCGCAGGATTTTTTGATGACGTTAAAGGTCTGACGCAGGGAGTTAATACTCGTCTTGTAAAAAGCATATACGATAATGCAACGGAGCTTTCGGGAGGACAATCGCAAAAGTTAGCCCTTTCTAAGGCACTCTATAAGGATGCATCAGTTTTGCTTTTAGACGAGCCAACTGCGGCACTGGATCCAATTTCAGAACAGGAGATGTACTTAAATTATGCAGAGTTTTCAAAGGGAAAATCAAGTGTTTTCATTTCGCATAGACTTGCATCTACTCGCTTTTGTGACAGAATAATTTTGATTGAAAACGGAAAAATTGCCGAGGAGGGCAGTCACGAAGCGCTAATGAAGCAGGGCGGAAAATATGCGCAGCTGTTTGAGCTTCAAAGCTCCTACTACAAACAAAAGGAGGGTGAGGATTTTGACGAATAAGCAAAAATGGCAGATTATCAAGCGTTCAATTCACGAGGTAAATTGCTTGCAGGGATGGCTAATGCCTGGTTATTTTATCGTGAAAATATGCGATCTTCTTACTGAAATCATCTCGATTTTTGTAACCTCACTGGTGGTAGACGCTGTTGCAAACGGTGACGATGTAAAGACGGTTTTAAGCTATGCAATTTTTGTCGTAGGGTGCTATTTAATTTTGTGGGTGACTAAATACCTTATATACGACAAAAATAATACACGTGTTTTTGAATTTGAGAAAAAGGCGCAAAAGAAGCTTTGGGAAAAGGTTCTTGATATGGATTATGTTCATCTTGAGGATACGGGTACACAAAACGATTATGGTCGTGCAAAAAATCAGATTAGAAATGACAGAACAGGCTTATCATCTGTATGTAATAACATGACTAATCTTATATCCGGAATTTTTTGCGTTGTGATTGGTGCGATACTTATCCTGTCGATGACCTTTCGCAAATCTGTAAAATCAGGAGGATTTCTAGGCTTTATTTGCTCGCCTTGGGGCTTTATCGCAGCTGTTGTATTGGTAATTCTTTTTGAAATTGCAAGAGCTTTTTTTACAAACAAAAGCATAAAATACTTTGAGAATATAGACAATGACGAAAGTGTTATTTCAGCTAATCGAGCGATGACCTATTATGAGGATTATGTCTTTGGTAATTACCGAAATGGAAAGGATATACGAATTTACAGCGAACAGGAGCTTATTTTTGACGATTACAATAAAAATGCAAGCCTGATAAATAAGGCTTGGTTGAAAGGCTACAAAAACAAGCTTAGAAATGATGTGCCCTGCGTGATTTTAAATATACTGAGCAAAATAACCGTTTTTGGCTTTGCGGCTCTTCGGGCAATGTCGGGAATGATTTCTGTGGGTGAGGTAATAGCTTTTGTTCTGTACTTTACAAAAATTTCGGAGGGAGTAACTGAAGCATCAAACGCTTACGGAATGCTAATGCTTTCACCACCGTTTTGTAAGCAGTACTTTGATTTTCTTGATATTGCAGATCAAAAGTACAAGGGTAAAATTCCAACGGAAAAGCGTGACGATAACGAGTACGAATTTGAGTTTAAACATGTATATTTTAAATACCCCGGCAGCGATAAATATGTTCTTAGGGATATAAATCTAAAATGGCGAATTGGCGAGAAAATGGCGCTTGTCGGCAGAAACGGCAGTGGAAAATCAACGCTCGTAAAGCTATTATGCCGCTTGTATGACCCCTCTGAGGGTGAAATCACACTCAATGGTATTGACATTCGCAAGTACAGCTATGATGAGTATATGGCGTTATTTTCGGTAGTGTTTCAGGATTCGGGACTTCTTTCATTTTCGCTGGGTGAAAACGTTGCGGCATCATTTGATGTAGATAAAGAGCGTGCTGAGGAGTGTCTTAGAAAAAGCGGACTGTCCGATTTATTGGACAGTATTCCAAACAAGCTTGATACCTTTCTTTACAAGGATTTTGACGAAAACGGAGTTGAAATTTCTGGAGGAGAGGCACAAAAGATTTGTCTTGCGAGGGCTATTTATAAGGGCGCGCCTTTTGTAGTACTAGACGAGCCTACTGCGGCACTTGACCCGATTTCAGAAAACGAGATTTACACAAAATTCTCCACCATTGTCGGCACACGCACAGCAATTTACATCTCTCACAGGCTGTCCTCATGTAAATTCTGTGACGATATAACGGTGCTTGATAACGGACAGATAGTTCAGCGTGATACGCATGAAAATCTGCTTAATACAGAGGGAGTATATTCCGCCATGTGGGCGGCTCAAGCGGAGTATTATAAGGATACTGCGGGTAGCTTATTTGAATAGGATATTTAATGATTATGATTCCATAAGAGGAGAGCAGTTAGCTGTTCTTCTCTTGATTTTTTATGTACGTATACAAAGTTAACTAAAATAGTATTTTTACAAATCGACGCTTTTAGCATTAAGCTTTAATTTAGTGAGTTTTCACAATGTGATATATATTTTTTTGTGAAAGTATACAAAAATTGAAAAAAAGACTTGATTTTACTTGACTTTAAAATAACAAAGCGTTATAATTAAAAATAGATGAGGATAATCATTAATTCAAAACAAGCGTGGTGATTCCAATGGACTGATTGTATTTTTTCAAAAGGATCATAATTTTTTTTTTTTTGGGGGGGGGTATAAATCCATGAACAAAAGAGCAAAAGCTATTCTAATTTCAGCTTTAGCGGTAGTCGTAGTTGTCGTCGGTTTATTAGTCGTTTATAGATTCGTTATCAATCAGAATAATTCAGAAAAGCTTCCAATTAATGAGGTGTCGCAAGAGCTGAAGGACTATAAATTTTCTGAGCATAGTAATATAACCTTTGACTGTAATGTTAAAAATACTAACATACAAAACGTTTGTACCTTTGAGTCATATAAAGGAGCTGCCGATGCTGTCGGAGATGAGGAGTATGAAAGGTGTAAGGAGCTTGTAAAGATTTTTACAGGTGTTGATGTTGATGACAGCATGCGTGAATATATTCAAGACTCTGAGGCTACATACAGCGGCGAATATGAGGATGGTCATTTTTCAGCTAGCTACTACAATAACGGAACCTTTACAGTGTCAAGATCTTCAGGAAACAGTATTGATTATAATAGCATTATTATAGAAAAAATCATAGACCCAGATGATGATTTGAGCGGATTGTCTTATAAGGTCGACGGTGAAGAATATAAGATTGAGGATGCGGTTAATTATGTACAAAGCTACATTGACGAGAATCTAATGAGCTTTTTTAATGATGGTGAGGAGCTAAAGCTTTCTGATATTTTGGTCACTAAGAATGATGATTTTAATGATTACGAATATGTTTTGCATTATGTTCACCTTATTGATGGCGTTGAGGTTGATGATTGTGGATTTACCAACGTGGACGGTTCATATATGCATGAATCCTTTTTTGAGGTTATTCTGAGCAGTAAGGATTATATTCGTAAGCTTGAAAATAGATGCTACTACAAGCAGGAGGATGTAAAAGAGATAAAAAAGATAATACCTCTTTCTGAAGCTGAGGAGCTTCTTGCCGATACATTAGCGCCGAATGTAGGATATAATATAAGCGAATGTGAGTTAAAATATTGCTGTCTTGTCAAATCAGATGATTATGGTGAATACTACACCTATGAGCCAATGTGGAGCTTTACGCTAAAAACAAATGAAGGCGGTTATATGAATGGTCTTTACCTCAACTATACAACCGCCTATTTAAATGCTCTGACCGGAGATGTTATATACTACAATATGGATAATGATGAGCTGGTGGAGTATGATTATAAAAACGGCAAATAGTAAATAAGTAGACTTCAAAATGAATGATTTAGCAAAAACATTGTACATAAAAGACTTTGAATCTAGCCGGAATTTATGATGTATGATGAAAAGCTGTTGACAAATCTCACGAAAAGTTGTATACTCATAATCAAGGAGAGTGAGATTCATGGAGTTTCCAAGATATATAGCTCATCGTGGCTTGCATGATGATAATATTCCCGAAAATTCGCTTGCTGCATTTGAGCGAGCAGCAGATTTAGGATTTGCAATAGAGCTTGATGTTTGTTTTACAGCAGACAGACGCATGGTAGTATTTCATGATTCAAATACCAAGCGTATGTGTGGTGAAAGCATTGATATATTTAAGACAAGCTACGCAGACCTTAAGCATTTAAGGCTTTTAGATACCTGCGAGCATATTCCGCTTTTATCCGAAGTGCTAAAGCTCGTAAACGGTCGAGTAATGCTTTTTATTGAGCTTAAATCCTGTCCTGAGGTAGTAGATGCGCAAAAGCGTTTAGCATTTTTGTTAAGTAAATATACCGGCGATTTTGCTGTTCAGAGCTTTGACCCGATATCATTAAAAAAGCTCAGAGCCGTTAATCCTGAAATAGTACGAGGACAGCTTGTCTCGACATACAAAGGTGAAAAGGAATTTCTACGCAAGCTTGCATCTGCAAGGTCTGTGTGGAAGACTATTTCTAAGCCTCAATACCTAGCGTGGGATTTGCGTTCAGTTTCTATAGACGCAGCATTTGCAGCTGTGGATATTGATGCACATTTTATTTCATGGACAGCGAATTCTGAGGAGCTTATAAAAGCAGCAGAGGATTTTTCAGGCTCTATCATCTTTGAAAATGTCCCGCTTGAGTATTTTGATGGAAAAGAGCGTTGATATGCATAATAAAAGCCTGCCACAATCTAGGTGTGACAGGCTTATTTAATGGCTTAATCCTCCGCCATAGCAAGCTCAATTGCACGGGATAGCTGATCAGGACATGATGTACCTCTTCCATTGCAGTTTGTGCCTTTTAGCAAGCGTATAACATCCTCGGCTTTCATACCTGTGGCAAGCTTTGCAACTCCTTGTGTGTTTCCATTGCATCCGCCTGTGAATTTTACGTATTTTACAATTCCATCCTCTACCTCAACGTCAATTTGACGTGAGCATACACCCTTAGGAATGTATGATATTTTTCCCATAAAGACTTACTTCCTTTCTATCACAATTAATTATCACGTAGTAGTATCAATTGTGTGCTTTTTTGCCTTTTGTTTATTTTGCGAGATCAAATCAAGAAGCTTTTTCATATTGCCCTCGTCTGTGTAGCAGCTTCCGATAAAGGTAGGTACACTATTATATAGTCCGTGAAAATCTGAGCCGCCTGTAGCAACAAGTCCATGCTCCTCACATTTTTCAAGCAGATATTCCTGCTGCTCGTCAGTTGCAGAGTAGTGAAAAACTTCAATTCCATCTAGCTTATTTGCCTCTATCAGTTCGTCTAGCAGCTCGCTGTTTCCTCCATCAAAAAGATACGGATGAGCCATGACAGCCACGCCCTTAGATGAGTGAATCAAATCAAGCACAAAGTTTACATCTGGATATTCTCTGGTAACAAGGCATTCGCCGTTTGGATATGAAAATAGTCGGTTGTTAATCTCTCCGTAAAGCTCGGTAGCATAGCCGTAGTTGCAAAGCGCGCGCATAATGTGCTGCTTAAATATACTTTTTGAGCCCTTGGTGTACATTCTTACTGCATCAGGAGGAATCGGATAGCGTTCCATGACCTTGTTTATCATATCCTTAGCACATTCAGTTCTTATTGAGCAGGATTTTAAGCATAGACCTTCAAGTCTATCAGGCTTCTGAGGTGCGTAGCATAAAATATGCACCTTTTCATTTCTTTTTTTGTCCCAAGCAGATAGCTCTACTGCCGGTATAATATTTACCCCATAACGTTCTCCTAGGATGTGGGCACGATTTGAGGACGAAAGAGTATCATGGTCTGTAATTGCAAGATAGTCAAGGTTCATTCTCTTTGCTTGCAATATTACCTCTTCAATTCCGAGAGAGCCGTCTGACAGCGTTGTGTGACAATGTAAATCGCCAATCATATGCGTATTCCTCCATTTTTTCATAGCTTTTTTTAAGTCTTGTACTAGCTCTTTAAAAAAGCAATACTATTATAGCACATTTTAGCCCACATTGCAAGCTTTTTTGACTGATTTGAAAAGATTATCACCAAACTTTTAGAAAAGTTGTGCAATTCGACAAAAAATAAATATTTTATTAAAATGATGTTTACAATTCAACCTTTTCAGAATTGATAAATGCTTGGAAAAAATTCTTTTACAAACCATGCATTGTCGGTATTAAAGCTTTTGTGATTAAGGTATTGAAGCTCTCCGGCGTCTGTTGAAAAATCAAATGTTAGCTTGTATGCGCAAAGCGCTTGGGTTTTTACATTATACGTACGGTTGATGGCATTTATTCCATACTTGCCGTCTCCTAGTAGAGGATAGCCTTCATGCGCTAAATGTGCACGAATTTGATGTGTACGCCCCGTCACAAGATTTACTTTAAGCAAGGCAAGGTTTCTTGCTTTATCCTCTGCTAACACCTCATATTCTGTAATCATGGTTTTGTTAAAGTCGTTTTTCTCATCCCACACTCTAACTTTTTTTGTCTTTTCATCACGACTATGATATGCTGTTAATCTAGCCCCTGTTTTATTGGGTATTCCAATAGCTATACAAAGATATTCCTTGTGAATTTCTCTGTCCTTGATTTTTTGGTTAAGAATCCTAAGCGACTGTGCAGTTTTTGCACAAACGACAAGCCCCTGGGTGTTTCTGTCTATTCTATTGCAAAGTGAAGGAGTAAAGCTAAGCTCTCTTGAAGGATTGTATTCGCCTTTATTATAAAGATAATGCAATATGCGATTTATAAGAGTATCAGGAGTCCCGCTTTCATCCTCATGCACGACTAGACCGCATGGCTTATCGACAATAATTATATTTTCATCCTCATAAATCACATTTATTCTTTCAGGAGCGGCAAGAAAAGCATTTTCATCACTATTCTGTGCAAAAAACTCATCGTTTATATAAAGTGAAATGACATCACCCTCGTTAAGCCTTTGGCTTATCTCAAGTCGTTTACCATTGCATTTTATTCTTTTCTTTCGAATGTACTTATACATCATGCTTTTAGGAAGAAGCGGACAAGCCTTTGATAAAAACTTATCCGCGCGTTGACCTGCATCATTTTTGCCAATTACAAATTCTCTCATTATTTTTCTCCTGTTATAATAAAGAAATATCGATTTGTATACAGCTCTCCGATTTAAATCGCTATTTTAAAATTATTGTAACAGTTTTTTGTGAAAAAAGCTATTGACATTTCTAAAGAATTATTGTATAATTAGAACATATGTTTTATATGGGAGGTGTATACAATGGATCATTTCGAGCTGGTATCTGATTACAAGCCCGCCGGCGACCAACCGCAGGCTATAGAAAAGCTTGTCGAAGGGATAAACAGCGGTATGAAGGAGCAAACTCTGCTCGGAGTTACCGGTTCAGGTAAGACCTTTACAATGGCAAATGTCATCGCTAAGGTTAATCGTCCAACACTTGTGCTTGCTCATAATAAGATTTTGGCAGCTCAGCTTTGCTCTGAATTTAAGGAATTTTTTCCAAACAATGCAGTTGAGTATTTTGTTTCATATTACGATTATTATCAGCCTGAGGCATATATTCCCAGTAAGGATGTATATATTGAAAAGGACAGCTCAGTGAATGATGAAATCGATAAAATGCGTCATTCAGCCACCTCCGCAATAGCAGAACGACGTGATGTTATAATTGTTGCAAGTGTATCGTGTATCTATTCTCTTGGAGATCCTGAAGAGTATAAATCGATGGTTGTATCAATCCGTCCGGGAATGGAAATCTCCAGAGAAGAGCTTGTAGCGAAGCTTGTAGGAATACAGTACGAGCGAAATGATATAGATTTTTCAAGAAATAAATTTCGTGTTCACGGCGATATTGTCGAAATATATCCCGCCGCTAACACTGATACTGCTCTTCGTGTTGAGTTTTTCGGAGATGAAATTGACCGTATTAGTGAAATTAACGTTGTAACAGGCGAGGTTTTGTGCAGGCTTAATCATGCCGCAATTTTTCCTGCTTCACACTATATAGTTGGCAGAGATAAGATGCTTGACGCAATTGAGGATATACGAGCTGAGCTTGATGAACGTATAAAATACTTTAAAAGCAGGGATATGCTTGTTGAGGCTCAAAGAATTGAGCAGCGCACTAATTACGATATGGAAATGCTTGAAGAAATAGGCTTCTGTTCGGGTATAGAGAATTACTCACGAGTACTTGCACGCCGACCTAAAGGGGCGGTGCCGTATACACTTCTTGACCATTTACCTGATGATTATTTGCTTATGGTAGATGAAAGCCATGTAAGCTTACCGCAGGTGCGTGGAATGTATGCAGGTGACCGTGCAAGAAAGGAAACGCTTATAGAGTATGGATTTAGATTGCCCAGCGCACTTGATAACCGTCCGCTCACCTTTGATGAGTTTTATAGTCATATAAATCAAGCAGTATTTGTTTCGGCTACTCCCGGTCCTATAGAAAAGGAACGCTCAAAACAGACGGTTGAACAGCTTATTCGTCCTACAGGACTTTTAGATCCCGAGATTGATGTTCGTCCGACCGAGGGACAGATTGAAGATCTGTTAAGTGAGATAAATATTCGTATAGAAAAAGGCGAGCGTGTTCTTGTTACAACTCTTACAAAGAAAATGGCGGAGGATTTGACAGCATATCTTAAAGGCTTTGATATAAAAGTGAGATATATGCATCACGATATTGATACCATTGAACGTATGGAAATCATTCGAGATCTTAGATTAGGTGAGTTTGATGTGCTAGTTGGAATTAACCTACTTCGTGAAGGACTGGATATTCCTGAGGTTTCACTTGTCGCAATTTTAGATGCCGACAAAGAAGGCTTCTTAAGGTCAGAAAGCTCACTTATACAGACTATAGGCAGAGCTGCACGAAACAGCGAGGGAAGAGTAATCATGTACGCCGATGAGGTCACAGGCTCGATGGAGCGTGCAATCAGAGAAACAAATCGTCGCCGTGAATATCAGATGAAATTTAACGAGGAGCATGGCATTACCCCTAAGACAATAGTAAAGGATGTACGTGATGTAATTGAAATTTCGACTAAAGAGGAAGTTGAGTATTCTTCTCGTCAAAAATCTAAGCTTTCAAAGGCGGAAACACAGCAGCTTATAGATAAGCTGTCACGTCAAATGAGGGAAGCAGCAAGACTTTTAGAGTTTGAGCACGCGGCTTACTTAAGAGATAAAATAGCAGAGCTAAAAGGCGAAAAATAAAATCCCGACAAACAAATATTTTTGTGTTACAATATTTCTGAAACGTATGTTCGAAGCAATCTAACTAGCAGGTGATAAAATGGAATATGAAGAGTACATGATGATTTCAGACAAAACCGAAAAGGTTGAAAAAAGCATTGCGCCTTGCGGACTGATCTGTGAGCTGTGCAGTGAAAGGAGTCATTGCAAGGGATGTAATTTCAGTAAAAAAGACGAGCTTGGATGCTGTTGTTATCAGCGTATGTGCTGTGATAATAAGAAAATAAGCGGATGTTGGGAATGTCAAGATTTCCCTTGCGAAAAAGATATGCACGATGTTTCACAGCATGGAGTGAGGCTTGTTGCATTTGTAAGATATGCAAAGATAATAGGTTTACATAGTCTTGCTGAATGCATTGTGAAAAACGAAGAAAAGGGAATTTTATATCAGAGTGATCCAGTGAATTACACAGGAGATTATGACGGATTTAACACAGAAGATGAAGTTATAGAACTTTTAATGAAAGGGAATTTGAAAGAAGATGCAAAACAATAAAATAGTAATTAAAGGTGCAAGAGAACACAATCTTAAAAATGTAGATGTGACAATTCCACGTGACAAGCTTATTGTCATGACAGGCTTGTCGGGATCAGGCAAGTCCTCTCTTGCATTTGATACGATTTTTGCAGATGGACAAAGACGCTATATGGAATCACTCTCATCCTATGCAAGACAATTTTTAGGTCAGATGGAAAAGCCTGATGTGGATTCTATCGAAGGGCTTTCACCAGCTATATCAATAGATCAAAAGACTACATCTAAAAATCCACGCTCCACAGTAGGTACCGTTACAGAGATTTACGACTATCTGCGCTTGCTATACGCAAGAATAGGTGTGCCACATTGCCCAATCTGTGGGCGTGAAATACGTCAGCAGACTGTAGATCAAATTGTAGATAAGGTTATGTCCTTGCCTGAACGCACCAAAATTCAGCTTTTAGCGCCTATTGTTCAGGGAAGAAAGGGAGAGCATAAGCGTGAGCTTGATAAGGCTCGTAAATCAGGCTATGTAAGAGTAAAAATAGACGGCGAGGTGTATGACCTTTCAGAGGAAATAAAGCTTGACAAGAACAAAAAGCATATAATCGAAATAGTAGTTGACCGACTTGTAATAAAGGACGGAATAAAAAGTCGTCTTACCGATTCGATTGAGATTATAAACTCGCTTACCGGCGGACTTATCGTCGTTGATGTTATAGATGGCGAGGAAATGGTTTTTTCAACAAATTACGCTTGCCCCGAGCACGGAGTATCTCTTCCAGAGCTTCAGCCGAGAGTTTTCTCGTTTAACAATCCGTTCGGTGCGTGTCCTACATGTACAGGCTTAGGAGTCTTCAAAAAAGTAGATCCCGACCTTGTAATCCCCGACAAAAGCCTTTCTATTCGTGAGGGCGCAATAAAAGCAAGTGGATGGAATACCCTTACAGATGATTCAATTGCAATGAACTATTACCAAGCTATTAGCGAGCAATACGGTATTTCGCTTGATACGCCTGTTAAAGATCTTGACCCGGATGAGCTTGATATTTTCCTTTACGGCACACAAGGTCAAAAGCTAAATCTAAGAAGGGGAGTTGGCTGGTTTGGCGACATTTTTAATGCTCCCTTTGAGGGAATAATAAATAATTTGGAGCGTCGCTACAATAAGGAAAATGCCACTGAGGTTGCAAAAGCCGAGCTTGAATCCTATATGAGTGAATATCCGTGTCCCGATTGCCACGGACATAGGCTAAAAAAGGAAAGCCTTGCTGTAACTGTCGGAGGATTAAATATTCATGAATTAACAGAACTATCGGTAACACAGGCGCTAGACTTTTTTGATAACTTAGAGCTTTCAACTAGGGATAAAATCATAGGTGAGCGTATCATTAAGGAAATAAAGGAGCGTTTAGGCTTTTTAAAAAGCGTAGGACTCGAATACCTAACTCTTGCACGCTCAAGCGGAACACTTTCAGGCGGTGAAAGCCAGCGAATACGCCTAGCAACACAAATAGGCTCGTCACTTGTGGGAGTGTTGTATATCCTTGATGAGCCATCGATAGGTTTGCATCAGCGTGACAATGACAAGCTTATTGCTACACTAAAGCGATTGAGAGATTTAGGCAACACGCTTATTGTTGTTGAGCATGACGAGGATACCATGCGAGCCGCCGATTATATTGTTGATGTAGGACCCGGAGCGGGCGTTCATGGTGGTGAAATTGTCTGTGCAGGTACAATTGAGGATGTTATGAAATGTGATAGATCTTGGACGGGCAAATATCTTTCGGGTGAGCTTAAGGTGCCTGTGCCAAAGGTTAGACGTGAGGGCAATGGAAATTTTCTTACGGTACATGGTGCCAGAGAAAACAATCTTAAAAGTATCGATGTATCTATTCCACTTGGAACATTCACCTGTGTCACAGGAGTATCGGGATCTGGAAAATCCTCGCTTGTAAATGATATAATAAGTAAGGAGCTTTCAGCAAGGCTAAATCATGCTCGAACACGAGCAGGAAAATTTGACTCAATGGAGGGACTTGAATATCTTGACAAGGTGATTCATATCGACCAGTCGCCTATCGGCAGAACTCCAAGATCTAATCCTGCAACCTATACAGGAGTTTTCTCAGACATTCGAGAGCTTTTTGCAAGCACATCAGATGCAAAGGCAAGAGGATACAATGCCGGAAGATTTTCCTTTAACGTAAAGGGCGGACGGTGTGAAGCCTGTGAGGGTGATGGAATACTAAAAATTGAGATGCATTTTTTGCCTGATATCTATGTGCCTTGCGAGGTATGTGGAGGCAAGCGCTATAACCGTGAAACGCTAGAGGTGAAATATAAAGGCAAATCGATACATGATGTTCTTGAAATGACAGTAGAGGAGGGCGCACGCTTCTTTGAAAATTTACCAAAGATAAAGCGAAAGATGGACACTCTTGTAGAGGTGGGCTTAGGCTATGTTAAGATCGGACAGCCTGCCACAACTCTTTCGGGTGGTGAGGCACAGCGTGTAAAGCTTGCAACTGAGCTTTCAAAACGAGCTACAGGCAAGACCTTTTATATTTTAGACGAGCCAACAACAGGATTGCACACCGCAGATGTTCATAAGCTAATTGAAGTGCTGCAAAAGCTTGCTGATGGTGGAAACACAGTGCTTGTTATCGAACATAATCTTGATGTTGTAAAATCAGCCGACTATATTATAGATCTAGGACCTGAAGGCGGCGATGGCGGCGGAGAGGTAGTTTGCACAGGCACACCTGAGCAGGTAGCACAAAATGAAAGCTCCTACACAGGACAGTATTTAAAGAAAATGCTTTAAAAAATTACTGCGTTCGACACTTGCATTTCGGACGCAGTTGTGTTATAATAAATACATGATGTCCCCGCCTGATAGGCGGATCCATCCCAGGTTTCAGTGTGGTGGGGGGGGGGGGGGGGGGGCCCCCCCCCCCCCCCCGCCCCC
>JAJQIB010000009.1 GCA_021199375.1 Ruminococcus sp. | reverse complement strand
ATTATATCACTTTTTTTCTTTCTTGTAAACACTTTGTAATTATTGATTTCCGTGCTCGCATATGGGTATTAAAACAGGACACTTGTGGAGCGTTACAGCGTTGCAAGGATTGCAACTCACTCGCATATGGGTATTAAAACCGGTAACATATGACACTCCCGTTAGAATCCCTGATTGCAACTCACTCGCATATGGGTATTAAAACAATCATTTGACAAAATATCAGTTGACGATATTTAAATTGCAACTCACTCGCATATGGGTATTAAAACCAAGCTGGGGCTGACCGATGCGGAATACACCTCCCATTGCAACTCACTCGCATATGGGTATTAAAACGGGTAAAAAGTCGGGTCTTTCTTACGCCCTTCGATTGCAACTCACTCGCATATGGGTATTAAAACGTACATCATACAGCTTTCTGTTTGGTTGCGCGTATTGCAACTCACTCGCATATGGGTATTAAAACGCACCCTTAAATGAGGTAGCGGTACAATATCAGCCATTGCAACTCACTCGCATATGGGTATTAAAACCTTGCATGTTAAAACCTCCTAAAATGGTAAATCTTATTGCAACTCACTCGCATATGGGTATTAAAACGTATTTACCTTTGCAATGGATAGCGAGGCTGCAATATTGCAACTCACTCGCATATGGGTATTAAAACCAGTAACCCCTCGAGTGCAGACGCCATAAAAGCATTGCAACTCACTCGCATATGGGTATTAAAACCTATGGCAGCGAGGAGAAATCACTCGAAATCACTAATTGCAACTCACTCGCATATGGGTATTAAAACTACAACTGTTTGTGGACTTGTACCACACGTCCGACAATTGCAACTCACTCGCATATGGGTATTAAAACATTTAAGACCATAGGCACACCCACGCAGGGCATAATTGCAACTCACTCGCATATGGGTATTAAAACGGTAAGCAGAGAGGAAGCAGCCGAGGAGTTTGGAATTGCAACTCACTCGCATATGGGTATTAAAACTTATAACACTACCGAGCGGCAGAAAACTAACATATATTGCAACTCACTCGCATATGGGTATTAAAACTGTGTAGTCCAGATGTCTGAATAACAGTAGCAAGAATTGCAACTCACTCGCATACGGGTATTAAAACGTCTTTCGTAAGCTGTTGCAACTTCCATAACAGTATTGCAACTCACTCGCATATGGGTATTAAAACTCATACATAAAAGCATTTTCCATTTCTGAACCAGATTGCAACTCACTCGCATATGGGTATTAAAACAGCGATCTTGACGGTACTTATCAGATACTTGATGAATTGCAACTCACTCGCATATGGGTATTAAAACCCATCTATATAAATTTCCACAACAGCAACATAGCTATTGCAACTCACTCGCATATGGGTATTAAAACACATCATTCAAAAACTACCCCAAGGGCAGCATAAATTGCAACTCACTCGCATATGGGTATTAAAACATACAATTTCATTTTTCAATAACTCCTACCACCATTGCAACTCACTCGCATATGGGTATTAAAACCGAAGCAGAATACTCCATTTGAGGCGGCTGAAAGCATTGCAACTCACTCGCATATGGGTATTAAAACATCTCGTGTCCAGCGTGGCGAATATACGTTCGATTGCAACTCACTCGCATATGGGTATTAAAACAGCTTTACGGACGGCGTTTGTGTTTTAAACTCAATTGCAACTCACTCGCATATGGGTATTAAAACACCCACTTATTCGCCTGCTGCCTTAATAACTGCAAATTGCAACTCACTCGCATATGGGTATTAAAACATGCAAACAGTTCTACAAGCATTTTGCTATCATATTGCAACTCACTCGCATATGGGTATTAAAACGAAATACTGCTGTCATTATTTGACAAAATTACTTATTGCAACTCACTCGCATATGGGTATTAAAACAAGCAGTCGCTCCATTTCCGACTTTGTACCACATTGCAACTCACTCGCATATGGGTATTAAAACTAAAATAATTTAATTTTGCAATTCATTTAATTTATTGCAACTCACTCGCATATGGGTATTAAAACTTATTGAACAATTACAAGCTTTAAAATCTCAATATTGCAACTCACTCGCATATGGGTATTTAAAAGAACAAGCAACAGTATAAGAGAAACAAAACAAACGTTTGGAAGTTTTACGGTTTGCGTAAGCAAATTGCGCGCGCGATATATGCGCGCAAAGTAAAACTTGTAGGGCAAGCAATCTATGTAAAAGTATGAACATATGTTAGAGCTTGCCCAACTCGCAATATGGGTATTGATACACACATAAAGCCTTCTCCTTCCGAATATTCTTTCCTTGCAACTCACTCACAATATGGGTATAAAAAATCAAGCAAAGGCACAAAAAAACAAGCCATACATGACACTAGGTCACGTATGGCTTAAATTACAAATCAAAAAGCGTGCAGCTCATTTGAACCGCACGCTTGCTTTTTTATGAAATTCCTTCAGTGAATGAAATTGGAACGCCGAACATAATTCCTGCGTTGGGCTTGGATAAGTCGCCTGTTACGCTTGTTATCGCTTTGCGAACTGCATCCACCTGTTCATCCTTGACTATTACAAATAGCGTTTTTGAGGGATGCGATTCGTCCTCGCCTGAGAGTATTCCTCGAAGCAGCTCAACCATTGCAACATTTTTGTTGCTTCTTTGAAGTGAGCGTGCCATTCCTTCTGAGTCGATTGCTGTTCCGCCACGAATTCCGGCATCTGATAGTGCGTCCATTATGGAATCAAGTAGCTCTGTTTGTTTAAATACTAAAAATATAGCTTGCATCTTATTTCGTCCTTTCTGTATGTTTCGTCATGCTTTTGTGAAAAATGCTGCGTTCCACCCGCCTCTGGATTTTGTTTCAATAAGCTCAAATCCGCCTTGCTTTACAGCATCAAGAGTTTCGTTAAGTCGTTCGTCTATTATGCCCGAAATAACAAGCCTGCCGCCGGATTTTAAAAACTCGCCGAATACCTGACTCATGGAAATTAAAACATCGGCTACAATGTTTGCACATACCATATCAAAGTCCTTGCCGATTTCTTCACGCAGCTTAGCATCAGTCGCTACATTTCCACAATAGGTTAAATATCTGTCTTCGCCAAAGCCGTTGTCAAGAGCGTTTTCTGCTGCGGTTTTAACGCTGTTAGGTTCAATATCAACCGCTGTAGCTGTTTTCGCACCAAGCAGCAGCGCACCGATTGAAAGTATTCCACTTCCACAGCCTATGTCAAGCACCTTGTCGCCCTTGTTGGTTTTTTGCTCAATTAGCTCAAGACAAAGGCTTGTCGTGTCATGCTGACCAGTACCAAATGATGAGGCGGGATCTATCTGCAAAATTTTGCGACTTTCATTTTCTGCTGCTTGCTCCCAAGATGGCTTTATTAGCAGTCGCTCGCCGATTTTTATGGGCTTAAAATACTTTTTCCAGTTGTTAGCCCAGTCCTCATCATGAATGCTCGCTGACTCAATTTCAAGCCGTCCTAGGCTATTGCTTAAATCCTGCGCCTTAAGTGCTGCAAGCTCGCTTTTTATTGAAGTTAGGGTGTTGGCACCTTCACTATCCTTCGTGAGATACACTGTGATACAGGTTTCGCAGTCCTTAAGTCCCATCAGGTCCTCGTCAACATAGTCCCAATTGCCATTTTTGTTTTCGAGAAAATCCTCGAAATCCTTAGAGTCACGGATGACAAAGCCACTTATCCCTAAGTCCATAAGACGTAGGGTCACGGGATCTATGCCTTCAGTTGTGGTATAAATATCAATTTGTGCCCATTCCATTTAAATCCATTCCTTGCTTCTATATTTCCTTTATCTATTATAACATATTTTTATCATTTTGTAAAGTCTTTTTATCAACTTTTATTTGATATGTGTAAAAAATATGCCGAGAATCCTCTGTTTTAAGGAAGATTCTCGGTTAATTGTGATTTGTAGTATTTGTCACTGCTTTCTTGAAAATTTGCTGCCCTTTTTGCGCTTTAGCATCTTGTTATCAGCTCGTTTAATTATATCTGCAAGTGATGCTATCGCTTCATCTCCGCTTACCTTCTCAATTCCTATACTTGCATTTATTGAATATGGTTTATTGACCGTTTTGCTTGCGTCCTTTACCATTTTAAGTATTTTCTTTTCGGTATCTGTGGGATCCTCCTCTGAAACAACCGCTACCATATATTCATCTCCGCCAAAGCGTGCGCAAATTCCAATCTCATCAGTGATTAGGGATGAGAAGATATTTGCTAGCATGACTATAGCAAAATCACCTTCAGAGTGACCGTATGTGTCATTTATGTGCTTTAGCCCATCAAGATCTGCAGAAATAATCAAAATAGATTTGCCGCATTCGTTTGCTTTGACTATTATGTTATCTATTTCACGGTAAAAGCCTCGCCTGTTAAGAAGGTTTGTAAGAGGATCTCTTATATACATATCATTTAGCGTGGCTACCATTTTATTTAGCTTTTCAAAGTTCTCGATGCTTGAAAAGAGTATGTCAAGATGCGTGATAAAATCGTAAAGTCTTTCGCCGTCTTCTGTGTTTGCACAGGTATAGCCTGCCGCCGCATATCCGTAGACCTTATCCATACAGTGAATTGGTACACAGATTACGGTATCCGCCGCTTCAAGCAAATTCTGTGAACAAATCACATCCTGAGGAGTTGGTGTAAACGGCACCGAGTATTCAAAAACTCCGTGAGTAAGATTGGCAGCCAAAATCTTTGAAGGCAGATTCTCATCCGAAGAATCAAAGTATGAGGGATCTATATAGATTTCAATTCCTCTGTAAAGCACCGTTTTGATGTTTCGCTCAAGCGCTATGAGTGTTTCCTTAAGTCCTCGGCCATCGTTGTAAAGCAGCGTCATGTGATCCATCTCAAGCCCAAACATTTCTCTTGAGCGTATGGTATTATGAAGCTTTGAATTTATTCCCGCTGCGTGATATGAGGTGGCATTATGACATCCACAGGACTGCGCTAATGAAAGATTTAGTGAAAATTGCTCACGATGAGGCTTTATTTTCATGCCTTTGCCATAGCTTTCGATTATATCAAGAATGTATCGGCATGAGCTTTTGTAATCACATTTAGCTGTTGTGATTGTCGGGTAATTGTTTTCGGCACGCTCAATTCCGTCAACACCTGTGACGATAATGTCGCTTGGAACGTTGATGCCGTTCTGCTCTAAAAATCCGCAGATTGCAATTGCCATTATGTCGTTTGCACAAACAATAGCATCCGGCAACTCATCAGATGAGTTAATAATTTCATTAGCCGCCAAAATTGCAGGCTCTTCCCAAAATCCGCCGTAATATATTTTGCTTTGATCAAACTCGATTCCATGAGCTTCTAGTGCACGTTGATATGCATCCTCTCTGGCTTTAGAAAACGAATTGTTTTCCATTCCACTCACAAAGCATATGTTTTTAGCACTATGCATTTCTACAAGGTGAGATACAATGTCTTCGATTGCGCCCTCGTAGTCGTATTCTAAAAAGAAAGTACCATCGTACTTCTTTTCAATAGTAAAGACAGGAATGCCAAGCTCTAATCCATAGGATATGAGCATTTCGTTCACCTGATCGTCTTTAATAAGCTCTGCATAAACAATCATTCCGGCAAGCTTGACGTTTTTTGCAAGGCTGTAAATACTTTTTTCGCCACTGTCAAAGGAATCCTTTTTGAATAGGTCTGTGTATGATGAAAAGCACATAACTCTGTATCCCTCAAGTCTTGCCATACGACTGAGCTCATCTATATATTCATGTCTGCCGGTTTTATGGATGTTTGGCAAAAATACACCTATGATATTGCTATCCAAAGCGGAACAACCTCCCCTTGAGAATTCAAAATTTTAGTCCCCACTCATTTTAAATTATATCATATATTATGTGAAAATGCAAGACGAAACGGTGAAAAGTATACAAAATTTGTGAAAACGTTACAACTTGGTAAGAAAAATTGTGCAGTCTAAACAAAAACATCTTTAAAAATATGATGATATTGCTGTAAACGTTTCCTAATGCTCTGCTTTTAAAAAATGTTCAAAAAAATTCAAAAAAGTGTGTGTTGATTTTTTGAAGGCTTAGTGTTAAAATATATTCACAATGAGTAGCATAACAGCGTAAACCCGATTGTAGGTTTGCGCTGTTTTTTGTGTGAAAAATATTGGTCTGTGCTTTTGGCACAGGCAACTAAAAGTGTGTGGCGAAAGCGTAAATCCAGCTGTTGTCATGCACTTTTTCTTTTTAATAGGAGGAATTTTCATGGAAGAAAAATCAAACGCATTTTTAGAAACCGAAAAAATCGGTAAGCTTATGCAAAGGTATGCAATTCCTTGCATAATCTCGCTTGTGGTAGCGGCTCTTTACAACATTTGCGACCAGATTTTTATAGCTAATGCCGACTATCTTGGCTCGTATGGAAATGCCGCTAACACGGTGGTTTTCCCGCTTACTGTAGCTGCCTTGGCGATTGCTGTTATGATAGGTGATGGTTGCTGTGCGTTTGTAAGCTTATGCCTCGGTGCAGGTAAAAAAGATGAAGCTCACAAGAGTGTGGGTAATGCGATACTTCTTTGCATAATTTCAGGCATAGTTCTAATGGCAATATATCTAATCTTTTCAGAAGCTATTCTTACAGCATTTGGAGGCAAAGTAAATGATGGCACTTATGAATGTGCTAAGGAGTATTTTTTCTACATCACGTTAGGTGTTCCGTTTTATATTTTTGGGCAGGCAATAAATCCCATCATTCGCTCTGACGGCAGTCCAAAGTTTGCAATGGTAGCGACAACTAGCGGAGCGGTGGTAAACATTATTCTTGACCCGATATTCATCTATGTTTTTAAATGGGGCATGATGGGTGCGGCAGTTGCTACAGTACTCGGACAGGTGCTTACCGCTGGCTTGTCGATTTGGTATCTTACACATATGAAGGCGATAAAGCTTAGCCGCGAGAGCTTTGGATTTTGGGGAAAGCTTATGAAAAAGTTTATCCCACTTGGAATAACAAGCTTTTTAGCACAGATTTCACTGGTCATTTCTATGGCGGCGGTGCAAAATATGTGTACAAAATATGGAGCAATGGACGAGATTTTCTCACAGGAGCAGTACGCACAAATTCCGCTTGCAGTGTTAGGTATTGTCATGA
Source organism: Ruminococcus sp. (assembly GCA_021199375.1). Classification (GTDB taxonomy): domain Bacteria; phylum Bacillota; class Clostridia; order Oscillospirales; family Ruminococcaceae; genus YE71. The sequence goes on along the minus strand of JAJQIB010000009.1, from coordinate 80,014 downwards.
AATTTTTCCAGATTGTAATTTCAATTTCAGTAGGTTTGGCGGCAGGCTGTATCCCGATTGTAAGCTTTAATATTGGTGCAAAAAAGTATAAGCGTGTAAAAAGCATTTTCACCCGTCTTCTTTTAATTGAAGCAGCAATCGGAGCGGTGGCTCTTATCATAGTAGAGTTCTTCCCTCGTCAGCTTATCGGACTTTTCGGAGCGAGCAATGAGAGCGCATATTACACCGATTTCGCAGTTAAGTGCTTTAGAACCTATCTATGTATGATGATTCTTGCCACTGTCAACAAGGGTACGTTTATATTCCTGCAATCGCTCGGCAAGGCTGTAGCATCCTCACTCATTTCGCTTTTAAGAGAGGTGGTTTTTGGAGTCGGATTTGCTATTCTTTTACCTGCAATTTTTGGACTTGACGGTCTTTTGTACTCATTCCCTGTAGCAGATATTATGACGTTTATAATTGCAATAGTTGTAATTGTAAGAACCTATCGTCAGCTTGATGCGGGGCAAAAGCAGCTTAATGAAGCCTCAGCACCCGTGACTGCATAAAAGAAAGTAGTAGTTTTTAAAAAAACTAAACATCCGAAGGCAAGAAGCGATAATAGGCTTGCCTTCGGGTTTATTTTTATCCTTTGTGCAGAATCACAGCAACGATCCTATTTGGTATACAGCAAACGTAACAAGGTATGCTGTGCTAAATGACAGGACGGCACTTGCTAATGACCACCTCAAGCCCAGCTCCTTTCTTATTGTTGCAAGTGCTGAGATGCACGGCGAATAGAGCAGGCAAAAAAGCATAAAGCAGTATGCTGACAGCGGAGTGTAGCTGCTGACAATTGCTCCTGAGAGCGCTGCATTTGAGGCTCCATAAAGCACCGACATCGTTGAAACTACAGCCTCCTTGGCTACAAGTCCTGAGAGTAAGGCTATGCTCGATTTTGAGTCGCCAAAGCCAAGAGGGGTAAACAGCGGAGCAAGGGCTGTACCTAAAAGAGAAAAAATGCTTTCATTCGGTGCTGTGGCAATAGATAGCGAAGGAGTAAACGAGCGTAAAAACCAGATAACAATTGACATCAAAAATATGAGCGTTCCTGCTTTTACAATAAATCCTCTACATCTATCAAGGGTACTTTTAAGCACTGATGAGATTTTCGGTAGACGATAGGCGGGAAGCTCCATGATAAAGGCGGCATTGCTTTGAGCAAATACCGTTTTTTTGAGGGCAAGACCTATAACAATTGCAAGTGCAAATCCTATTGCGTACATTGATAAAATTACGAGTGCTTGATGTTTTGGAAAGAAGGCTTTGGCAAACAGCGAGTAAATTGGAAGCTTTGCACTGCAGGAAACAAAAGGAATTAAAAGAGCGCACTCTTTACGCTGACAAATATTTTCTTGTGTTCGTGTAGCCATAATTGCGGGAGTGCTGCAGCCTAATCCCATTATCATTGGAATAAAGCATTTGCCAGATAGTCCGAGCCTTTGTAAAAATTTATCTGTTATAAAGGCGGCTCTTGCCATGTAGCCCAAATCTTCAAGAAGCGACAGACATAGAAATAATATAGCAATCTGTGGCAGAAAGCTTATAACGGCACCAATTCCGCTTAAAATGCCGTCTAGCACAAGCGATTCTAACCATTTAGGCACAGCAAACCAATCAAGACACAGCCTTAACCTGTCTGAGAAAAATCCAAAAATAAAGCTTTCAAGAGCGTTTGAAAGAAGGCTGCCGATTGCTCCAAAGGTCAGGAAAAAAATTAGAGCCATAGCTGCGGCAAGAATCGGAAGGGCAAGATACTTATTTGTCACAATATTGTCGATTTGTTCGCTTAATGTGCTTTTTTGAATGCCTTCACTTTTATGTACTGCATCTCTACAAAGTCGTTCGACATATCTATAGCGAGCATCAATAAGACACATTTCACCGTCACCTGTTTTTTGTTCAAAGCTATTGACCACCTCATTTACTTTAAGTGTGATCTCATCCGAAAGACATAAGTCAGCCATGATTTTCTTATCCTTTTCCAGCAGCTTTGAGGCGCAAAAGCTGTAGGGGAGTCCGCACCTGCTGTTATAGATAAGCGCGTAGATTTTATTGAGTGTGTTTTGTATAGATGATTCAAGGCTTATTTGATTTGGCGAGCCTTTTTCTAGGACGATTTTCACAGCGTTTAAAATACTGTCTATGTTGTCGCCGTTTCTTGCTGATATGGCAGCTACCGGCAAATCTAATCTTTGTGAAAGCCTTATTGTGTCAATACTTCCTCCACGAGCCTTAACTTCATCCATCATATTAATTACAATTATCATGGGGATTTCAAGCTCTATTAGCTGTAGGGTAAGATAGAGACCACGTTCGATGCTTGTGCCGTCAATTATGTTGATTATTGCTCTTGGACGCTCGTGCAGAAGGTAATCATGTGCAGTAATTTCCTCCAATGAGTAGGGCGAAATCGAGTATATTCCAGGAAGGTCAACAAGCTCGAAGCATCCATCACGTGTCAACGCAGATTTTTTCTCTACCGTAACTCCGGCACGATTGCCCACATACCCGTTCATTCCTGTTAGTGCATTAAAAAGAGTAGTCTTTCCACAGTTGGGATTTCCAACCAAAGCCACCGAGTCAAGCGGACCTGCGTTGCTTTTCTTCATGCTATACTTCCTTTCGATAATTGCTTTAAGCTTGTACTATATTCTATGCGGGATACATGAAAATATGAAATAAAAAGATATGAAACTGGATTTTGATTTGTTAGCTTAATAGAGTCGATCGAAAACGTTTTCTTTGGTAGAAATAGATAAAAAACCACCTTTCATTTTGGGCTTTATGCACATTGACAACGATTACAATTTGATTTATAATATAAGAGATAAGGGTGTGTCAAAATGGTGTTTATTACTCTTTGACATATTTCACAAACTAAACAATATTTTCAGCAATTACACGAAAGGAATGATTTAATTGCGTACGGTAACCATTAAGAAGGCGGCAGCATTTCTTACAGCACTTCTTTCAGTAGGTGCAACAGTAGGCTGTACTTCAAGCGGCGACAGTGATTCTACGGTTTCTCAGGTTGAAACCGTTGTTGTAGAAGATACCGATGAAATCGAGGCTATTCCGGAGGGTGCAGAAAGCACTCTGCTCTGGATGGGTACATACGATCTTAACCCCGGCGAGGGCGAGGACAAGTCGGTAGAAATGACGCTCTTTAACAATAAGGGCGGTACGATGGAGTTTAGCCAGGTAATCGACAGTGAAAAGTTCGATAAGCTTGCTTCAGCTATCATGTCTAAAAATAATGTTCCAGACATATTTAAGTATGAGTGGCTTGCATTCCCCTGTCAGGTAGTTAAGGATATGTATCAGCCTGTTGACAGCATTGTAGACTTTGACAGCGATCTTTGGGCAGACACCAAGGATGCGGCAGATCAGTTCGTTTTAAATGATGAACACTATGTTGCTCCTATAAGCTTTACTGTAGGCACTCTCTTTATGTATGACTATGACATAATCTCAAGTGAGGGTCTTGACGATCCATACGAGCTGTATCTTAACGGTGAGTGGGACTGGGATGCTTGGCTTGATATGATGGATACCTTCTGCTCAAATGCAACGGGCGAGGATATTCGCTATGGTATCAATGGCTGGTTCCAGACTCAGATTATCCAGCAGACCGGTAAGACAATGATTACCTATGATCAGGAAACTAACACCTTTGCATCTAATCTTACAGACCCTGATATTGAGCGTGCTGAGAATATGCTCTATGATATCGGTAAGAAGGGATATGTAAATACCGAGTGGACAGGTAATGCAAACAATGCACTAAAGAATGGCGATTGTCTGTTCTATTGTATGGGTACTTGGGCTATGACCGGAAATAACGGTCCTTCTGAGGGTGATGACTGGAGAGTAGTTCCTGTACCGAGTGATCCTAACACCGATGAGAAGTACATGACATCTGATATGCTAGCATACATGTGGGTTAAGGGCTCCGAAAAGAGTGAGGCTGTTAAGTGCTGGTATGAATGCTGCAGAATTGCAGTTACAGATGAGGAATACATTGAAAATGCTAAGCAGAAGTTCTTGAATGCAAATCCAAACTGGACTGAGGATATGTATCAGGTATATATTGATGCATCTTCAAGTGAGTATACTCAGGTATTTGACTATGGTTACGGAATTTCAAGCACCTTGTCAGATGATAATGCTAATGAGGATGGAAACTGCATCACAAGAAAGCTTTATGAGTTTACTAACAAGACTGATGATGACGGACATCAGTACACATGGAGTGAGCTTCGTGAGACCTATTCAGCTACTGTTGACTCAGAGCTCAAGTCAATTAACGAGGCAGTTGCATCATACATTTCTGAATAAACATAGGATTTTAGTTAAATCACAAAAGGACTGCGTTTTACTTGCAGTCCTTTTTCGTTTGACAAAGGCTAGAAGGTATGATATAATAAATGCATTAAGTTTAAATATGGAGATGAATAAATTGGCAAGAAAGCTAACACTCGCACAGGAGGCGGAGCGTAGTCTTATTACGACATATCGCAAGGATATTTGGAATAAGTTTATTATGGGATTAAAAAACTATAAGATGATAAGCGATGGAGATAAAATTGCCGTCTGTATTTCAGGCGGAAAGGATTCGATGCTAATGGCTGTGCTTATCAAGCATCTTCAAATGTATTCGCCGACTAGGTTTGAGGCAGAGTATATTGTTATGGATCCGGGATACAACAAGGAAAACCGACAAAAGATTATTGACAATGCTAAGCTTCTCGATATACCGATAAGGATTTTTGATGTGAATATTTTTAACTATGTGGTTAAGCTTGAAAAAAATCCCTGCTATATGTGCGCACGAATGCGCCGAGGACATCTATATAGCTATGCTCAGAGCTTGGGCTGCAATAAAATTGCACTTGGACATCATTATGATGATGTAATAGAAACCATACTTATGGGAATGATCTATGGCGGTCAGGTTCAAACAATGATGCCAAAGCTTCACTCAAAAAACTTTGAGGGGATGGAGCTTATACGTCCTATGTACATGGTTAAGGAGGCAGACATACTGCGCTGGGTGGCGCATAATGATCTTCACTTTATCCGCTGTGCTTGTCGTTTCACTGAAAGCTATGAGAATTTAGAAAATAAGGGAGAGGTGTCAAAGCGCCAGGAGGTAAAAGAGCTTATTGCTAAATTTCGTACGATAAATCCCTACATTGAAACCAATATTTTCAAAAGCGTTTACAATGTAAATTTAAATACTGTGATAGAGTATAGCTACAAGGGTAAACGGTACAATTTTTTGGACACATATGATGATTATGATGCTAGTACGGATTATGATGATGAAGAGGACGAAAATATGCCGAATTAGACAATAAAGTGCATCATTCTTGCAAAACTTCTGTGCAACTTCAATAATTTCCTTTTGCTATCACATTACACACAATGTTTTTTAATATTTATATGTCATAATTGTATAAGCAAAGGAGGACAACAAAATGCAAGAGACAAAAATTGTTGAAGAACATGATATAATGCAAACCTTTTTTGAGGAGGAGGATTACGAACGAGCGAGAAAGTACTTAGCAAGATTTGAAAAGCTTATGACATATTATAAGTGCGCTATGTTTGAAATTGAAACAAAGTTCAGAGTATTAAGCGAGGCTTTTTCTCCACAGCTCGACAGAAATCCTATTAACAGCATAAAGAGCAGACTGAAAACTCCTGAAAGCATTCAGCAAAAGCTAAAAAACGGAGGATATCCCATCACTCTTGATTCGATTGAGCAGAATTTAAACGACATTGCTGGAGTGCGAGTGACCTGTTCGTTTATTGACGATGTATACACATTAGCGGATGCACTGTTAAGACAGGATGATATTACTCTTATCGAGCGAAAGGATTACATAAAAAATCCAAAGCCTAACGGATACCGCAGCCTGCATCTAATAGTTATAGTTCCGATTTTTCTGCCGGATGAAAAGCAGTATGTCAAGGTGGAAATTCAGCTTAGAACCATTGCTATGGACTTTTGGGCGAGTCTTGAGCATCAGCTAAAGTATAAAAAGAATTTTGAATACACTCAAGAGATGGCTGACGAGCTTTTTACCTGTGCTGAGATGAGTGCACAGCTTGATGAGCGTATGGATAGGCTTAGAAGTGATGTGATATGCGAGCATGAACAGGACTTTGACGATGGAGAGCAGGAGGCTCAGGAAGCTACTGACGAATAATAAAAATCCCGATGTGAATAAACGCATCGGGATTTTTTGCGGCTGCACAGCAAAGGAAAAGCCATTTTAATTCGTCTGCCTACAAGCCCGTAAAGCAAACCTATTAAGACGTGCTTTCCCTTGGCAGTACAGCCGCATGGAGGGGGATAATGGTTAAGCCTGTGCTTCAAGCAGCTCCTGCTCTCTAAAAAAGAGCGAGATGCACCAAATTGCGCTGATTCCCACAAGCACGTATATTATTCTACTGATGATCGCCGCCTGTCCGCCAAAGATAAACGCCACAAGGTCAAACTGAAAAATTCCGATGAGTCCCCAGTTTATTCCTCCGATGATCAAAAGCAAAAGTGCTATTCTGTCGAGCATTTATATCACCTGCCTTTACTTTTCTCGCTGTTGAGATTATTATTGACAGGCAAAATAAAAATATACATATTCACAAAAAATTTTTTAAGAGCATAGGCTGTAAATGACTACTTATGAAAGGAAACCCTTATATGAATGGTTTTTTACTTGCTGCGCTTGCCACAGGCTTCACCTTTTTAATGACGACACTTGGTGCAGCGACGGTTTTTCTTTTTCGCAAAAAATCACCATCTGACAGACTTAATCGCTGTTCGCTTGGCTTTGCGGCAGGAGTTATGATAGCTGCTTCTGTGTGGAGTCTGCTTATTCCAGCAATCGAAAGGGCAGAGCAGCTTGGAAAAATAGGCTGGATTCCCGCATCAGGAGGCTTTGCACTCGGAGTTGCATTTTTGATGACACTTGATAAGCTTCTTCCGGCTTTTCATCCAGGAGAGGATAGACCAAGCGGTGTTAGAAAAAGCTTAGGTCACAGTGCAATGCTTGTATTTGCAATAACTCTGCATAATATCCCTGAGGGTATGGCGGTGGGCGTTGCGTTTGCGCTTGCTGCAGCGGATAATTCACGGGTTCTTTTGGCTGCGGCGATTGCTCTTGCGGCTGGAATGGGAATACAAAATTTTCCTGAGGGAGCAGCTATTTCGCTTCCGCTCATTCAGTCGGGAATGAGTAAACGCCGAGCCTTTGTGTACGGAATGCTGTCGGGACTAGTTGAGCCTGTTTTCGGTATAGCTACTGTATTTATTGCAGGAGCAGCAGAGCAGATTTTACCGTGGATGCTCTCCTTTGCAGCGGGAGCAATGCTATATGTCGTGGTGGAGGAGCTTATTCCTGAGGCAAAGCTAAAGGGCTCACACGTTGGCACCTTCGGAGCTATGGCAGGCTTTTTGATAATGATGGTTTTGGATGTGGCACTTGGATAAAGACATTTGATAAAAAAATGACCCGCAGCTTTGTTGTAGTGCGGGTCATACCTATTAGTTGTATATTGTTTCCTTAAGAGCCTTCTGGCAGGCGTCAAAGTCTAAATCAAGTGTGCTTTGCCCGTCATGTGTGCCATAGGTATAGTCGTCATCCTGTGGTATTCTGAGCTCTTCACTTTCGTAGCTCATAGCAAAGAGAAGCTTGTATACCATCACATACATTTCGCCCTTCGTCATATTAGTTGTGATTTCTGAGCAGCATACCTTGAGGAAATTGTCAAGGTCTAGCAGACTGAGTGTTTTTGCTTTTTCGATAATCTGAGTTATAACTGTTCTCTGACGCTCAGTGCGTTCAAAATCAGCTTGACCTACATAACGCAGTCTAGCGTATGCAAGTGCTTGGTTACCGTTTACTTCAATGGTGCCGCCCTCTGTGAGGTAGTCGGTGCCGCTTTCATTATCTAGGTACTTGTTTTGCTCGGCAAGTGGATCTGTCATGCCTGCCGCTTCCTCATCGGAAATCTCAAGCTCTATTCCTCCTACCGCATCTACAATATCTATAAATGAATAGAAGTTTACATACACATACTGTTCAACCTCGATATCAAAGTTGTACTCAATTGTGTCCATGAGAAGCTCTGCACCACCATATGCATAAGCTGCATTAAGCTTTGCCCAGCCATAGTCTGGAATTTCAACATAGCTGTCACGCATAAGCGAGGTCATAGTGATTTCATCCGTAGTACTGTTAAACGAGAGAATTATCATTGAGTCGGTTCTGCCGTTTTCATCTGCATCACGTGTATCACTGCCTATTAAAAGAATATTCTGCACGTGAGAGTCGCTCATAGCTGCATCGGTGTAAAGTCTATCACCGGTTTCAACTGAGTTGACCATGCTGATATAACGATAAATCAGCAGCTGTAAAAGTAAAATCAGTACAATTAAAATTATAAAAATGGCCTGGAAAAATCTTTTCACAACTGTTCCTCCGGACTTCTTTTTTCTTTTGCTTTTATGGCTGTTTTTGCTGCCAAATTCCATTTTTTCATTGCTGTGCTTCTGGCGAGCTGCTGAAGCGTAACGCTGCTGTGAAGGGCTTTGGTTGCGTCCGTTTGAAGCTTGTCTGCGCTGTGTATTGCCACTCATATTTTGACGTGTTTTTTGATATTGCTCTAGGTAAGCGTCTTGATATGCCTGTCGTGCCGCATCACGCTTAGCCTGTTCGATAGCCTCAAGCTCCTCTTCAGAATAAAATCTTAGGTCGTTGTCATCGGGTTCGTAGCTGTCATTGTCCATACTCTCAAATTTTTCCAGCTGCTGCTCGTACATCTGACGATAAACATCGGACTGCGAGTCGGCTGAATTTTTGTTTTTCTTATTTGCCATATACTCCATCCTCGTATTTTAATTTGCGCCATTTCTCCGCATAGCGCTTCTCTCCATTTTCATTACATTATCTATTATAGTATAAAACTTTTAAAATGTCAAATGTTTCAGAAAAATTCTTAGAATTTCATCACATTCGCTTTATATTTTTGCAAAACCGACTTTTTTTATGTGCAGTATGTGAAAAACACTTTTATGCGTATTTTTTGCCGAATTTTGCTCAAACTATTGTAAAATGCACGGAGGAATAAAAATGGATTTACTTAACGCAATTTTCGGTACACTTCTTACAGCTGTAGCGTCTATAGCTGTAATGTTTTTGCTTACAAAGCTTACTGGAAATAAACAGATTTCACAGCTTAATACCTTTGATTATATCAACGGCATTACTATAGGCTCTATAGCGGCCGAGATGGCTCTTTCTGATTCGCTTAATGATCTTTTGGTAACAGCTATGGCGATGGTTATATATGGGCTAACAGGATTTTTTATCTCGCTTGCTACTATGCATTCTATGTCGGCACGCAGGTTCTTCTCGGGAGAGCCTTTGATATTAGTCGAAAACGGAGCCATCTATCAAAATAACATCAAAAAAGCAAAGCTTGATTTGGATGACCTTCTTGCGGCAGCAAGATGCGCGGGAATTTTCTCTGCTGAGGATATTTCGCTCGCGGTTATGGAAACCAACGGACGCATATCGTTTCGTCAAACTGAAGGCTCACGCCCTGTTAATCTTAACGATCTGGGACAATCGCCAAGTGAAAAGAATGCACCTGTAAACCTTATTATGGATGGTATGCTTATGGAGAAAAATATAGAGCAGGCTGGACTTACCGTCAAGCAGGTAAGTGACGAGCTTTTAAAAAAAGGCAAATCTCCTGACGATATTTTTCTTGCCGTTTTAGACGATTCAAAGCTTTTATTTTATCCAAAGGACAACAGCGGAGGAAAGCTTGATAATTACACCTAGCGCTATTTGAATTCAATTGTATCACAAAGGTCTTGATATGAGCTTAATACAAATTCCTGCGATTCATCTGTATCAAGCGATATTAAAATTATAAGATAGTTTTTATCCGTCAAAATGTATCTTGTACGATCCGGCTCATAGCTTTCGTACTGTGCTGTAACGTCAGCGTATTGTGCCTCAAAGCTTTTTGCAGTCAAAACACCGCTTTCTGTTATTTCATAGTCAGAGAAGTATCCGCTGTCAATTTCTTCATCGCAATAGTCGGTGACTAAATCTATTGCGGTGCTATTTTCCTTAGCATCAGGAAAGAAGTTTTTAGTAGGCATAATCTCCATAAGCTCGTCGGTGTTTTCATCATCACTTACAAAAAAGTATGGATACCCGTATGAATCATCAACATACCAGCCATCGGGAATATCAAACGACAGATCATCATTTTCGTAGTGCTCATAAAATATACTTGAAATATCGCTTTCGGTTAAATCAATGCTATCATAATTTTCACTGCTTTTTGAGCAGCCTATAAGCAGCAGTGAAGCAATAATAAAAGTCAAAATCTTGCTATATTGTATTTTCAAAGTTAAATCCCCTTTTCTTACATTTATATGATGAAATATTTTAAATTATATTCACATCATATGATATGTTTATTCTTGTACTTTTTATTAAATCATGATATAATTATATTCTAAAAACATAATAGACGCAGTTTGTTTTAATTAGTATACCACATAAGATGCTATTTGGCAAGCGTATAATTTATTTTGTTTTTTTGATAACACATGTAATGCTTTAATGGGATGGTATCTTAATCGAAAAGAGACTAGAGTATGAAAAATAATGCAGAATTTATTCTTAACACATATTTCAGTGACTTCGTAAAGGTTATTAAGGTCAACAATAATACCGGAGAATTTCAGTTTCTTAGAAGATTTGATGCAGAAAGATCTCCTGAAGCACTTGGTATCACTACTATCAGTGAATACATGGAGAAAATCGTTGTAAAACAGCTCTGCACTCCGGATGCAATTGAAAAGATGCTTTATGATATAACTCCAAGGTGCTTGAATCGTCTTGCAGAAAGAGGCGAATACAGAACGACTCATACCGAGGTTTATCACATCGCAGATCGCTATTTTTGGCTCACTTGTCGTGTGTCATTGCCTAAGGACTTCTCTGAGCAAAATCCGTGGTATTTGATTACCTGGAAGCCTACAGACAGCGAAACCGAGGCAATGGCAGAATCAATGGTAATTTTCTCGACCTGTTTTTACAAGGTGTTAAAGGTAAATCTTACAACCGATTATTATGAGATTGTCAAGGTTATTGACGAAGAGCTTAATAATGATGTTATTAGCACAAATCGCATTACCGATTGGTGGGATTTATTTGTAAGGCAGGGCTATGTCAAGGATGAGGATGTGCCTCACTACCAAAGATTCACCGACATTTCGTGGATGAGGCGACAGCTAAAGAGAGAGGCAAAGCCTCTTAGATGTCGCTACAGAAGAAAAACCCTAGATGAATATCGCTGGGTAAGCATGGAGATTGTACCTGCGCTTGAGTACACGAATGAGAATCAAATAGTAATGCTATATATTCGTGACATTAACGATGATTACGTGGATGAGGTCATATATCAGCAGGAGCTTGAGCATCTTTGCTATCACGATGGTGCTACAGGTCTTAGAAATCGTATGTATTATAATAGACTTTGTGACAGATATGATGATGGCTGCGAGAATGCTGTAGGAGTCATTTTTGCAGATCTTAATAGATTAAAATACATAAATGATAATTTTGGTCACGCACAGGGTGACCGCTATATTGAGGATTTTGCGCTTTTCCTGGCATCTCAGTTTGGAGTTGAATGCAGCTATCGCCTAAGTGGAGATGAATTTGTAGTCGTGCTTGAAAAAATCTCAGAGGATGATTTTCATGTGCGTGTGCAGGATATTCACAACAAAATTTCAAGGATGGACGTTCCAACCGCCTCTATAGGAAGTGCATACAAGACAATAGGTAAGAAAAAGCTTGATGACATTGCAAGGGATGCCGAGCTTGATATGTACAATGATAAAAGAGATTTTTACAAAAGATTTGCCGAATACGAAAGAAAAAAGAGTGTTAGCACATAAAGATGAAAGCCGCTTGAGGATTATTCCCAAAGCGGCTTTTTGTAGCTTTTTAAGCCTTATTCGCTTATTGTAGCAGCGGTCTCTTGAAGATCAGGCTCATGCTTTTTACCAATGTCGACAAGCTTTGAGCTAATTGCCGCTGCGAGGAAAAGCCATATTCCAATATGAATCGGAAAGCATAGAAATAACAGTATAGTAGCGGCAAGAGGCTTTTTCATTACACCGCCTAGCAGTGAAGCTGTGACAATTGCTGCAGAGAATACAGCGTGATTAATTTGATCCGGGAATATCATAAGTGATATTCCATATCCTAAAAGAATACCTGCGAAAATTAAGGGGAAAAAGTGTCCGCCCTTTAAGCCTGATTCAATACATACATTTGTCATCAAAACCTTTAAAAATGCTGATAGGATAAGGAATATAGGCACATACTCGTAATAGTTATTTGCAAACTCCGCAATTTCATCCTCGCCTGAAAACAGCATTGTGACGAAGGAGGCTCCGATAAATATTTCAACAGCACCTAATATAAAGCCTCCGGTAGTCTCTCTTAAAATCGGCGGAATTTTTTTAAAGAGCCATCCGAGCTTTTGTGTGAGCTCATAAAACTTTGCAAGTAAAAATCCGGCAATTATATACAGGATAACCAGTGCATAGTCTTTATAATTAAGCTCCTGAAGGGTAAATGATGGAAAGCCCTCTAATCCTCCGCCGAAAAAGTATGTCAAAAGATTGTAAACTCCGAGTGCCGATCCAATAGCTAGGGCGTAAAGAATAGCCTTCGTAGCTTTAGGGAGCGTGGGCTTTTTGTCATATTCAGTGTTTTCCTCAACAGCGAAGATTCCGAATAGGGGAGAGGTAAAAAGAACGCCAAGCGATACTGCCATACCGATTTGTGTGTATTCATCTGCGTTATTTTTTGCCACCTTTAGATTATTTGCTGCCCATGTGCATAGTCCTGCGATAATGCCGACAAGCGCCGCTTCAGGACCCACACTGCTTCCCATTATAAGAGTCACAAGTGATATTATAAATATAGACAGTAGATTTTTATAGCTGTAGCTTTTATCATGCCTTATTTTTCCCAAAACCACAGAAAGCTCTTCGGGATAATCACCAAGCTTTTTTCTGAGTATTCCCACAATAAGTCCTCCGATTGTGCAGATTCCTAGTGTGGGTAGGCTGTACATAAAGTCAGGAAAATTATCAGGAAAGGAAAGCCATGGATAATAGTCAATCCAAATAAGCTCTGTTGCTGTGTACATAATTTTAAGAAACAGCCATATAACCAGTCCTGAAACGGCACCGATAATGGCACAGAATACCCACAGCTTTAGTTCATTTTTCATTTTCATTTCACTCGACCTCTTTACTAAAGGAATTATTTCTTATTCCATTATAGCATATAATAAAATGCTTGTCAAAGGCTTTTTAGCCTGCGGCAGGCAAATAAAAAGACGCTCAGATCTAATCACATCTCTGAGCGTCTTTGCTTTGATTGTATTTTTTTATTCGCTGACTGTTACATCGCCTGATGTGCTGCCGCTTAGGGTAGCTCCTTCTAGTAGATTTACAGTAATGCTGCTTATATCATCTGCATCTATGCTTTCGGTTAGGTCGTCATACGAGTTTATCGTTAATGTACCTCCGTTTGAACCATCATTTCCCCATCTTCCTGTAGCTGCACTTACAAGCTGTCCGCTAGAGGTCGTGAGTGTGTTTGAGCCGTTTAGGTTGATGACTGAGCTTGTGTTTGTGATATAGAACATGGCTCCGTCAGCATCGCTTGTTATGGTTGAGTTTGTCATGGTTAGTGTAGAAACACTGCTTGTAGCATCGCTGTCTGCGGCATCTCCTGACATGCTCTGATAGAGCATAGCTCCGTTGCTTGCGTTAGTAGAGGTGAATGTGCAGTCGGTCATGGTTATTGAGTTTTTGCCCTCGATAACGCACGCCTGAGCGCCGTCAGCTGTTCCTATTACATTTTCAACTACGATTTCTCCTGTCGAGTAAACACATGGACTTCCGTCACCGCTGCAGGCTACTGTGCTGTTTGTAACTGTAACATATCCACCGCCACGGTCGGTGGCAATTGGCGCACAATGTGCTCCGTTTGTAGATATGTCAATATGGTCTGCGTTAATGACGCCCTCATATGTAGCGTAAACGCCACGTGATGAGTTTCCTGATGTGGTGATCTGTACGTTATCCACATCGATTTGTGCTCCGTCAGTTGCAAATACTGCATTTGCTCCGCTCGACTCGCTTGTTATTGTGCAGTCGCTCATGGTCACAGAGCTATCCTCGCCCACACATAGCACTACAGAGTTTATTCCATAGAAGTTGTAGTCATCCGAAACATCAGAGCTGCGCTCAGAATCGCTTTCTCCCGCATCTCCACTCTTGATAATTTCAGCACCTGTAATGGTGAGGCTGCCGCCGTTTATTACAAGAAAAACGTTAGTGTCACTTTCGGAGGTTTCGTAGGTTCCGCCTGTAATTGTAGCATCTACTCCGTCAACGACATACGCACCGCTAAGGTTGATCGACTTGTCGCCTATGGTCACGGTTACGCTTTCTGATGTAAGCTCGGTGTTATCAGAGGCAGCTTCAAGTATCTCGATTTCTCCTACTCCTGCTGATACCTCCTCGGTTTCTTCAGCCTCCTCAGCTTCCTCCTCAGAGGTATCCTCCTCGCTTGATTCATCTGTAGCAGATTCCTCCTCGCTGTCCTCCTGCTCCTCAGATTCAACCTCAGCTTCACTTTCTGCTTGGCTGGCAGTTGTTGTCGTTGTTTCAGCTGTGCTTGATGAGCTGTCATCGCTTTCGCCACAGGCGGCAAGCGACATGGTGAGTGCCAGACTCATAGCAATTAGCTGTGCCGTTTTGGCTTTGCCTTTGTGCATCATATCAAATTCCTCCTTATTTTTTCAGCATTAGCTTTTGCTGCTTTAAATTTTAAACGCAAACCTTGAGCTTATCTTAATAGATTTGTGACATTTAACTGAAAAGATGGTAAGCGTTTTGTAAATGGGTGGCTGGGAAAATTGTAAATATATATCACAGCTTAAACCCTACATAGACGATGTATTCACCGAATGGAATGGAGAAAATGACGGAAGCACAGGGATTTCAAACTATTGTGGCGAACAATTCCCCTTGCTTTCGGCGGCAATAAGAGGCGGCTTGTTTCACCCGAATTGCAGGCATACAATGTCGCTATACGTTCACGGGCAAACCAAAATCCCCGAGCCTATACCCGAAGAAAAGATAAAGAAGCAGCGTGAGCTTGAACAGCATCAACGCTATCTTGAACGCAAAATACGCAGGTACAAAAGGCTTGAAGCTGGTACGATGGACGCAGAACAAGCAAAGGTGTACACTCAAAAGCGCAAGCAGGCACAAGCAGAATTAAAAGCGTTCATTGCTGAAAATGATAAGGCGCTTAAGAGGGACTACTTCAGGGAGAAGGTTTATGAAGGGACTTTAGAAGCACCAAACAACAATAATAAGAATTTTGCTAAAACACTTGATTTGTTTGACGATTATAGTGCGCCTTCAAAAGAACATATTACTACAGAGCAAATTGTTGAAAATTTAAAAACAAGCGAAATTGGCAAGGAATATCTAAAATATATTGAAGAATTGCCCGAAAGAATCAAGCTAGATTACATATCAAATGAAAAAGGAATATATGGCGAAAATTCAGGCAATTCAATAGTTATTTACATGAAAAATAACAATTCGGCAGAAAGAGTTGCAATGACTATAATTCATGAAGTTACACATTATCGATACGGTATAAGCAATAGTCAATGGGCTGAATGTGTTTGCATTTCACATGAATTGATGCATAAATATGATAGAAAGGTATTGACAATTGCAGAAAAAAAGCGTATAATAAAAGCAGTAAAAGAAGCCTATGACAATATAAATTGGCGGAAAGGAGGGTTTGTCAATGGCAGAAGAAAGAATCATTGAAAGGCTTCGCAAAGGCGAGAAAATTAAATGCCCGGTGTGTAACAAGGATTATTTTGATGTGAGTGGTGAAAACATATCTACATCTAATTATTTTCATTGTTCAAATCCAGATTGCAGAGGTTATGTTCACGAACAGAAAATAATTGACATCGAATAACCAACAAGTTTTTTTAGCACTCACACTACCGTGTGGGTGTTATTTTTATATCCAAAAATAGGAGGAGTAAAATACAAGTTTAAATTTGCCCTATGGAAATCCAATTACCATGGTTTTAAACTGTGATATATCAGTCTAATGTTATATCTAGTCTTTCTAATTATGACCGTACATGACCGCAGTTTGACCTATGAGGTCAAAGCGAGTTGAATTTGCGAACTAAACGAACTAAACGAACTAGGAGGAACACCATGCCAAACAAAAAGCAAATTGAATTTGATGATAAAATCGAGCGGCAGAATAAAGCGATAATAAGCTTTATTTGGAATGCGTTTGTAAGCTTTGCAACGGCACTTTTTACAGTGTGGTTATGTACAAGGTGATAAGAGAGGTAAAGAACGATACAAGTATAGGTATTAAAACGCTCTTAATTAGAAAGCTTAAGAAAGCGTTTAGTATTACTTGACAAGTGGTGAAAATAGTGATACAATAGAGAAAAGCATACCAAAGTATGTTAAAACAATCAATGCTAACAGCCCTGAAAAGGTACAAGAGGTTTTGAATAATTTCAAAGACGAGGTTATCAATGAAAAAGTTGAGCATGCCTGCATAATCACCAAAAGCAGCGAGGTTTATAGGGCTTATGGCACTTCTAACAATGTGAAGGTTGAGGCTCTAGGAGATAAGCTTATCGGTGCAACTGTTTCACATAATCACCCGATTGAAGAGACGGAGTATTCGTTTAGCAATGACGATATTAGCACGTTTTATAAAAATCAGATTAGCGAGCTAATTGGTTTTGATGAGAAGTATGAGTATAAACTAAGCCGAGTTGACCTGACAATAGATGTAGAGCCAGAGGATTGGCAGAATGAATATGATGTCAGACATGCGAATGTGATACTTGATACCGTTTACAAATATCATAGTGAGTTTGGATATACAAGGAGAGAAAGACGATGACACGGGAAGAATATAAGCAGGAATACCTGAAGTTAAGTCGTCAAAGAGACATAGATTATGACGAGTATGAAAAACAAGGTGGCGTGATTGGACTTGACGGTAGCCCAGTTAATGAGAAATATAAGATATTAGAAATGGAATTACTAGAACGCTACAAGCGTGAAAAAGAAGACTAAACAGCATACAGTACGATAGTCATCTGAGTATATTTCTCTATGGGAAGAAGAACTAAGGCAGGAGGCAGAGCATGGACGCACGAAAAGGAAATATCTACGAGATATTAAACGGAAACAAGCAGTTTTTGATTCCCGATTACCAGCGCTTTTATAGCTGGGATTTGGAGCAATGTAAGCGTTTGTGGGGCGACATTGTTGAAATGCAAAAGAAAGGAAAAATAGGTCACTTTGTCGGCTCCATCGTCAACATTGCTGAACAGGCTATGCCAACTGGTGTCCAGAAATATATGATTATTGATGGGCAGCAGCGCATGACCACTTTGACTTTGCTTCTGTTGGCACTGCGCGATTATTCTATTGCGAATCCCCAGGATGCATCTATCAATTCCAGGCGGATTGATAATATGCTTTTGAAAAATGAGTATGAAAGCGGCGATGAGCGTTACAAGCTCTTGCTTACACAGACAGATAGAGATATTTTGATAAGCCTGGTAGAGCGCAAGCCCATTCCGGAAGGTACAGTTTCGAGGCTACTGAACAACTATAATTTCTTTATGGGAAAAATCAAGGATAAGGATTTGCCCCTGCTGAAGTTTATGAGTCTATCGGAAAATTGCAAATTGTAAATATAACACTGGATCGTGCCGTAGATGATGCGCAGGCTATTTTTGAAAGCCTAAACTCTACCGGTAAGGAATTGTCCGAATCTGACCTGATTCGCAACTATGTATTGATGGGGCTGGAATCCACTGAGCAGAGCCTTGTCTATGAGCATTATTGGCGTCCAATGGAGCTTCATTTTTCCTATGAGACGCAGGAATCCATCATGGATAGATTCTTCCGCGATTATCTGACTATGAAGCTGACAAGGATACCAAACAGAACCGTGTGTATGAAGAGTTTAAGCTCTACCATCTTAATTGCGAGTTCAGCTCCATCAGAGAATTGTGCAAGGACCTTTTGACCTTTGCGAAATACTATACCGATATAGTATTCAGGCGCAGCGATAATAAGGCGCTGAAGCGGCTCTATGATGATATAAACGATTTGCGGATGGATGTATCGTATCCCTTCCTGCTTAAGGTACATGACGATTTTGCTACTGGCATTATCTCCGAAGAAAATTTGGAAGAAATAATTGGTCTGTGCATCAGCTATGTGCTTAGACGGAATATCTGTGATATGCCTACAAATTCGCTGAACAAAACTTTTGCTACATTACGCAATGAGATTAAGAGCGATGATTACATGAACTCTATCAAAGCCTTTTTCGTGCTTCGTGATGACTACAAGGAGTTTCCCAGTGATGATAAATTCAAAAAGGCTTTTATGACGCGCGATATTTATAATATGCGTGCGAGGAATTTTATTCTCAGCCATCTGGAGAACTACGGGAACAAGGCACCAATTATTATAGAGAATTATACAATTGAACATATCATGCCCCAGAACAGTAATCTGGGTGTCGAATGGCAGACTGAACTTGATGCCAATTGGAAAGAGGTTCAAAAAACATATCTCCATACAATTGGAAACCTGACTCTGACCGGATATAATTCAGAAATGAGCGACAAACCATTCATGAGCAAAATGAACATGGAAGGTGGCTTTAAACAGAGCGCCCTTAGACTAAATTCTTATCTGGTGACATTGACTGAATGGAATGAAGCCCATATCAAGGAGCGGGCTGAACAGTTGGCAAAGAAAGCTCTTCAGATATGGTCATATCCTGAAATGAGCGATGAAGAGCTTGCTCCTTATCAGGTGGTAGAAAAGCCAGCCCAGAGATACAGTCTTGAAACCTATAATATCAACGCATCTACTAAAATGCTTTTTGATGCACTTGATAAACGTATCATGAATCTGTCTCCAAGCGTTAAGAGAGAATTTAAGAAGCTGTACATCGCATATAAGCTCGATACGAACTTTGTGGATATCGTTATTCAAAAACAGCGGCTTCGTATTTCTGTTAATATGAAATTTGCGGATATATTTGATCCCAACGGAATCTGCTGTGATATTACCGGTCTTGGAAGATGGGGAAACGGAGATGTAGAGCTGTTTTTAGACCACACGTCAGAAGTAGATCAGGTCATGGAGATAATCGAGCAGTCCTATAACGCACAGGTTGATTAACCGTTGGTGCGTATGTGAACGAGGTGGTAATTTAGGCTTATGGAGCAACAAGAAGAACAAAAGGTCTTTGATGAGGTGATTGGATATACAACCAAGCATGATGGATTCTTCACCTCTTTCTCTATTATATCACATTTATATGAAAAAAGTCAGCCTTTTGGGCTGACTTTTTCGACAGATTGACCGTAGCAGCACAAGCTTCTACGCTATAATATAGGTCTAGGCTTTGGGGTTCAGATCATACTCTGTTTTAGCTTTTAGTTGTGACCTTTTTGGTCTTGCTCCATGTGCCATATACCTTCTTACCATTTATAACTCTGTAAGCACGTACTCTGTACTTATAAGCTGTACCCTTCTTTAGTCCCGTCTGCTTGTAGGTAAGGGTCGATCCGCTCTTGATGGTCTTAACTGTTACCCATTTCTTTGTGCTTGAGTTATATCTTTGTACCTGATAGCCGTTTGCACCTGTTACCTTTTTCCAATTGATACGAACCGCCGTTTTTGTCTTGCTGGCAGTTTTCATTGTCACCTGGGCAGGCTTAGTTGTGGTCTTTATTGTAGAGCTTACGCTGCCGTAGTAATTCTTTCCGCCTCTTGTGATATAAGCCTTTACTCTGTACTTATAAGTGGTTCCAGCCTTTAATCCGGTATGTGTATATGAAGTGGTTGAATTATCGGTGATGGTTTTTCTCTTTATCCACTTCTTAGTAGCCGAGTCATATCTATAAACCACATAGCCTGTAGCACTGCTGACTTTATTCCAGCTAATTTTAACAGATGAGGTAGTTGGTGTGTATGAGGATTTCATTGTAACCTTAGGCACGTTCATATCAAGAAGAGTGTAATCAAAGCCTTTGTCCTGTGCATAGGTTTCGGCATATGAATCCTTATAGCATTTAATGGTGAATCCATCAATTGGGGTTTCTGTTACCCAATCTTCTTTTTGAAATGCATATCCACCAATACTTGTGACATTTTTAGGGATGGTTATTGATTTGAGAGAAGGACAGATTCTAAATGCAAAACTACCTATAGTAGTAACCGATTTTCCTATTGTTACTTTTGAAAGGGATGAACAACTTTGAAATGCATAGTCGCCGATTGAAAGTACTTTTGAAGGAATCACAACACTTTTTAGTGACGAACAACCCGAAAAAGCTTTGTTGCCAATACGCAAAAGAGAACTGCTAAGAGATATGCTAGATAATGAGGTACAACCACTAAAAGCACTACTATTAATAACTGTAATTGTATTTGGCATTACAATCTTTGTAATATAATTTGTATCACAAACGTCAGAGCCAATCTGAGTAACTGTGTATCCGTCAATCTTACTAGGTATTGAAAGAGTAGTTGATGTGCCGCCATTATAGTATTCAAAGCAAGCAGTTCCATCGTCCAGTAAAGAATATTGATAATTACCGCTAACATAGTTACTAGCGCTTGCCACAATATCCGTATTCGTTTCGCCTGTGATCTCCATCGCCGGAACCGCCAAACAGCTTACAGCCATACAAGCTGCTAACAGTCCTGAAATAATTTGTTTTCTCATGTTAATTCCTCCATTGTTGTAATAAAATTTATCTGCGATATCATTATACCATACCCCCCGAAAATACAATGGCTATTTTTCACAAGATTTACACAATTATTTTAGTCATATTACACAAAGCAGACCCGCACAAACGGGTCTGCTCAGCCTGTCGAACACCCTCAGAAACCGTGCGGGATCCGGGGTTGTTTTGTTATTTTAAGCTCCAAGCGGATAGATTTTACCATATATTTTTCATCTGTCAAGCGAATAAAAAACAGTCGAGACCCTTAATTAGCATCTCGACTGTTAAGCCTATCTATTTACTTTTTTGCAAGCACAAGCTGTGCCTTTGTCACACCCTCGTCATCGATTAAATCCCACTCATCGCCGTCATCAACCTGAATGCGAATCTCATAAATAGTATTTTCTGAAAGCGATTTATCTGCGTCAATCTCGTTACCCTGCTCATCTGTTAAAGTAAGCTCTGCCTCCTCAAGCGTACCATCAGTATTCATTCGATACAGCGAAAGCTCTGACGAGGTGCCGCTAAGTCCGTTTACCCTAAACGCTACAGTTTGCTCAGAATCTGAATCAATCGTCACCGCCATAAGATATCCGCACACTTGAGCCTCCTCACCCGAAAGCTCTTCAAATTCATCATCGCTTAAAACAGCACGCTCCATAAGCGATAAATCCAGCTTCTCATCCTCATCCTCCGGAAGGTAAACAAATCTGTCCTGCATTCTCACCAGTGCAAGCGAGTTGGTCGGACAATATATGGTGTTTCCGTTATTGCCCTGCATAATTCCAACGGCAATGTTGTTGTAGCTTGCCTCATCTGAAACAGGCTGCCAAAGAGCAGTTTCTCCTGTGTCCGCATCAAGTGCGATAAATCCCCACTCTCCGCTTTCCTCATCCTGTAAATAGCCATAAACATAGCCTGTCGCAGTAGAGTATTTCATCATTGAGGTATCCTTGAGATCTTCACGAGTCCAAATCTCCTCTGCTGAATATGTGCCATCGTCATTAAGCACAATGTCAACACGCTCAACGCCCGGCATAAGACAGGATGCACCGTTTTCCATCCAGCTTGAGTCATATATGTTGCTGTAGCTTTGAATTGACGAATCTGCATCCGGGTCTAAAAGGCTGGAATTTCCCGCTCCAAACCAGTTGCAAATGTAAACCGATGTGCGTCCATCACCGCAATCATACACGCATATAGAGTTTTCAACCGACACTATTACATCAGCGCCTAAGTCAAGCACCGGAGTCTCACACACCACATCACCGGTCTTTACATCTACAGCGATTAAATTTACCGTTTCCATGTTATCAGTAAACAGCACCAGGTCATTTGTAAGTGTAGGCGAGCTTCCGCCACCCCATGCTAAGCCTATTCCGCTTACAGACTCATCATCCGATATTTTCTCAACCGACTCATACGGCACGCTCCAAGCAGCTTCAACCCCATCATTAGCCTTAAACAGCGAGCAGCTTAGGTTTGTCAAAATTACGCATCCATCAGGATGAGCGGCAATTCCGTTTTCGGCATTTTCGCCCTCTCCTAAGCGCTCAAAATATAGATAATCGTTGGGATCTAAATCCTCCTCGCCGTCAATCGCTTTATCTATATATTCTCTTGACAAATACCCTACAAACCCATCGGCACTATATTCAGGATCCTTGCGAAATCCGCCTGTTACAAACCACAGATTTCCCTCATAGTCATACACTATGCTTAGCAGATTTGTATCAATATCCTGCCCCAGTGCTTCAATAGCAGGTGTTACAACATCCACATCCAGCACCTTTTCAAATGTCGAAAGCACGTTTCCGTCATCATCAGATGTGCGAATAAAAACAACATGACCGTTTGTTGTCGGACCAACTAAATTGTTGTCAGCATCTACAAACGAATAGGAGATCTGTATTCCGTACGTAGCTCCGTTATCATCAAGATACGGCATAAACGAGCCTTCAATTGTCAGCTCCTCGCTGTCCATATCACGAATAGCAATTCCGCCTGCTATAGCCGTTCCATCCTCAAGATATAGGTTATAAGGGCAAATAGCATTTGAATTTATATCGTAAAAGAATGCAGGCGGCGAATTCGTAGCTCCAACTGCCGTCCCCTCAGATATCTCGCTGTAAATACCAAGCGGTATAACCTTGTTAGTAACATCTGTGTTATAGATATCGTTATGAATCATAGCCTCTTCATCGGGAAGATACGGATTTTGCTCGACACTGTTTTTGTCGCTGATTTTTGCAACAAGCGCACCGCTGTCTATGTTCTCATCCTGCGTATCCTCCTGTGTATCCTCGCTGTCAAGACCTTCAGACTCCTCGGTCTGAGCTTGTGTAGCTGTCTGTGCTTCGCTTTCAATACTGCTGCCCTCATCTGTGCTTGAGCATCCGACAGATGATACAATCAAGGCTGCATTTAAAAGCAGAATAATCAGTTTGCTTCTTTTCATGTACCTCACCTATTCTCAATCATATTTTTAAAAGGATTAATGTTTAATATATTTTACCATACTATAATTATCCATGTCAACTAGACAAAAGTATAGTCTTTGTAAAGGACAATGTCCTTCTTAAAAAGGCTTTTTAATCACCTGCATGTGAAAACAGCTAAATTTTTAAATATTTTTCGCTCTGTTTTGTGAATATATCAAAAATCCCTATTGACATTTACAAAATGAGATGGTATAATTATAGTAGTGTTATTAGAAACATTGTAAATTCACTGATAGGCACGAAAAGAGATGGTGAACAATTGAAAATAAACGAAGATAAAGCATGGAATAGAATATTCGGAAGCGTGTGGGAGCCACTTACGCAAAAGAATTCTCATGTTGGTGCGTTCATGGTAAGGCACAGCACTAAAGAGGTGTTTTTTGACTGTAACGCATGGCACTTAATGGGCTTTAAGCAGATACCTGGTTATGATGAAATCATTGAGATATTAAAGCGAGCGGACGATTTTTCAGTTCAGGGTGTACCTGTTATACTATATATTTTGGATGATGATGACAGCGACATAACAGCAGGCTTTGTAAGCATTGAGGAGGCTGATTCTACAGCAGTATCTCAGCTTTTGTCACTACGTACACAAACGCAGCTTATCCAAAAAATGACTCAGTACGAAGCTCCCGGTGTGCTTATGCTTGTTAAGCTTGATGGCACAGGCAGGGGAGTCGAAAGAGATATGTGCATTTGCAGTGCGGTAAACGCCATGCAGGGCGCTCTTCCAAAAAGCGCACAGCTTTCAGCTCATACAGCTGAAGAAATATGGGTTTATGTCCCCGACTTTTCGGGCGATGCACTAAAGCTTGCTGAAGATCTCAGACAGGTGGTTGAGAAATGCTCAATTGTCGACGAGTTTGGAGCTGAGGTAAGCTCTAGGCATTTTATGAGCGCAACAATAGGAATCAGCTGCACAAGCAACCTTCCCGCACAGCGCATGCATTCCGCAAGCTTTGCACTATACGAGGCTATATCAAAGGGCGTAGGAACCGAATGCTTTTCGCCTGAGCTTTATGAGGCACGTAAAAACGATTACAATGATGTCAGAAAATTTTCATTGCTTATCGACAAGAATCTCTTTCTCTATCATTTTCAGCCGATTGTAAGCGCACGGTCGGGCGAAATTGAAGCCTATGAAGCACTTATGCGAACCGATTCAACTATAGGCTTAAATCCACTTGAGATACTAGATCTCGCTGAAAGATACGGAAGGCTTTATGATATTGAGCTTGCAACAATAAGCAATACTATATCAAAGCTAAGTGAAAATCAGAGCTTTTTTGAAAATCGTAAGCTGTTTATAAATGCTATATCCTCACAGCTGCTTAGTGATGAGGACTTTGCGGTGATAAAGGATACATACGGCGAGCTTATGGGTAAGGTGGTAATTGAGTTTACCGAGCAGACTGAGGTTTCAGATCAGCGGCTTGACCGGATTAAGCACCGTCTCGGAAATGAAAATATGCAGCTTGCTATTGACGATTACGGCACAGGATATTCAAACACCTCAAATCTTTTAAGGTACAATCCTGACTACGTAAAAATCGATCGTTCGTTAATAGCGGGAATTGACAGCAATCACAAGACTCAAAAGATAGTTTCGGGAATCATCGATTTTCTTCATGCAAGCGGATACATAGCCCTAGCTGAGGGCGTTGAAACGCGTGAGGAAATGGAAACGGTTATCTCAATGGGAGTTGACCTGCTTCAGGGCTTTTACATCTCAAGACCAAAGCCTGTGCTTGTAAACGAAATTGCTGATAACATTAAGGCCCAAATTGTCAGAAAAAATCTTGAGGTGTCAGGAAGCGTTCAAAAAATCTATCATGCTCAGACGGGCGAGAATATAAATCTTGAGCAGCTGGCGCTCGAAAAATACACCGATGTTTTCTTCACTGACGGAGAGTATACCGTTGAGGGAAACCGTGAGCAGGCATTAAGAATCACTCTTACAATAAAGGATAAGGCTGAGTGCAAGATAGTTCTTAGAAATATCCTGATAGATTCAAATGATACTCTTTCGGCAATAAAGCTTGGTGTTGCAAGCAGGGTTGAGCTTTCGTGCGAGGGAGTAAATGAGATAAAGCACTGTGGAATATTTGTTCCACGTGACGCCTTCCTCAAGCTCAGCGGAGCGGGAAGTCTAACCATCACACCTGAGTATAACGACTGCTTTGCTATAGGAAATGAAAGCGGACGCAGCTTCGGAAATATTATTCTTAGTATGAACGGCAAGCTTAATATCACCGCAAGCGGAGAAAAATGTGTGGCGATTGGCGGCGGCAAAAACGGCAGCATAAAAATCACCTCCGGTGATATAAAGCTCTCCTGCTTTGGCGGAAACTGTCTTGGTGTCGGAAGTGTAAGCGATGATACGCTTATCGATATCCGTGATTGTAAGCTGAGCATCGATATTTCTTCGGCAAATGCTGTAGGAATCGGTTCATATAACGGCAAGGCAAATGTCAGTATGTGCGATATTGAGTACAACTGCACCTGCTCCGGCAACAGACTTTGTGCAATAGGTACACTTGATGGCAAGGATGCGCAGATTGACATAGAGCATGCTCAGATAAACGTGTCAATGCGAGGAAAGAATATACTTTGCGTGGGCACATCAGGAGGCACCACAAACTGTCATACCGACAACACTAAGCTAAATCTTTATGCCGAGGGCGGCACCGTGACGGGAGTAGGCGACAAGACCGGCGATGGAACCGTGTCGCTTATAGACACCGATCTTATCATTACATTCCTGACAGGAAACGGATTTGGCGCAGGAAGTCCTAACGGACAGCTTACCTATGTACGTGGAAGTCAGGATATTAAAATCAATGAATAATCACCGTGGAACGGTTTAACAGGCGAAAGCCAAAAAACGTTTTTGGAGGATTTGTTATGGACGAAAATGCAATTGCTCGCAGAAGGCTTCAGGTCGGTCTGCTTGTAAGTCATCTTGAGGACGATTTTGATGACGCTGTATGCGAGGGAGCAATGATAGCCGCTGAGCAGGCGGATGTAAACCTCGTAATTTTCCCCGGACGGTATATCGATGGAGTTTATGCCGATAAGCTCCGTACAGAGTACGAATATCAATATAATACCCTTTTTGACCTGCCCACTGTGTGCAAGTTTGATTTGCTGCTGGTGCTAATCGGCACAATAGGAAGTCACCTTGATAAGGAGCACAAGGCGGAGTTTTTGAAGAAATTTAAGGGCACTCCTGTAATTACAATTACTGCAAATGTAGATGGATATCCGTGTATATCTATTGACAATAAAACCGGACTGTCAGATGTCATAAATCATCTGATAGATGTTCATGGCTGCAAAAAAATCGGATTTGTAAGCGGACCCGAAACAAGCGATGATGCGAACGAACGACTAGAGGTATATCGCGATGTTATGGAAGCGTCAGGACTCGGATATGACCCAAGGCTTGTGACCTACGGAAACTTCTCAAAGTACGCAACAAAGGCTGTTGAGGATTTGCTTGACCGTGCGTCTGATTTAGATGCCATAGTTTTTGCAAATGACCAGATGGCTTTAGCAGGCTATCAGGTTATGGAGCAGCGTGGTATTAAGCCCGGAAAGGATATCTTTGTTACCGGCTTTGATGATGACCCTGTAGCAGAGGAGATTGTTCCTCATCTAACTACAGTAAAGGCGGATGCCTCAGAGCTTGGCTATCGTGCGCTAATCGAGGCGGTAAATTATGTGAATAACGGTGTCCTAGAAAATGATCGTATGCCCTCAGCTATGGTTTGCAGAAACTCCTGCGGATGTAAGGGAAATCCCCGACTGAAATCTATTACATTTAAGAGTGTGACGGATGAAACCGAGCAATTTGCCAATGAGATAAGCGATTTTCTGCTAAACAAATACCGCTCAAGCGAGGTTACCGAGGAGCTTAGATCTGATATCATCAAGCTCATTCTTGAAATAAATGACTATGTGTCCGAGAACAATATGGACGATGAGCAAAAAAGAGACAGCGTTCTTAACACGCTTGATGAGCTGCTGGATGAGCAGTTTTTCCGCTATGTAAACATTGACAGCTTATATGCTGCAATTGAGTACATTCATCAGCAGTACACTCCCAAGCTTGAAAGTCATGATGACCAGCTTTTGCTCAATAAGCTCTTTATTCGCATTTATAAGATTATAGCCGAGCAAAACGCCTCCTACTGTAAGGATAAGCTTGACGATAACTACGCACTGACCTGGCAGACAAATTCTATAACCCGAGATATGCTTGTATTTGAGGCTTACGATGACCGAGCATATCAATCGGTTATAGATAAGCTCACACGACTTCACATGATTTCGAGCTATCTGTTTAGCTATGAGCCTGCTGTTATAAATCGCAAGAGCGACAGGTGGGAATTTCCTGATATGCAGCTTAAAGCCTATCATAACGGATCCGATGCAATAACAGTTCCTTCAGGTGAGCAAACTATTCATCCAAATGAGCTTTTTAACAATCGCTTTATGATAGAGGATAGACGCTATTCAATGGTAGTGTCACCGCTTTTCTCAAATGAAGAGCATTATGGTTTGCTTATGTGCGAAATTGAGCATGAGTATTTTCACTATATTCAGTCAGTAACAGTACAGCTTTGTGCTGCGCTAAAGATAATCACGCTCATGAAGCGTGAGGCAAAAACTCAGCTGCAGCTAAATCAGAGCCTTATCGAGATTAAGGAGAACAATCAGCTTTTGAGCGAGCTTTCAAAGCAGGATGAGCTTACAGGCTGCTACAACCGCCGTGGATTTTTCGAGGAGGTACGTAAGAGACTAAAGGATGAATCTCTTTACGGCAAGCCTGCCATCATGGTTTTAGCAGACCTTGACGACTTAAAACAGATTAATGACTGTTTCGGTCATGAAGAGGGCGATTTCGCAATAAAGAGTGCGGCAAACATCCTAAAGAGTGCGTTTGATTTTGAGGAGATTGTCGGAAGAATCGGCGGAGACGAGCTTGTAGTTTGTGCATTTTTGGACAAGTTGATTTCCATTCCATCACTTCGTGAGCATATCGAAAAGGTATCCGAGGAGTATAACCTAGCATACGCCAACGACAAGCCGTATATTGTTCATACAAGCATTGGAGTTTATCCGTTTAGATGCACCGAAAATGTTGAAATCGGTGAGCTTTTAAGCCATGCTGACGCACTGCTGTACGAGCAAAAAAAGCACAAAAAGAGTATTATGAAGCAGTCCCAGGCTTAACCTTAATAGCAAAGCCCCGCATGAAAAATTCGTGCGGGGCTTTTAGGTATTAAATTTCGTTTCGATTTTCGAGTGCCTTAAATAGCGTTATCTCGTCGGCATATTCGAGTGTGCCGCCCACCGGCAGTCCAAAGGCAAGGCGTGTCACCCTTACGCCGAGCGGCTTTAAAAGCTTTGAGATGTACATAGCCGTAGCCTCTCCCTCAACCGTTGGGTTTGTAGCCATTATAACCTCATTTGTGTCATCACCTATGCGTGCGAGCAGCTCCTTTATCTTGAGCTTGTCAGGAGTCACATTATCAATAGGCGATATTAGTCCGTGAAGCACATGGTAAACTCCCTTGTATTCACGAGTTCGCTCAAACGCCGTTATGTCCTTAGGCGTTTCAACCACGCAAATTGTGTTGTGATCTCTAAGATTGTCCGCACAGATAGGGCAAAGCTCATTTTCGGTGAGGTTTTGACATACCCTGCAGCAATGCACATTATTATGCGCCTTATTTAACGCATCACAAAATGCTTTGACCTCGCTGTCTGTCATGCCCATAACGTGATATGCAAGACGCTCTGCGGATTTTTTGCCGATTCCCGGAAGCTTTGCAAACTGCTCGGTAAGCTCGACAAGGGGAAGTGCTTTTGTGTTGTCCATAGCTTAAAACAGTCCTGGGAAGGAAACTCCTCCTGTAAGCTCGCTCATTTCAGCATCGCTAACCTCATCCAAATTGTGTACAGCCTCGTTGAATGCGCTCATGATGAGATCCTGAAGCATCTCTACATCCTCAGGGTCTACAACCTCAGGCTTGATGTTAAGGGTTAGCACCTCACGCTTGCCGTTAATTGTAATATCAACAGCTCCGCCGCCTACAGATGCTGAAAATTCTCTTTGCTCTAAATCCTCTTGAAGAGCAGTAATCTTGTCCTGCATCTGCTGAGCCTGCTTAAGCATCTGGTTCATATTTCCCGAACCGCCTCTGTTCATTCCTTGTGGTAATCTTGCTTTCATTTTTAAATTACTCCTTATTTTTTATCTCAACCTCGATATTCATGCTTTTTGCCCGCTCAAGCAGCTCGTTTAGCGGCTGCTCTCGATCCTTTATTTCGACTGAGGTCGCGGGGTAAAGTCTGAAGCCGAAGTCCTTTCCGTAATAGTTATTTACAACTTCCTTTAAGAGCGCACTGTCGTTTGATTCTTTAAACTTCTTGATAAAGAAATCCTTCTCGACAATTACACAGAAGGTGTCGCCCTCTATGCACGCGCTCGAATTTTTAAGATACGCCGCAATTCCTGGAGCGCGCTTTTGTATAGTTTCTAATATTTCCTGCCATTCCTTTAGCGGTGTGACGCTTTTTGGGTCAATCCATTTTTTAGGCTTTTGAGGTCTTGGCGCATTGCCGGACGTGGCGCTTTTGGGCGCACTGCCTTGAACGCTCGCTGTACCGCTCGATACTGCTGCCGATAATTTGTTTATCTGACGGCGCAGCTGTTCAATTTCCTCCTCGCTTGCATTTGACACTCCTCGCTGAGCCGGACTTGACCTCACCGAGCAAAGCTGAACCATACACATCTCAAACTCAATTCGTTTGTCGGTCGCTCTTGCAAAGCGCTCGCTCGATTGCTGAAGCAGCGTGATGCACTCAAAAATTCTGTCTAGCGTAAGCGTTGATGCAATCTGAGTAAGCCTCTCAAACTCCTCCGGAAGGCAGGCTATAAGCTCTCTTGCCGAGTCGGTGGATTTTATAAGCATAAGGTTTCTCATCATCGTAAGAAGCTCGCCGCAAAGTGTTTTTAAATCCTTTGATTTTCCGTGCAGCTCGTCTATTTTCGCAATAGCTCCTGCTGTATCCCGATTTGCTATGCTTTCAAGCAGCTCAAACAGATAATCACGCCCTGCGATACCTGCGGCATTCGAAACTATTTCTAGTGTTATGTTATCAGAGTATGCCGAGCATCTGTCTAAAAGCGAAAGAGCATCTCTCATACCGCCATCCGAAAGTCTTGCTATCATATCCGCAGCATCGTCGTGAAGCTCAAACCTCTCTTGGTCTGCGATAAATTTAAGCCTTGATATAATATCCTCACTTCTTATGCGGTTAAAGTCAAAGTGCTGACAGCGTGAAATTATCGTTTCAGGAACCTTATGAACCTCTGTGGTAGCAAGTATAAATTTTACGTGCGGAGGGGGCTCCTCCATAGTTTTTAAAAGAGCATTAAACGCTCCCGCCGAGAGCATATGCACCTCGTCTATGATGTAGACCTTGTACCTACAAACCTCAGGAGTGTACATAACACCCTCACGAAGCTCACGAATGTCATTGACGCTCGAATTTGATGCGGCATCAATCTCGATTATATCGGGAAGAGCTCCATTTTCGGCATCTCGACAGATATCGCATTGAAGGCAAGGCTCACCGTCAGTTGAGCTCAAGCAGTTTATCGCCTTAGCGAAAATTCTCGCACAGGTGGTTTTGCCGGTTCCTCTTGAGCCGGTAAACAGATAAGCATGCGCCGTCTTTCCGGCAGCAATTTGGTTTTTTAAGGCAGCTGTGATATGCGGCTGTGAAACCACGTCGTCAAACGACTTAGGACGCCATTTTCTGTACAAAGCCTGATACATCCAGTCACCTCTTTTTCATTCAATGCGTAAAGCTTTCCTGTCTTTTCCCTTAATAAATGAGCATAGCCTTGTGCTTGCCTATTCACAAAAAAATCAATCCGACATACAAGTGTGCAGGCGAAGCTGCGTCACACGAAACAAACTGCTTAATGCTGCTCGGTTCCCCGCCTGACATGGTTCACAGCGTCTCATTGCGCAGGACCCGCACACCTGTATCTCGGATTGAGACCTTACTCTTCTATTCGCTAGATCATTTCTTATTATACCATACATTTTGATAAATTGCAAGTCCTTTTTCAAATTTTTTTGCTTTCTCACTCAAAATGTTCGTCAAACGGTTGAAGCGGCTTTACTTTTGTGGTATAATAATAAAGAAAAATCAATCTCAAAGGAAGGAAAAACAATATGAGCATAAAATTTAGAATGATGACCAAGGATGATAAGGATGAGGTGCTTGATATGATGCGCACATTCTATAATTCACCAGCTGTGCATACTAACGGCACAGAACGGATTTATTTAAGAGATTTTAACAGCTGTGTAAGTGATTTTCCTTACCTGGATGGGTTTATTATCGAGTCATGCGGTGCTGTCTGCGGATATTCGATGGTCGCAAGAAGCTATTCCACCGAGTTTGGAAAGCTCTGTATGTGGGTTGAAGATCTATATTTAAAGGAAAGCAGCAGAGGGCTTGGAATTGCAGGACTATTCTTTGACTATCTCGATAATATATATCCCGATGTTGTTTTTCGACTTGAGGTTGAAAAGGAAAACACAGCGGCAGTTAATCTCTATCAAAAAAAGGGATACAGCGCCGTGCCATATCTCGAAATGATAAAATGATGCAAATGAATCAGACTATCCGCTTGAGAGAAGCTCTTGGTAAGCCCCCAACAAGTCCAAAAAAATGTACACTATCTATTATTAATAAGCAAGGCTTTCTCTTAGGCAGATAAAAAATCCCTCATAGGTCTTTAAGCCTGTGAGGGATTAAATGAGCGGAGACGGTGAGATTCGAACTCACGAGCCCTATTGGGCTAACGCATTTCGAGTGCGCCCCGTTATGACCACTTCGATACGTCTCCATAACAAATATCATTTTATCATAAAAATCAGATGATGTCAATATGCCCCATTCATTTTTACATTTTGTTCATACTCACATTAACTTAAATATACCTCTTACCAAACGATTATGATTTAAGTGTTAACGAATTGTAAAAATATGCGATTGCCGCTTGTTTTCTCTTTTCAAAGTCCGAAAAAAATGTTATAATAGATTGAGTTAGATTTTCAAATATAGAAAATCCGTGCGCTATGGGCGCACATTTAATTTGGATTTGGAGGAGCATTATGAAACTGCTTGTAATTGTAGACTATCAAAATGATTTTGTAAATGGAGCCTTAGGCTTTGAGGGTGCAGAGCTCATCGACCGCAAAATTGCTCATAAGGTTCGTGATTATCGCAAGGAGGGCGGAGAGGTCATCTTTACGATGGATACCCACCAGGAGGACTACTTAACCACACAAGAGGGAAGAAAGCTTCCTATCGAGCATTGCATAGAGGATACCCAAGGACATCGTCTTTACGGCTTTACCGCAAAGGAGCGCACCGAAAAGGACAAGATTTTTTATAAGGATACATTTGGCTCACTTGAGCTTGCTGACTATCTCAAGTTTAAGGACTACGAATCTGTTGAGCTTGTCGGAGTTATATCAAATATGTGCGTACTCGCAAACGCTATTTTGATAAAGACCGCACTTCCCGAAACAGAGGTCATCGTTAATACCGAATACACCGCCGCTCCCGATGCCGAGCTTGCTCAAAAGGCATTTGATGTAATGGAGGGATTACAAATTAACGTTGTCCGTCCCGAAGCCGAATAATCGGCAAAAAAGCTTTACCACGCCGACTTCCTTGTCGGCGTATTTTTGAATAAGAATATTCTTATACTTTTAAAGCGGAGGAAAACACAATGCAGGATTTTAACTACTCGATGCTATGTGACTACTATGAGCTTACTATGGGCAACGGATATTTCAAGACGGGCATGAAGGATAAGCTTTGTTACTTTGATCTCTTCTTTCGCCGTGTTCCCGATGGCGGAGGCTTTGCGATCTGCTGCGGATTATCTCAGATTATAGACTATATTAAGGATCTGCACTTTGATGAGGACGACATTGACTTTTTGCGCTCTAAGGGCACCTTCGATGAGGGCTTTTTAAGCTATTTGCGCAATTTTCACTTTTCAGGCGATATATATGCTGTTCCTGAGGGCACTGTAGTCTTTCCTAACGAGCCGCTTATTACCGTCCGTGCGCCGGCAATTGAGGCTCAGCTTATCGAAACCTTTTTGCTGCTTGTTATAAATCACCAGTCGCTTATTGCCACAAAGTCGAACAGAATAGTTCGGGCATCTGAGGGAAGGGCAGTGAGCGAATTCGGTTCACGTCGGGCACATGGAGCAGATGCTGCAATCTACGGAGCAAGAGCCGCAGGAATTGGCGGAGCTTCCTCAACCGCCTGTACTATAGTAGATCAAAAATTCGGCTTTCCCGCAACCGGCACGATGGCGCATTCCTGGGTGCAGATGTTTGATGACGAGTATGAGGCTTTTAAAGCCTACTGCAAATGCTATCCCGATAATGTAACGCTTCTTGTCGACACCTATAACGTGCTAGAAAGCGGAATACCAAACGCAATTAGGGTATTTAACAGCTTTTTAAAGCCTAATGGATATCGCCCTAAGGGCATTAGAATAGATTCTGGAGATATAACCTACCTGTCAAAAAAGGCGCGTCAGATGCTTGACGATGCAGGCTATCCCGACTGTAAAATTATCGCATCAAATTCGCTTGATGAGTATATCATCCGTGATATGATACATCAGGGCGCTAAAATCGACCTTTTTGGCGTAGGTGAGCGCCTTATCACCTCGACCTCCTGCCCTGTATTCGGCGGAGTCTATAAGCTTTGTGCTACTGAAGAAAACGGCGATGTTGTACCAAAAATAAAAATCTCTGAAAATGTAGCAAAGGTCACAACCCCGCATTTTAAAAAATTCTATCGTCTGTACGACCGTGAAAGCGGCAAGGCGATTGCAGATCAGCTTTGTGTGTATGACGAAAAAATTGACGACACCAGAGAGCTTGTGATTTTTGATCCCGACTACACCTGGAAGAAAAAGACACTCCGAGGCTTTATAGCTAAGCAGATGCAGGTGCCGATTTTTATCGGCGGCGAGCTTGTCTATAACGAGCCGAGCTTTGATGAAATCCGCTCCTATTGCGCCAGCCAGGTTGATTCTCTTTGGGACGAAATCAAGAGATTTGAAAATCCACACAGGTACTATGTGGATCTGTCTAAAAAGCTCTGGACAATAAAAAATCAGCTTCTGGCTGAGCGTAAGTAAAAAATATGATTATGGGGGATATCATCATGAAGAAAACAGCTAGTGCATTTCTAATAGCAATGTCAGCCCTAATGCTTGCATCATGCGGAGATATCAATTCTGCTGAGGATGAGGCTGCGGCACAAAGCTCATCTGTCGAGCAGACTACAGCTGATGACGCCTCTGACGTAACTGATGAATCTAGCGATGAGGACGAGTCCTCACAAACTGAATCTGACGATGATACCGAAATTGTCAGGGGAATCGACCTTAGCAATTCGGATGAAACGAATGTAATAAAGGTAGGTCTAAAGGGCGAGTTTTCATCCAGCACCTACATTGTAGATTTGTGCAATATAAACGTTTTGCACACTGATTTGGTAGGACGCTTTGGAAGCCCGATAGAGATAGCCTCCGATAGCTTTACAAAAGGCACAATAGTGTTTGAATACGACCCTGACAACATGAAGAATGTACCGGCTGAAAATCTAATACTTCTTCACTATAATGAGGAGAATGACTTTTACGATACAGTCGAATCCGTTTTGCGTGAGGATGATAACACCGTAGCCGCAAGCATAACCGAGGCGGGAGTATATATGCTTGCCGATGCTTATGAGTGGTACTCTGTATGGGGATTAGATGTGTCTGAATATTCAGCACATGATAACACGTATGTCGATTCAGATTATGGCTTTACAATAACTGTGCCACAGGAGGTTTCCTTAAAATACGTTTCGAGCTATCTTGAGGATGATGAGGAAGGGCAATGCCAAACTCTGCTCGAATCCTATAGCGGCAGCTTGCAAATTGGAATAGAATACCTCAGCCGTCCCACATATTCATCAGCTGAGGAATTTGTAAATGCTATAGCCGGTGGTATAACAAACAACGGTTATACGGTGCAAACAGGCACACTTGTCGGTTCAGGTTCAGATACAGGATACTATTTTTATGTAGATTTTTCCGACAGCGTTGACTACAATCAGTACAGTCTTAATTGTGTTTATCAGATAAACGAAACTGAATATATTAACATTTGGTATGGTTTTACTGACGAGGAGTACTATGCTGAGGCTATATCATCGCTTAAAAGCTTCTGCTTTAACTAGCAGACAAAAAAATTAACGCCCACTACTATAATTTATCGGCGTTAAAGTAATGAGCATTAATTTTCTATAGAATTTATGAAAGGGATAGGAAAAGTCTTTTCTTGTCGATTCGGGTTAAAGTTCAGAAAGTAATCTTAGCTTTGACCAAAAACAAAATCAAAGCCAATGAGAGGGGGAAGATTTCAGATTCTGAACTCTAACCCTAACCGACAGTCCTTTTCCTCTTTGCTGATTATATCTTAACATTCCTGTGTGAACCGAATATGAACTATAGGACATTTTTCGAAAATTTTTATTTGTTACAAAAAGTTTTCTTTTAGTTAACAATTGTGAGGAAGGAGCAGTTATGTTTTCAATTTTAGTCGTTGAGGACGACAACAATCTACGCAAGCTTATGTGCGCATCCTTAAAAAGAAATGGCTACATGCCCCGACCCGCATCCGATGGATATGAGGCGCTTGATGAGATGGACAAGGTTTCAATTGACCTTATCATCTCAGATATAATGATGCCGAACATGGATGGCTATGAGCTTGTCGAAAAAATTCGAGCGGCAGGCTACGATATGCCTGTGCTGATGGTTACCGCTAAGGAAAGCTTTGCCGACAAGCAGCGTGGATTTATGATAGGCATTGACGACTACATGGTAAAGCCTATAAACATTGATGAGATGATACTCAGAGTAGGCGCGCTTTTAAGACGAGCCAAGCTCGCAGTTGACAGAGTGCTTACCGTTGGCGATTGCACGCTAAACTATGACGCCTTAACCGTGTCGTTTGGCGATACTCAGGGCGAAACTATACCGAATAAGGAGTTTATGCTGCTATTTAAGCTTTTGAGCTATCCGAACCAGATTTTCACACGCCGTCAGCTTCTTG
Source organism: Ruminococcus sp. (assembly GCA_021199375.1). Lineage (GTDB taxonomy): Bacteria > Bacillota > Clostridia > Oscillospirales > Ruminococcaceae > YE71. Next base: position 43,269 of record JAJQIB010000009.1, on the reverse strand, counting down.
ATGAGCTGTGGGGACTTGAGTCTGAGGTAGATGAACGAACGGTTGACGTTCACATAAAAAGACTAAGAGAGCGCTATATACCAAATGACGCCTTCGACATCGTGACTGTTCGAGGATTAGGCTATAAGGCTGTAAAAAAGGTTTAAAGAGGTAGCGTTATGAAGATATCACTGCAATTTAAATTTGCGATAACATTCTTTGTTGTAATGTTCATCTCCTCAATTATCTCTATCACCATTCTGCTTGTGGCGCTGTGGCCGTCAATGACCCAGAGCGCAGAAAATCAAATAGTTTCAACCGTTAGCTCAATGAAGCAGCTTGAATCCCAGGATCTCTACTCCACTGAGGAGATTATTTCTATATGTGTTTCAGATCAGAACGTAGCGACTGTTTTGCAGCCCAAAAGCGGCGAATACTACCGTGTAAAAATTGATGCCGCAGAAAACAGCTGCTATATAGAAAAGGATAAGATTCTCCCCTCTGTTGTAGGCTACTCGATAATAAACGGCGATTACATAAGGGTTAGCAACGATTATCGTGAAAACCTATACATGGTAGCGTTTTTCATAATAATCATAACGATGATTGTGTGTATGATTTTAGGCTCGATTTTAATAATCCCCGTCAGCCGAGGAATACTAAAGCCCGTAAGAAGCCTGTCAAACGCCACAAGCTTTGTAGCACGTGGTGATTTTAGAGTGCGTGTTAAGGAGCCCAGAGATAAGGAGCTGGGCAAGCTGGTTTCAAGCTTTAATAAGATGGCTCAGGAGCTGTCGGGAATCGAAACGCTAAGGGTAGACTTTATAAGCAATGTATCGCATGAGTTTAAGACGCCGCTGGCGTCAATTCAGGGCTTCGCCAAGCTCCTTCAGGACGACACCATCTCTGAGGAGGAGCGCCGTGATTATACTCAGATTATCATAAATGAAACCGAGCGCCTCTCAAAGCTCACAAGCGATATTCTAAGACTTTCAAAGCTCGAAAACCAAAACACCATCTCCGACAAAAAGCGCTTTTCTATTGATGAGCAGATACGCAAAATCCTGCTTGTGCTTGAGCCCGCCTGGACAAAAAAGAACATCGATTTAGATTTAAATCTTGACGATGTTTACTATTTCGGCAACGAAGAGCTTATGGGACAAATTTGGCAAAATATAATAAATAACGCCATCAAATTTACCCCTGAGGGCGGAAAAATCGGAGTGCGCCTTTTCTGCACCGAAAAAAACATAACGGTCAGAGTTTCCGACAACGGTCCGTCTATCTCTCCGGAAATTGAGGAGAAGATTTTTGATAAATTCTATCAGGGAGATCGTTCAAGAAAAACCGAGGGCAACGGACTTGGACTTGCACTTGTCAAGCGAATTGTAGACCTTTGCGGCGGAAAAATCTATGTCGAAAACCTGTACGATGGCGGAGTTTGCTTTGTGGTTGAGCTGCCGTACGTCATAAGCGACATGATGTAGTTGTTAATTTTCTGTAAAAAATGAAAAGCGAGCTTGACAAATCCGCCAGCTGATGCTATAATTATTTAGTCGGACTTATGTGGTTCGATTCTTAATAATGATCACTACATAGAACTACTGTCAAAACGTAGCTTGATGGGCTTCTATGAGTTCATAAGTTTGTTTTGGAAGGAGGATGCTTTAAAATGAAAGAAGGAATTCATCCTAAGTATGAGGAAACCACTATTACCTGTGCTTGCGGAAACGTAATTCATACACGTTCCACAAAGAAGGACATCAAGGTGGAAATCTGCTCAAAGTGTCACCCGTTCTTCACCGGAAAGCAGAAGCTTGTTGATACCGGCGGACGTGTTGACAGATTCAAGAAGAGATTTAACCTCGACTAACTTGACGAAAAGCAATAGGGCGGCAGGCATTGCCGCTCTTTTTTCATAGCAAATTCATACGATTTTTGTCGATTTTTCACCGAAGGAGGGTATTATAATATGTCCGATGCATCCGACTACAAAACCGTAGCCGCCTTAAGCACAGACGAGCTTGAGGAGAAGAAATCACGATTTATAGCGTCAATATCCCCTGTCGATGATGAGGATCAGGCTATAGCCTTTATAGCCTCGGTCAAGGCGCAAAATCGCAAGGCACGGCATAATGTGTACGCCTACATTCTGCGTGAGGGAAGCACCTGCCGCTACAGCGATGACGGCGAGCCCCAGGGCACGGGCGGAGTGCCTGTGCTTGAAACGCTCAAAAAAGCAGGACTTACCGATGTCTGCTGCGTGGTGACAAGATATTTCGGCGGTGTGCTTTTGGGAACGGGAGGACTAGCAAGAGCCTACTCCTCAGCCTGTAGGCTTGCAATCGATGCGGCTCAGATTAAGGTGATGTGTCACTGCTCAAGGCTTGATATAGCTTGCGATTACAGCTTTTACGGCAGGCTATCCCAGACTCTGCCAAGCTTTGGTGCAAAGACTATTAAAGAGGATTTTTCAGACACAGTAAAAGTAAGTGTCATAGTAAAAAGTGCTGTCACACCAGATTTTAAAGCACAGCTTGTAGATTTATCAAACGGAAAAATTGAAATAAAGGAAACGCAAAATCTATTTGAGGACTTTGCCTAATAAGCTAGCTTGGTGTTTACAAATAATCGTGAATAAATTAACAAAAAATTAACAGCAAAAATAAAAGGGATTTTTCTGTCTTTTTTCGTATAATAATATAGAGGGACATTTTAGCGTGTACATTTAGGGAGGTGTATTTATTATGATGCCCAGAGAGGAATATGAGAGATTTGAGGCTCAGTTTCTTTGCGATGCCGCTTGTCTTTCGACAAGAACACGTGGAAGAGAACGACCAAGTCAGCTGTGCGACCTAAGAACAGAATTTCAGCGTGACCGTGATAAGATAATACACTGCAACTCCTTCAGAAGGCTAAAAACCAAAACCCAGGTTTTTTTAAGTCCTGCAGGCGACCACTACCGAACACGTCTTACCCATACCCTTGAGGTAGGTCAAATAGCCCGAACAATTTCAAGAGCGATGCGCTTAAATGAAGATCTTACCGAAGCGATTTCGATGGGACACGACCTAGGACACACTCCGTTCGGACATGCTGGCGAGCGTGCGCTAAATAGGCTAAATCCTAACGGCTTTAAGCACTATGAGCAGGGAGTTCGAGTTGTTCGATTTATCGAAAATGACGGCAGAGGACTTAATCTTACATATGAGGTGCGTGACGGTATTTTAAAGCACACCAACCGAATTGCCGAAACAAAGGAGGGCAATGTAGTAAGGTATGCCGATGTCATAGCCTATCTTAATCACGATATAGATGATGCGGTAAGAGCTGATATTCTCCACGAAAGCGACCTTCCAAGCGAGATCACCGACGTTTTGGGACATTCAAAATCCGAGCGTATCACAACGCTTGTAGGAGATCTTGTATCAAACGGAGTATATCGAATGGAGCTTTCTCCAAACATAGACCGAGCGTATCGTGCGCTTCAAACGTTTATGTTTGATAATGTCTATCGCAATCCACAGTGCAAGGCGGAGGAAAAGAAAACCTACTCAATGCTTGATGGACTTTACGAGTACTACTACCGAAACATCTCAAAGCTTCCTCCGCTTTACCAAGGTCTTGCTGAGCGTGACGGAAAAGAGATGGCAGTTTGCGACTATATAGCCGGAATGTCTGATAAATATGCGGTTGATAGGTTTATCGAAATCTATGTTCCCGCATCATGGAAAACGAGGTGATATCATGGCGTTTTCGGTGGATTTTATAGAAAGGCTTAAGGCGGCAAACCCGATTGAAGAGGTAATGAGCGAATACGTGACAACAAAACGCTCAGGACGTGACTACGTTTGTCTTTGTCCTTTTCATAACGAAAAAACGCCGTCATGCCACATTCATCCAAATGAAGAATATTTTCACTGCTTCGGCTGCAACGCCGGCGGCGATGTCATAACCTTTATAATGAAATACCACAACCTTGACTATGTCGAGGCGGTTAAGCTGCTTGCAGAGCGAGCAAATATTGATATGCCGATTGACAGCTATTATTCGGGTATAAACAACACGGTGAATGTAAAAAAGAGGATGTATGAGATGAACCGTGATGCGGCACACTTTTTCTATAAGCAGCTCTCAACTCCTGAGGGCAGAGGCTGCGTTAGCTATCTCATGCAGACACGTGGTTTAAGCGTTGAAACCATCAAGCGCTACGGAATAGGCTTTGCGCCAAACAGCTGGAGCGCGCTAAAGACCTATATGCTGGGTAAGGGCTACAGCGAAAAGGAGCTTGAGGCTGCGGGCTTAATCTCACGTTCAAAAAATGACACAAGAAAAACCTTCGATTTCTTTGTAAATCGAGCGATGTTTCCCTTTATCGACCTTACGGGAAATATAGTAGGCTTCGGCGGAAGAACACTCGGAGATGACAAGCGAAAGTACGTAAACACCCCCGATACAGCAGTATACAACAAAAACCGCTTTCTCTTTTCGATGAATATAGCGAAGAATGCTGCGGTAAAGGACGGACGTATTCTTTTGTGCGAGGGTAATCTCGATGTAATTTCGCTTACACAAGCAGGCTTTGAAAACGCCGTTGCATCATGCGGCACGGCACTTACCGAGCAGCAGGCTAAGATAATTTCAAACTACGCCAAAAAGGTAGTAATCTGCTACGATTCAGATGAAGCAGGTCAAAGGGCTACAAGGCGAGCGATAGATATCCTAAATGCCGCAGGACTTGAAACCTCAGTTATAAAAATGCAGGGAGCTAAGGACCCTGATGAGTACGTAAAAAAATTCGGAGCAGCCGCCTTTAACGTGCTGCTAAACAACGCTGACGGAGCCGTAAATTACGAGCTTAGCAAGGCTCGTGACGCTATAGACATGAACAGCGATATGGGAAAGCTTGAGTTTAAGGATGCAGCAGTTGCAATTATAGCAAAGCTTGAATCATCAGTCGAGCGTGAGCTTTACGGCAGAAAAATCGCAGAGGAGATTGGAATTTCTTACGCCTCATTTGAGGCTGAGCTTCAAAACGCTCTTAACAAGAATAAGGGAGCTAAGCGCCGAAAGCAAAACCTAGATATGCTAAGGTTTGCCGATAGGCGAGACAGCGTAAACACCGAGGCATCGAGGCATTTCGGCGAGTCGAAGGCTGAGGAGATGATTATAGCTTATCTTTATGATAACCCCGACTATGCTAAGCACGCTTCAGAGCTGCTTTCACCCGATAAGCTTGTGACGGATTTTAACAGACGTGTTTACGAGTTTATGCTAAAGGCGATTGAGCGCAATGAGGAGCATAGGCTTTCAGCAATGAACGCCTGCTTTACTCCCGATGAAATCGGAAAGATAACGCAGATTGTCGAGCAGGGCAGAGCCGTCAGGGTAGATCTTAATGTAGCTGAGGATAGCATCCAAAGGCTATTAGATTACTCCTCAAATCAGTTAAGCGCCGGCGATATGTCAGACGATGAGTTTTTAGATTTTGCTCAAAGGCTAAGAGCAAAAAAATCATAAGGGAATTTACAAGCATTAAGGAATGTAAAAAAGGAGTGCGAGTTTTATGGACAAGAAAAATGTTATGGATGGTCTGCTCGAGCAGGGCAAGGTCAAGGGCAAGCTTACCACCAAGGAAATCAACGATGCGCTCGAAAAGCTCGATTATGATGTCGAGCAGATCGACCAGTTTTATGAAAGCTGCGAGAAGTTTCATATTGAGATTATCGACGATATCCTTGCGGACGACGATGTAGCAATAATGAGCGCCGAGGAGGAAGTCACCCCCGAGGAAATCGATATTGGGCTGTCCACCGACGGAGTTGCAATTGATGACCCTGTAAAAATCTACCTAAAGGAAATAGGCAGAGTACCTCTGCTCACCCCTGAGGAGGAAATTCAGCTTGCCGAAAAGATGGGAAGCGGCAACGAGGAGGAGGCTGCAAAGGCACGCAAGCGCTTAGCCGAGGCAAACCTCAGACTTGTTGTATCAATTGCCAAAAAATATGTAGGAAGAGGCATGAGCTTTTTGGATCTCATCCAAGAGGGCAATATGGGACTCATCAAGGCAGTAGAAAAATACGACTACACCAAGGGCTTTAAGTTTTCGACCTATGCTACATGGTGGATTCGTCAGGCTATAACCAGAGCCATAGCCGACCAGGCAAGAACAATTCGTATACCTGTTCATATGGTTGAAACCATCACCAAGGTAAAGAAGGCATCAAGCGCACTTCTTCACCAAAACGGTCACGACCCCTCGCCTGAGGAGATTTCCGACTATCTCGATATGCCGGTAGACCGTGTTCGTGAGATTATGCGTATAGCTCAGGACCCCGTTTCACTCGAAACGCCGATAGGTGAGGAGGAGGATTCGCATCTGGGAGATTTCATTCCCGATGAGGAGGCTCTTGCCCCCCAGGAGGCTGCATCTCAGCTTGCATTAAAGCAGCAGATTGACGAGGTTTTAGGCACCCTTACCGAGCGTGAGGAGATGGTTCTTCGCCTGCGCTTCGGACTGATTGACGGAAGAGCACGCACCCTAGAGGAGGTCGGACAGCAGTTTAAGGTCACAAGAGAGCGCATACGCCAGATTGAGGCAAAGGCGCTAAGAAAGCTGCGCCATCCTAATCGCAGTGCTAAGATTCAGGATTATCGTGACTAAGGCTTTAGGATATTTCCTTGAAAGGATAAGTTTAAGATGTATATCACACTAGAAGCGGACTACGCTGTTAGAATAGTATCGGTGCTTTGCACAGACGGCGGAAGGGTTGATGCAAAGACCATTTCAGAGCGCTCATGCGTAATGCTAAGATTTGCGCTTAAGATTTTGCGCAAGCTTGTAAATGCCGATATTATAAAATCGTACAAGGGCACACAGGGCGGCTACATGATAAACCGTGACCCATCCGAGATAACATTGCGACAGGTCATTGAGGCGATTGAGGGTACATACTATTTTTCGAGATGTCTGTCCGATGAAAACGGATGCTCAAGAGGTGCGGACGGAGCTTGCTGCTATCAGAGAGCTTTTTGCGATATTACCAATACCGTAAGAGATAAGCTCGATAGCTATAACTTTGCCGACCTAACAGCGCAGTCGGAGGAATTTAATAATAATGAGCAGGAAAGAGAGCTTTAAGCTAAACGAGGAAACAAGACGCAGAATAGATGAGGAGTACTATGCTCCTGAGGGCAGGCGCGTAAGAAGGGTAAGGGCAAGGGCGGTTAAGCCCGCTCAAAAGCCACAGCCCGAGATTAAAAGCGAGCCTGTATATGCAAGCATCCCAAGCGATTACGATTACGATTATGACGAGCCTGTGCTTGACGATTTTGAAGAGCCAAAAAAACCAAAAAAGCACAGACTTCGCAGACTCATGATTTTTACTGCAATTTTTTGCGTTGTGGTGATTTTGCTAAACATTGCCTTTTATTATTATCGGGGACAGATTTGGTTTAACGAGCCAAGAAAGCGTGATTACCCGGTAAGAGGAGCGGTGGTTGATGAGGAGCTAGGCGAAATCGACTGGGAGGTTATGTCGCAGCAGACGATAAGCTTTACCTACATTCGTGCGACAAAGGGCACCACGACAGTTGACGAGCAGCTTAAATCAAGCCGCAAGGGCGTTAAAAAAACAGATCTGCTTGTAGGCTTTTACCACGAGTTTGACTTTAGCGCAGACGGAGAAAAGCAGGCTGAAAACTATATCGAGCAGTGCGGCGACCTAAGTGGAAAATTAAGACCGATGGTCAAGGTGACAAAATACGGCATTTATAATCTTCACATGAAAAACGCCGAGGACGTTAAAGAAAGCCTAAGCGAGTTTTTGGACGCAATTGAGGAGGAGTACGGACGAAGATGCGTTATAATGTGCGATTCGGCGTGCTACGAAAAATATATCGAGCCGTATTTTGACGATTATTCACTGTGGATAATCGACCATTTCAGCGAACCTGACGAGTACGAGGACTGGGCGCTGTGGGAGTTTAATCCGAGGGTGCGCACCGAGGGCTACGAAAACAGCAAAAGGTACTTTGCCCTTAGCGTATACCGACAGGAAAAGGACATAGATAATTTTAAGAAGAATTTTCTTATGGATTAGGCTTGCATTTTGAAGAAAAGTATGATATTATAGTATTTGACGCTTTAAAAAAAATAACAAGGCGAAAAAAATAAGGAGAAATCAAGGAGATAGATATGGAAGAAAATGAAAAACAAAAAAAGCTAGAGGAAGGATACGTATTTCTTGACTTTACAGATGTTAATGATGAAGGCTATGAGGAGGAGCAGGAGGAGATAAATGAAATCATGGAGAAGCATGGTCGTATCACCATGCCCTGTGTTCCCACACGCTCATCAATAGTGTTCCCTGGAATGCTTATAAATTTAGACGTTGGCAGACAAAGGAGCATTTATGCGGTAAAGGATGCCACCAAGACTGACGAGCTGGTTTTTCTTGCCGCCCAAAAGGATGTTGAGGTAGAGAATCCTAAAACAGAAGATCTCTATGAGATTGGAACCATTGCTGTAATGAAGCAGGTGGTTGAACCAAGAGCAGGCCTATGCCGCTGTCTTACACTTGGCTTAACAAGGGCTAAGCTTATAAATTTTAATCATGATAAAATAAGCTATACGGCTGAAATACAGATTATTAGGGCTGTAAACAGCGAAACGATTCGTAGGTTTATGCTTGATGCAATTATTCGCAAGGCACAGGAGATCGCTGCTGAATACTTTGAGCTTTACACTAAGCTCGGAAATGAATTTCCGGATCTCAACCTAGATCAAAGAAATCCCTATCTGCTTTTTGACAGCCTTATATCTAAGGTACAGATACCTCGTGAGGAAATGCAGAGAATTCTTGAGGCTGACACTGTCACTCGAAGGCTTTCGCTGCTTATCATGGCTATAAAAAATGAGATTGATATCTCACGTACGGAAATCAGTATAGAGCATAAGGTTCAAAGCTCGATAGATCAGAACCAGCGTGATTTTTATTTAAGAGAAAAATTGCGCGCTATTCAGGAGGAGCTTGGCGAAAACCCCGATGCTCAGGGAGATCCCGCAGAAATTGAAGAGTACAGAAAAAAGCTTGAGGGAATAAAAAGCATTTCTGAGGACGCAGTTAAAAAGCTTAATGAGGAAATAGAGCACCTAGCTAAGATGCCATCCTACTCACAGGAGGCTGCGCTTGTAAGAAACTATCTTGATACCTGTCTGTCGCTTCCGTGGGACGAAAAAACCGAGGATAACACCGATGTTGAGCGTGCAAGCGAGATTTTGGATGAGGATCACTACGGTATACGCAAGGTGAAGGACAGAGTTCTTGAGACAATAGCGGTAAGAGCGCTGACACCTGAGGTTAAGGGACAGATTCTCTGTCTTTACGGTCCTCCCGGAGTTGGAAAAACCAGCGTTGCAAAATCCATTGCCAGAGCGCTAGACCGCAAGTATGTCAGAGTGTCACTCGGCGGAGTGCGTGACGAAAGCGAAATAAGAGGACACCGAAAGACCTACCTAGGCTCTATGCCGGGAAGAATTATAGCGGCGCTTAAGCAGGCGGGAAGCAGCAATCCTGTAATGCTGCTTGATGAAATCGACAAGATGGGCAATGACTTTAGAGGAGATCCCTCATCTGCAATGCTTGAGGTGCTTGATAGCGAGCAAAACTTTGCATTCAGAGATCACTACACCGAGATCCCCTTCGATTTGAGCGATGTGCTGTTTATAACCACCGCAAACAGTCTTGATACCGTAGCCGCACCGCTGCTTGACCGTATGGAGGTTATCGAGCTTTCAAGCTACACCCGTGAGGAAAAATTCCATATCGCCAAGGAGCATCTTGTTCCTAAGCAGCTAAAAAGATACGGAATTAAGGCTTCACAGCTTAGAATAAACGATAGCGCAATTTATTCGATGGTCGATTATTATACACGTGAGGCAGGAGTAAGAAAGCTTGAGCAGTGCATTTCGGCTATTTGCAGAAGGGCGGCAAAGGAGATTATTTCAGGCAAGACCCGTGTGAGCGTTAAGGGCTCGAACATTGAGGATTACCTCGGACACAAAAAATATCTTGACGACTACTATCTAAAGAAGGCTCAGGTCGGCTGTGTAAACGGACTTGCGTGGACATCTGTCGGCGGTGTGGTAATGCCGCTCGAAACGCTTGTGCTTGACGGCAAGGGCAAGATTGAGCTTACAGGCTCGCTCGGCGACGTAATGAAGGAGTCCGCTAAGCTTGCTGTATCAAATGCAAGACGGCTTGCTAAGGACTACGGAATTAGCAGCGACTTTTACGAAAAGAAGGATATACATATCCACGCACCTGAGGGAGCTACGCCTAAGGACGGACCATCTGCGGGTGTTACCATGACAACGGCGCTTATTTCGGCACTTTCAGGTGCCAAGGTGAGATCTGACGTTGCTATGACGGGCGAAATCACACTTACTGGAAATGTGCTTCCTATAGGCGGACTTAAGGAAAAGACTATGGCGGCATACAAGGCAGGCATAAAAACGGTGATTATACCTGAGGCAAACAAGGGCGACCTTGACGAGCTTGACGAGGTGGTTCGTGACGCACTCGAATTTGTACCTGTCAAGAAAATTGAGGATGTGCTAAGCACCGCACTTGTAAATGACGACAAGAAAAGCTCCTCATCGGGTGTAAATAAAAGGCGCAGAGCGGCAAAGGATACACCGAGCGAAAAGCCTACGGAGGTTATTTGATGAATTTTTCAAACGCCAAATTTTTGACATCCTTCGGCAAGCTTTCGCAAATGCCTAGGTCGGATCGCCCCGAAATTTGCTTTTCGGGCAGGTCTAATGTCGGAAAATCAACGCTTATAAACAAGGTGCTAAACCGCAAGTCGATTGCACGTGTAAGCTCGGTTCCGGGCAAGACGGTCACCATCAACTTTTTTGAGCTTGACGAAATATATCTTGTAGACCTTCCGGGATACGGATACGCTAAGGTTTCAAAGGGCGAAAAGCGTGGCTGGGGACAGCTGATAGGAGGATATCTGGCTGACGGCGAAAGACAGCTTGCACTTGTGATTCAGCTTATCGATATGCGTCACGCTCCATCTAAGGACGACCTTATGATGCTTGACTATCTTATAGATAACGAGCTTCCGTTTGTCATTGTGCTAACTAAGGCGGACAAGCTCAAAAAAACCGAGCGTGAGGCGAGAATGGCGGCATTTGCACAGGAGATACCCTATTTTGAGGATATTACAGTGATACCCTTTTCGGCAGTTACTCTTGAGGGAGTTGACGAGCTTCGTGCGGTTATTGAGGATGCTGCTGAGGACTTTGAGGCATACGATGAGGAGTATGCTGAGGAGTCTGAGGATATAGACGAGAGCCTTGAAAACGATGGAATAGATGCTAACGGATTTTTGGTTCCTCGCAGAAAAGAGTAGTAAATAGACAGTATACTAAAGCGGCTGCTAGCATTGGGCAGCCGCTGTTTTTTGCGGTGTTTTATTTACTTATCCTCAAGTCCGCGAAGTGCTTTCATTTCGTTTCTGTCGATTTTTAGCGATGCATCTTTTATTATCTCGACGTCATTTTTGTTGACTGTAAGAACATTGTCGGATTTGTCGGGCTTTACCTTTAGGATTCCGGTAAGAAGGTTTGCCTCTGTTACAACTCCCTTGCCCTCAGCGGTTTTTACGTAGGCTCCGACCTTGGGTGTGGTTTTTAGCAGATCCTGGTACGCTTCACTTTCGTACTTAAGGCAGCACATAAGCCTTCCGCAGCTTCCCGAAAGCTTTGCGGGGTTTAGCGAAAGCGATTGCTCCTTTGCCATTTTTACGGATACAGGCTGAAACTCTGACAAAAAGCGTGAGCAGCAAAAGGGCTGTCCGCATATTCCGAGTCCGCCGAGCATTTTGGCTTCATCCCTGACGCCGATTTGTCTTAGCTCAATACGTGTGCGAAAAACGCTTGCTAGATCCTTAACAAGCTCACGGAAATCGACACGGTTTTCTGCGGTGAAGTAAAAGAGCAGCTTGCCGTTATCGAAGGTGCATTCGACATCTACGAGATTCATTATAAGTCCGTGCTTTTTTATCTTCTCCTCACAGATTGAAAATGCTTCCTTTTCCTTTATTTTGTTGCGCTCTATGGTGTCAAAGTCCTTTTTTGTTGCCTTTCTTATTATAGGCTTAATCTCGTTTTCAAGCTCATGCTCGTCTATCTGACGATCTACAAGCACGACCTCGCCGCTTTCGACTCCTCTAACTGTTTCAACAATTACCGTGTCGCCAATGGCTAAATCAACCCCATTTGGCGTAAAGTAATATACCTTACCGACCTGCTTAAAGCGCACGCCGATATATTCTATCATTGCCATAATTGACCTCCTTATTCCTGTGTCATAAGCCCTGCGCAAAGTGAATTTACAAGAGCCGACACAAGACAATTTCCTGCCGCTCGGTTAATATGCTCTCCGAGGACATTATATATATCTACAAGCCGCCGCTGACTATACGCTTGTCCAAGCTCGGCGCATACCTTTGATGAGTATGGATGAGGAGTGATTGCTCCTGCCTTTAGCCTAGTAGCATCACGAGTAATACGCTGCATAAAGCTTAAAAGGGTGATAAATTCATCCTTTTTGTAATCACCAACAGAAAGCACACGCAAAAGCCCATATTCATCGCCGCTTGCTATAGCCGCTGATGCTTCTAGTGCGGCATCGGCTATAGATCTAAGCTCGTCATTTTCGGCATACTCTAGGCATTTTCCGATGTTTGCACCGTTTCGCCTAACAGCCTCCTCGGCTATAGCCTTGTCATAGCCCTTATCGATAAGATGTGCCTGGGCGCAGGCAAAGCTTACGGGCTCAGCCTCAAGCAGAAGCGTTCTTGAAATAATGGTTTCAAGAAAAATCTCCTTTGAGCGTGCTGTTAGGATAATTACAGCAGAGTCGGGAGGCTCCTCAATCAGCTTGAGCATGATGTTTTGTATTTTGTCGAGGGTTTGAACAGAGGCGTCAAGGTCGGGAATTATATACACCTTGTATTTGCTCTCATTCGGGGCAATGTAGGCTGAGGAGGCAATTTCACGTATATCCTCAACTCTGTAGTTGCCGGTGTCTGAGGGCTGAGCTATTATGACATCGGGATGAACGCCCTTATCTATAAGCCTACAGCTTCGGCAGCTGTTACAGGGCACACCGTCACCACGCTCGCACAGCAGCTGCTTGGCAAGATGGCGTGCAAGCGTTTTTTTGCCAAGTCCACGCTCGCCGCAGATTATAACCGAGTGCGGCTCGTGTCCCATTCTTATCATTCTTGCTGTAAGCTCGATTGACGTCTTGTTTTCTAAAAGCTCGCTCATACCTTTTCAAATCTTTCGATGTCGGTGACGAATATGGTAGCTCCGCCGATTGTTACCTCGACGGGATACGAATTGCTTCCGTCAGGCTCAAGGATTGTTGATGAGGGAACGAATTGCTTTCTTCTGCGTGAATGCTGCTTGCAGGTTTCAATTACAAGGTCAACCTCGTTATCCTCACAGCAGATCATAAAGGTGGTATTTCCTGCAGACAAAAATCCGCCGGTAGAGGCAAGCTTTGTGGCGTGTATGCCTTTTTTTAGCAGTGCCTTTGATACAGCGTAGTTATCATCATTATTAACAATAGCATAGACAAGCTTCATATGGTTTGCTCCTTTACATAGGTTTTGGTTTTAAATCAATACTCTATCTATACTCTATTATAACACATCAATCTGAAAAATGCTATACCTTTTTAAAATTTTTATTGCCTTAGAGCAGATTTTTTCTCCTGGAGCTAGTACCGCTACGGATGGCTGACAGGACATTGCACCTCTAGCGCATATGCGTCCCTGAGCGGCATCTACGCTTATACGCTCGCTTTTATTAAGTGCGGCGGCTCTCATGCTCATTGCTCTTTCGGGGCGAAATGAGAAAAGCTCAGTAGGATTTGGCGTTTGCTTGGGCGATTGAAGCGGAAGTGCAGTCAAAAAATTTTCCAGCCTTTTGAAGTCGCTCTCGCTGTTAAAGGGCGAAAGCATAAGCACTACATATCCGGGATCGCTGTATTCGCATTCGATTTTGCTTTTTCTCATAAGCTCGGCGAGCTGATTTCCGTCATATCCGCAGGCGGACGCATCAAGCGTTATCTTAAGCGGCTCGTCTGATACATCGTGAAGCCTGAGGCTTGATATAAGAGCCTTGATTTTTTTTACTCGCTTAGCGCAGTCGGTGTAAAGTGCGGGAAGGTCGTCATTCAGGCGCTTAGCGCATAGGTCGAGTGATTCCATCAAAAGGTATGATGGGCTTGTTGAGCCAAAAAGCGACATGGCAGGCTTTGCAAGCTCGGTCAGCTCGTTCGGTGCGCTGTGTGATATGTGAAGGTAGGCTGTGCCTGTGTAGGCAGGAAGGGTTTTGTGAGCCGAATCACATACAATATCCGCACCGAGGTCTAACGGATGCATAGAGGGCTGCATAAGCTTAAGGTATGCGCCATGTGCGTTGTCGCATATTAAAAGTGTGCCATGAGAGTGGCAGATGTCAGCAATCCGCTTGATGTCTGAAATTGTGCCGAGGTAGTCGGGAGAGGTTATGTAGACTACATCTATTTTTTGGCAGTTGAGCAGGTGCTGTACATCGCTTGGAGTAATTTCGCATTTGCACAGGCTTGAGCGGCTAGCTTCAGGGTAAATCCAGATGGGATCTATATCAAGCAGTACGCAGGCGCTTAAAAATGCTCGGTGGCAGTTACGGGGCGAGGCGACGGTTATTGCTCGTCCGAGAAGCTGACGCACCATGCACAGGGCGGCTTTTATTGATAGGGATGAGCCCTCCGCACTGTAGCAGGTCAGAGCCGAGCCGAAAAATTGAGTGGTTAGCTGCTCACTTTCGGCGATGATGCCGCTAGGCTCGAACAGAAAATCTGCGCCGCTTACCTCGGTGAGGTCGAGCGGTTCAAGACCGTGAAGCCTGACACCCTTGTGTCCGGGCATATGAAAGCGTGTGATATCGCTGCTTGCGTAGGCTTGTGCAAATTCGTTTATACTCATTGGGGTACCTCTTAAAATTGTCCGTTAAGCTTGTGAATAAGATCTAGGGTGTGGTTAGCCTTGTTCATTCCTCGGCGGATGGTTCGGCTAACCGTTGAGGGGCAAACGCTAAATCTTCGGGCAATTTCTCGTATCGTAAGACCCTCGCCATACAATATTATATAGCTTTTTTGGGTCGGAGTCAATTCCTTTTCTATAAATTTTTCAAGTGTCTGACCGTTGTCGTGTAAAAATCTGCGTGAAGCGGTGTAGCTTTTCAACGGCATTCACGCTCCCTGGCGGCAAGGCTCGGATTTGGAGGGGGTGGAGCCACGATTTTTGTAAGCTCAAGAGAGACGTATGTTAAATTGCGGCGCTCTTCACGCAGTGTGTCGAGAAGCTCGGCTAGGCGCTGGCACTCATCAGGGGAGGGGCGTGCGTTAAGCCTGGTGCGAATGTAGTCGATGCGCTCAGTCAGTAACGCTATCGAGTCGTCGCAGTCGTCGAGCAGCTCACGAGCAGTCTTTGGCGTATGATTTTCTTTTGTGAGTCTTCTCATGGCATTTTCCTTTCTTTGTTAGGTTTGAGCTAAGTAAGGGATCGTTCCTACTTAAGAGAACATATGTTCTTCTCTCTAATTATTATTATAACGATTTTTCGGAAAAAGTCAAGAGGTAGAACAAATGTTCAGCGTTTTGCACAAATTTTGCGCTTAAAATTTTACACCGAATGGCGTGATTTTTCGAGATGTAAATATTAGGATAGTAATGATAAAAATGGATAAATGGTTACAAAGAATGTCACATTTTTGTACAAAATGAGGGAAAATAAGCGGACACTTTGTGCAAAATATACGTTGAAATTTGAAAAATAGTGTGGTATAATATATATACAAGGTCGATGGTGGGACTTTTTATGGACTAAAAAAATTACAAAAGCGTAAAACAAAAGACAAAATACGTAAGAGTCCAAAAAAGTTCGTGCGATGACCTTTGATGGCAAATTGTGTAAGCTATCAGCGCTTAGATTCCAGCCTGGGAAATTGCCGAAATTTGTTAATTTCGGGCGGAGCTTTTTCCTATATGGTGGGCGGGGTCTTAGGCGTGACATACGGAATTTTTTCCGAAGGAGTAAATAAATTTATGGAGAGTTGGAAGCTTGAGCGATTGTCCGAGCTTACCGCAATATCGCGAAGGAGAGATCTGACCGCATCGGAGCAGCAGGAAAGACAGAAGCTGCGTAACGAATACCGTGCGGCGGTTACGGGCTCATTGCGTGCGGATTTGGTGCAGGTGACGATTGTAGAGCCCGACGGTACTCGGCATGATGTCGTGCAGTCGGGTAATTTTGATTTAAGCGATGAGACGAGAGGGGAGGACTAGCTGTGGCAGGCGTTTCTAAACAGAAGCAGAAGCTGCTTGTAATGGAGCAGCTGTTTAGGCAGCGTACCGATGAGAACCATGTGCTTACGGGAAACGATTTGATTCGTTTGTTAGGCGAGATGGGCATTAAGGCGGAGCGCAAGACGATTTATGACGATATAGCGACGCTTTGCGATGCGGGACTTAACATTCGCACCACCAAGTCGGGACATTCTAACGCCTATTATATGGGCGAGAGGACGTTTAATGACGAGGAGCTTATGACGCTTAGCGACTGTGTTTGCTCATCGAGGTATCTGACGATAAAGAGATCCAGCGAGCTTGTTAAGAAGCTTCAGACGCTTACGAGCGAGTACAAGGCGCCTATGCTTAAGCGGCAGATACATATAGAAGGTCGTACGAAGTCGCCGAATGACGGCACCTATAAAATAGTAGACACCGTGACGGAGGCTATTTCGAGCGACAAGCAGATTGAGATGACGGTGGCGCCATCGGGTATGGATAGAAAGAAGGCGGGCGAAAAGCGCCTTGTGAGTCCGTATCAGATTGTGTTTGAGAGCGAGCACTATTATATACTCTGCTGTGACGACAACGGCGTGGTCGAGCGAATTAGAGCCGAGAGGATACTGGATGCTGAGGTCACGAAGGAGAAGCGTGTCAGCCTGAGCGACAGCGAGGAGATACGGCTTCGTAAGATGAGAAATCGACTGGGAGCCGAGGGCAGCACCGAGCAGATCCGCTTGAGGTTTGACGAGGCGATTTTGGACGATATTTTCGACAGATTTGGCGACAAGACGGCGGTTAGGCAGGAAAACAGCGCATACACCGCTGATGTTACGGTACAGCTTACGGCTGAGTTTTGGGGCTGGCTTTTCGGCTTTGGCGAGAAGGCTAGAATAGTATCGCCAAGCTATGTGAAGGAGATTGCCGGCGAGAGGCTTGAGAGAATGGCAAATCTGTATAAATAGTGGAAAATATCACGCGACAAGGTTACGAAACGTTAACGAAAATCACGAAAAGGTTTCGTAAATTTGAACAAAAGGGCTGATTTCTGTAATAAATTTGTAGAAACAGCATAAAAAAACGGCTGGAATTTGTACAAAATGACTATTGCAAATTAGTTTACGGTGTGATATAATATGAACATAGGTATTAAGGGCGTAGTATACGCTCTTGATATATACGCACAGAACAAAATTTATTTAAAATGGAGGAATTTTTAATGAAGGCTACAAAAATTTTAGCTGGAATGTCAGCTGCAGCTTTGGCTGCTTCTATGCTGACGATGGTTAGCGCAAGTGCTGATGAGGTTTCGGCAACAGCAAATTTAAACTTTGCTGATGTTGAATGGGGTAATGACGTTTGGACTGGCGACTGCACAACAACAATCGCTTCTGATGGCACTTATACTTTAAAGTGGACTGCAACAGACGATGATAAAACGTTTGCTGCTGGTGTTCCAGAGTATCTTAGTGTTGAGCTTACAGATATTACTGGTTTTGCAGATGGTTGGTCTATGACTATTGATTCAATCAGTGTTGACGGCACTGCAGCTACATTAGATGCTTCGGCTGTTTCATATGCATGGAAAGATGAAACAAACACTGTTTATCAGGCTATTGCCAATAATCAAAGTTATGTTACTTCTGTTGGAGAGATAGTTGCAGGTAGCGAATTGACAGTAACATTCACAGTTTCTGGTACAGGCGTTGAGGCTGAAACCGGCACAGAGGGCGATTCTTCGGCAGAAGAGGGTGATTCTTCGGCAGAAGAGGGTGATTCTTCGGCAGAAGAGGGTGCTAGTGATACAGTTATTTACGACACTGAAACTAATCTAGGAACTGCTTGGGACACAAATGTAGTTATCGTTGCAGCGGATTTTGCTAATGCAACAGTTGGCGATACTATTACAGTTAATGTGACAGCGAATGCTGATGACACTTGGTCACAGATCATTTTAAAGACTACTTCTGATGGATGGCCGGTTCTTAGCGATACCGATGCTACTTATGATGCAGCGGCTTCATCTGAGATCACTGTGACTATTACTGAAGATATGCTCGCTGAGCTTCAGGCAACTGGTTTGGCTATTCAGGGCTACAATGTAACAGTAAATAGCGTTGTACTTACAAATACTGCTGGCGATTCTGACGACACAGATGATGGCGAAGCAACAGAGACTACTGTAACAACAACTGTATCTGATGAGTCGCTTCTCGACACACTCGATACTGAGAATGCTGCTGTACTAGCTAGCGATTATATTTTCAACACAGATGGAAATGATGTATTCCTACTTTCTGGCTCACAGGATTACTTCACTGTAGAAGGACCCTACACCGAGGATTTTGATACTCTTGCTGAGTATACTGCATTCACAATGGTTCTTTCATATGATGCTGATACAATAGCTGATGCTATTAATAACGGAACTTGGTTTGGCGGCTGCATAGTACTTAACTCAGCTTCAACTGATTGGGATCAAACACTTACATGGACAATAATCCTTGATGAAAACGGTGATCCTCAGTTCGTTCTTTACACGAGTGATGAAACAGATTCTGAAGGCAATGTCACCTATATTCTTGATGATGAGAGATATGAAGGATATGCTTTCGTTGACAATGGCGATGGAACAGCTAGCCTGACAGTTCTTTATACCGATTCAATCTTTACAGTAACAGGTGCAGAAGATGAGTATGCTCAGATCTGGTTCTACGACTGGAGTGGCGACAAGAGTGTAATCGGTGCAACTGGTCTTGAGCTTGTAAGCCTTGCTTCTACTGACGAGCCTGGCACAACAACCTCTAGCGAGGAAGATGAGTCAAGCGAGGACGGCGATGAGTCTGAGGATGAGTCGAGTGAAGAGGACGAAGAGTCTGAGGATGAGTCGAGCGAAGAGGAAGAAGAGACTGATGATTCTGATGCTGATGAGGACGAGGATGAGGATTCTTCAACCACTTCTACAGCTGCAAGCACATCTTCAGCAGCTTCAACCACTACAACTACATCCGATTCGAACCCTGCAACTGGTGCTGCTGCACTCGGCGGACTTGGAGTTCTACTTGCAGGCGCTGCAATCGTAGTTTCTAAGAGAAAGTAATCTTTAGCGATTAAAGATAATCTTTTGTAAATAATTTGAGAGCCGTTCGTAATATCGAGCGGCTCTTATTTTACATCTTGGTTTCATATCTTTACAAATTCGTAAAAGGCTTGTAGCTGTTTTGTATAAAATCCATAAGAAATGATGCGAAATTTAGTCATTTTGACTATTGTAATTGATTACAATGTATGATATAATAAACATACAAACCGATGTAGGCACAAGTATACCTACACGTAAATGTTATTTGAAAAATTGGAGGAATTAAAAATGAAGGCTACAAAAATTTTAGCTGGAATGTCGGCTGCGGCTATGGCTGCTTCTATGCTGACAATGATTTCAGCTAGCGCTGATGACGAAGTAACCATCAAGTTTAGTATGACAGATGGCTCATACGTTGATTATGCAACAAGCACAACTGTATCTTCAGCAGCCGGCACAACCGGATCGTTTGAAGTGAGCGGCACCATGAGTTCAATTGCTAATCTCGGATTTATAGAAAGTGATGATTCGATTTATCTTACTATGGATACCGTTACAGTTAGCGATGGATCAAATTCTTATGATCTTGTTGTTGGTGCAGATCTTAATACTGTTGGAAGCTATGAAAATGGTCTCGGAAACATCTGGAATGATCAGGGCAAGGTTGATGTTATTTATGCAACTACAGATGAGACAACTTATCTAGGCTATGATGCAACTGCTGGATTTATTTACTTTTATGTTGATGGAACCGCTACAGATATTGCAAGCCTAACCTACAACTTCACAATCGCAGATGGCACAGTAGCTTCGACCGATTCAGATTCCGCAGAAGATTCAGATTCTACAGATGATACTGATTCCACAGATTCAACTGCAGATGATAGCACATCTGACACTGTAACTGAAACAATTAATCTTTACAGCGGTGAATTCTACACAGGTTCACGTGAGGATGTTCTTTATCTTTCAGCAGATGACCTCAATCTTTATGATTATGATTTTGATGGCACATATAAGTTGACAATCACATACCAGCTTGATGTTACCTCTACATATTCAAGTGTAGCAGAGGACACATGGAATGCTACTCTTCAGGCTCAGTATGATGTAGTTGATACATTCTATGATGGTGGTAAGGATCCCAGCCTTGATAGCGCAATCGTTTATCTGATTGATTACTATGAGGGCATTGGCGGAAACAACACCTATGATGATGACGGTAATGTTGTTGGTGCTGTAGCTACATATGATGTAGATCTTATGGACTTCACTGACGATCAGGGCGAAAAGATCTGGTCTAATATCGCAACTAGTGGTCTTTCAATCGGCGGTTACAATATCGTAATCACCTCTGTAGATCTTACAACTCAGAGTGAGCCTACAACTTCAGCTACCGACGACACAGACGACACAACTGACTCCGCAGATGTAACTGTTACAACCACAACATCTGATGAGGCACTTCTTGAGTCACTTGATACTGATAATGCGTATGTTCTTTCTGAGGATTACACATTCAACAGCGATGGCAATGACATATTCCTGCTCTCAGGCGAAAGTGACTATTTCTCTGTAGAAGGACCCTTCACTGAGGACTTTGATTCATTGACTGAATACACTGCATTCTCAATGGTTCTTTCCTATGACACCGATGCAATCACTGCGCTTCTCAGCACTGGCGAGGATTGGCTAACAGGCTGCATCGTTCTTAATTCGGCTTCAACCGAATGGGATCAATCACTTCTCTGGGATATCATCCTTGACGAAAATGGCGAGCCTCAGTTCGTTCTTTACACATCTAAGGTAACTGACGATGAAGGAAACACAACATACACACTTGATGAGGAAAGATATGCTGGTTACACATTCGTTGACAATGGCGATGGAACAGCAACTCTGACAGTTGTTTACAACGATGCTATCTTCGAGGCTACTGGCTCTGAGGATGAGTACGCTCAGATCTGGTTCTGCGACTGGAGCAGTGATACGAGCCTTGTTGGTGCAACCTCACTCAGCCTTTTGACTGTTGCTGAAGAAGACGACAGCTCAACAGCTGAAGACGAGAGCTCAGAAGAGGACGAGGATGCAGATGAGGACGAGGATTCTTCAACAGCTGCAACATCTTCAGCTGCTGCAACCACTACAACAACCTCCGATTCGAACCCGGCAACTGGTGCTGCTGCACTCGGCGGACTTGGCGTTCTTCTCGCAGGCGCTGCAATCGTAGTTTCTAAGAGAAAGTAATTAGAAGCTAACGACCAGCTAATATAGGTTAAAATTAAAGACTGCTGATTTCACTCAGCAGTCTTTTTTTATTGCTCGCTTGCGTAAATAAGCCCTCGTGAGCCGGTAGCCAGGTACACACGTCCCCTCACACGGGGATCTCCACAGACCGAGCGTATGTCGCCGAACTGATGTGCGCTGTCGTTAATCCGAACCCAGCGCTTGCCGCCGTCACGTGAGCGGAAAAGTCCGACCTCGCCGCCAATGCGTCCACAGATGAAAATCTCGTCCCTGCCGAAGCCCACACATCTAGCGTACGAGTCGGAGGGCAATAGGTTCTCGGTCCAAAGTCCCCAGCAGTTGACTCGGTAGAGTCCGTCAACTCCGTTCGCAATCCAAAGCTCGCCGCTGCTCTGAGGATTCATGCGAAGCTCCTCACAGCGCCGTCTGTCACCATGCGCTATTCCAGTGTCGAGCAGATGTATAAAGCTTTCACCCTTGTCATGGCTCTCGTAAATCTGATAGTCCTCTGACACAGCTATAACCAGTGTGGGATCCTGCCTGTCGGTGAAAATCCGCACCATATCCTGACGATCAAACCTGCATTTCACCCAGTCCTCGCCCTCGTTGTCGGTGTAAAACACAGCATCTGTCGAGCAGTATCTAAATCCCACGCTTCTAAAAATCCGCTTGCCGTCCGCTGTCACCGCACAGCCTCCGACAGGTCGGTTACCCTCGCCTTCGTTTTCAAGCAACCTGTCAACCTCATCGCTAAATCCGGTCGGGGAGGGAAGTCGAACCCAGCTTCTGCCGCTGTCGTGCGATAAAATCAAGCCGCCTCTTGTTGTGCCCGCCCAGTTTCCGCTTGGTGCAGCGACAATCATGCTGGGATCCTTCTCGGCAAAATCCGCACTTGAGCAGCTTGCCCAGCGGTTAAAGCTATCGTCACAAAGCATTCGCTCGCTCGGCTTGTCCACATCGTCAAATATATATCCGCCAAGGTCGCCCAGCATATCTATAAGATGGTAGTCGCCCGATGGCGGCGACATTAGTGCTAGATGCACCGTTTCCTCCAGTCCGCTGCACATCGGTTCAAAGAGCGGATTTTCTGATGACAGATTATGTGTAGCAAACACTCCGCAGCCTGTGTTAAAAACAGCAAGGTCGGGATTTTGCGGCGATATCTTAAGATCGCTCATCCAGTGAATGCACCAGTGTCCCCCGCTGTATTTTGGCTCCATATGCCCTACAGTCCAGTTGAAGTCGCCTCTTATGCCCTCACCAAGGCAGATTTCCCAGTCCTCGCCTTGGTTCTCGCTCACGTAGATTCTATCTCCACGCTCGCCGCAAAGGGTACATACGTACAGTCGTCCATTAGCACAGTCGATGCCGCCATATCCGCCCTGTTCACGACAGTAGTCGGGAGTGATATCCTTCCACTCGCTTAGCCTGCCGCCTTCAAATTTGTATCTCATCACACGTCCGCCGCTCAGGCTTCCCGTGTCGCAGGAGTACGCGCCCGCTCCGCCCCAGCGCACCAGACCGCCCTGCGAAAAGCTCACGTATACATATTCTCCGTCATATGTGCATCTGTGTGGAACAAAGCCTGCAAAGCTGCAGCGCTCACTCGGCGCAGGCTCAGGTATCGGGAGGGGAGCAAACCCTGTTCCATCTGTCGAATAGTAAAGGGTACAGCCGCGTGTGCTTTCCTTCATGCCGCCATCTCCGCTTGTGCCCAGCAGATACACCTCGCCATGCTTCGCTATCAGCGTGCAGTTTTTATCCTGTGCTTCAGCACATTTATAGCCTTCGCCGTAATCATCGGTGTAGATTAGTCCAGCCGTCATTGACACAAAGTAAATTCTCTCTCCATCAATCAGCAGTCGCTCGCCTGTAGATCTTCCCGGACTGTTTCCGTGAACATTACAGCCCTCAGGAAGCGGCATTAGCTTAAAGCTGTCGCCACAGTCGTGAGAAATACAAAGATAGCTCGTGCCCTCCTTATGCTCTCCGCATACGCTTACTAAAAGGCTCTCGTCCCTGTCGCTTACCGCCATCGAAAGCGGATATGTCTGCGCTAAATGCTCAATATCGGCATCATCGTTAAGTGCCGTCCACTCCTCATTTTCAAAGCTGTACCGATAAAGTCCGCCAATATCGGTACGCATATAAAGCTTGTTCGCATCCTTCGGATGAAAGAGCAGCCCTGTGACATAGCCTCCGCCGTAAATCGGTATGCTTTTATAGGTGTAGTTTATTCTGTCCATATTATTCCCTCAAAAAAAAGCGGGCGCGTACAGGTGCGTCCGCTTTGTAATCCAGTTAATGCCTTAGTCGCCGAATGAGATTCCAATGTCTCTTGCAGTCTTTACCATCTGATCGTCAGCAGGAACAAACTTGGTCTTGCCTGCAACATCGATAAGCTTGTTCTCTGAAATTGCATCGCCAATCTTAGCAACCGCCATGCCGTATTTTTCCTCAGCAATAAGCTGTGCTGCACGCACGCCAAACTGTGTCGCTAAAACTCTGTCGTATGCGCTCGGACTTCCGCCTCTTAGCATATGTCCCGGCACACAGACACGTGTTTCAAGTCCCGTCTTTTGTTCAATTTGCTTGGCAATTCTGTTTGATGCTGTGGTAATTCCAGCAGCAGCACGCTGTTTTGCACGCTCCTTTTTCTTAAGCTTCGCCTCATCCACATCAAAAGCGCCCTCAGCAACGGCAAGTATAGAGAATCCCTTGCCCGACTGCGCACGCTTCTCACAGGCTTCGGCAAGCTTGTCGATATCGTACGGAATTTCAGGGATTACTATCATATCAGCTCCTCCTGCAATTCCCGAATACAGCGTCAGCCAGCCAGCCTTGTTTCCCATAATCTCAACAAGAAGTATTCTTCCGTGCGAGTTTGCTGTGGTATGAAGTCTGTCGATAACGTCAGTGGCGATATCAACCGCCGTGTGAAATCCAAAGGTCACGCTCGTTCCCCAAATGTCGTTGTCAATGGTCTTAGGCAAGCCTATTACGTTAAGTCCCTCTTCAGAAAGCAGATTTGCCGTCTTGTGGGTTCCGTTACCGCCTAATGTGAGCAGACAATCGAGCTTTTGCTCCTTGTAGGTCTTTTTCATGCTCTTAACCTTGTCGACATTATCGTCCTCTACCACCTTCATCATTTTAAATGGTGTGCGCTTGGTGCCGAAAATGGTGCCGCCTGTGGTGAGTATTCCCGAAAAGTCGGATGGCTGCATAGGCTTACATCTGTTCTCGATAAGTCCCAGATATCCGTCCTGAATGCCGATAATCTCGACATCATCACCAAAGCGCTCGTAGCAAGCCTTTGCCACACCTCTTATGGTAGCGTTTAGTCCGGGGCAATCGCCTCCGCTTGTCAATATGCCTATTCTTCTTTTCATGAAAAGACCTCCTTAATATTTATCATCCTCATCGTCTAATTCAATCTTTATTTCATCTATTGCCTCGTTATCAAGCTCCTGCTCGTCAAATCCATTCGCTGTATCCTCGCCCTCCTCGTCAGAGCTGTCAAGCTTAAAGCGCGCTATCATGTTCTTGAGTATAAGCGACTGACCCGAAAGCTCCTCACTTGCGGATGCCGAGCCTATTGCCGTTGCGGTGTTAGCCGAAACAACAGCCGATATCTGATCTACACCGGTGTTTATCTGCATAATAGCCTCCGACTGCTCAGCCGAAGCATCAGCAATGTTTCGAACAAGCTCGCTTATTGTATCCGAGCTTTCAACTACATTTCCGAGCGAGTTTGCAGTTTCCTGCGCTATAGATGAGCCGCGCTCTACGGCATCTGCCGACTTTTGCATAAGAGCAGCCGTCTGCTTAGCAGCCTCCGCTGAGCGTGAGGCAAGCTGTCTTACCTCGTCCGCTACAACTCCAAAGCCCTTTGAGCCCTCTCTTGCAGCCTCAACTGCAGCGTTAAGTGCAAGTATGTTCGTTTGGAATGAAATCTCATCTATCACCTTGATTATGCTTGCAATCTCGTCTGATGTCTGACTTATCTGACGCATAGCCTCAAGCATATTTGTCATATCGTCATTGCATCCCGAAAGTGCAGCAGAGTTGCTGCTTACAATCTTATAAGCGTCCTTAGCGTTAGTCGAGTTTTGAGCCACCTGATCCGAAACGCTCGAAAGGGTAGCCGAAAGCTCCTCAATTGCGCTTGCCTGCTGTGTAGCGCCCTGTGAAAGAGCCTGTGCCGAGTTCGATACCTGTACCGCACCCGATGTAACCTGCTCCGCCGAGTGGTTAATCGAATCGAAGGTCGCAGAAAGTGACTCGAATATCTCGTTAAACGTGGTCTTTATCTTCTGGAAGTCGCCCTTAAAGTTGCCCTCCATTCTGTGACAAAGGTTGCCCTCTGAAATCTGCTGAAGAGCTACCTGAATCAGCGTTATGTACTGGCGCAGGCTTACGATGGTTTCCTCAAGCGAGTTTGACAAAATGCCAAGCTCATCCTTAGAATACCACACGTCAACTCTTGTTGACAAATCACCGTTAGAAAGTCCGCGCAGACGCTGTGTGGTCGATACAATAGGCTTTGAAATCGAACGCGCAAAGGTAATGGATATAACAAGCGTGATAATTACAATGAGTATTCCGATAAGAGCAATTACACGTAAAGAGTTTGTGCTAAGGTGCATATACTCTGAAGAATCCACACATACAAGCACTGTAGCGTTAAAGTATGAGCCTGAGGCATATCCCATCGAATATTCCTCTTCATCATAGGTGTAGACGGTTGAGCCCTTTGTGCTGTCCAGCGCAGTCGTTACCGCCTCAGCAAGCTTCTTATAGCTGCTGTCGTTTTCTTTAAGCTCTATCGGGTTTTGACCAACCTCAAGAATAGAATCCTCCTCATGGAATATAACATTGCCCTCTCCGTCAACTATGTAGATTCGATACGCATCGTTTTCAATAGCGGATGTAATATTCTCATTAATCAGTCTGCAGTTTACAACAGCCGCATCCACCTCGGTAACGCTGTCGCCGTTATATATCGGCACCAGTATAGCAAAATAGCTCTCGCCATCGAGCGACTTAATTTCGGTGATTGTAAGCTCTCCTCTGTTCACCGCATTTACTATATCGTCCTCTGTTATTATGTCGGCGCATTCTGAGCCTGATGATTTATACATCGTTCCTGTGCTGCTGTATATTCCAAAGCTTGAAATCATATCGTTGTCAGCAAAGTACTCATCGGCGTACTCAACTCTTTCGCTCTCTGTTTCGAGTGATAAATACTCAGAGCTTTCAACCATACCCTTAAAGCTGTCGAGGTAGTTTTCTATTGAGTAGTCAAAGTTGCTCGCCGTCTCAACAGCAAGAGGCTCCATCGTAGCCGAAAGCGTGTCGTTCATTGTGGTATCTATAATCTCATAAAAGACCAGTGTCAGGGCAATCATAAGTCCAAACACCAATCCCAGCATTGCTATCATTATTTTTGAGCGTATCGTTTTCAAAAGAAAAACCCCCTGTTTTTATTATGTATTTAAATCACGAAGATATGTCGTCTGTGTGTATGCAATTCTTGTATTTATTATAGCACTTCTTGATAAAAAAAACAAGTATCTTACCAAAGTTTTTGTGAATTTTTTAGAGAAAGCTTACATAAAATCAAAATAGTACAGCTTTACAAATTATTTTTAGCATAAAAGGGGAGAGGGCTATGTTTACATCAATAAGGCTTACAAGGTCAATTTGTCTGTCGCTGTCTATGGCGCTGGCGTCAATAGCAGTTTTAGCACTCGCAGCATTTCGAGAGGTATCTGCCGATATTTCAAATGAAGCGAATGAGGGCTTAAGCGTTCCTATAGTCATGTATCACGGTGTAGTAGGGGATGAGGCTGATGCGGGAGAATACGTGATTACGGTAGATGAGCTTGAGAGGGATTTTGAGTATATATTAGACAGCGGCTACACTCCTGTTTTTTGCAGCGAGCTTGCCGACTATGTAAACGGTGACGGCACACTTTCGGATAAATCGGTGGTAATAACCTTTGATGATGGCGGATATGGATGCTTTTATTACGTTTTGCCGCTGCTTGAAAGATATAAAATTAAGGCGACCTTTTCGATTGTAGGCGAGTGGAGCATGGCAGCAGCTGAGGACGCCGCACCGAGCGCCGCCTATTCTACTGTAGATCTTGACAATCTAAAGACCATGTATCTTAGCGGATACTGCGAGCTTGCAAATCATAGCTTTAATATGCACTATCTTATAAGCGAGGGCGCACAGCGTGACGGAATGCTTCAGCTTGATGGCGAGAGCGATGAGGACTACCGCCGCACACTCTGGAACGATCTCACGGAGGCGCAGAACTATATAGCTCAGTCGGGCGCTGAGCCTAGGGTGCTAGCCTACCCATATGGCTTTTGCAGCGACTACACATCACAGCTTGTCAAGGCTTTAGGCTTTGAGGTCACCTTAGGCTGTGAGGAGAAAATAAATCTGCTCACTAAGGGCGACTCTGATTGTCTGTATAATCTCGGCAGATTTAACCGAAGTGGAGGTGCAAATCGTGAGCAGTTTTTTTCTGAGTTTTTTAATCAGTGAATTTTGCCAAACAAATTGAGACATTCTGTTGGATTGCAAATAAATTTTGACATTAAAGCACATTTGCCCGAAATTTTTTTAAAAAAAGCTCTTTTCTTTTGTCGAAAATTATGTTATAATATTTGAGAATGAGCAAACGCGCTTGTTCGCTTTTAGGCTTTTAATATGAAAGGAAGTTTTAAATGGAAGAGATTTATAAGCTTGGAATTGATGTGGGATCTACGACTGTAAAAACCGTCATACTAAAAAATGACGAGATTGTCTATACAAAATACGAGCGTCACTTTTCAAAGGTGCGTGAAACCGTTGCAAAGCAGCTCGAAATCATAAATGAGGGCTTTAAGGGATGTCTTTTTAAGACGGCGATAACAGGCTCAGCAGGACTTGGTATAGCTCAGGCGAGCGGAATCGAATTCGTTCAGGAGGTTTATTCGGCGTTCGTTGCGGTAAATAATACATACCCCGAAACCGATGTTGTCGTTGAGCTTGGCGGCGAGGACGCAAAGATTATCTTTTTAACCGGCGGAGTTGAGCAGCGCATGAATGGCTCCTGTGCAGGAGGCACCGGCGCCTTTATCGACCAGATGGCTCAGCTTCTGGGCGTTACAATTGACGAGCTTGACAGCATGTCGCTTAAAAGCACCAAGCTCTATCCGATAGCATCACGCTGCGGAGTTTTTGCCAAGAGCGATATTCAGCCGCTTTTAAACCAGGGCGCAAAGAAGGAGGATATAGCAGCCTCAATCTTCCAGGCGGTGGTAGATCAGACCGTTTCGGGACTTGCCCAGGGCAGAAAAATCGGCGGCAATGTGCTTTTCCTAGGCGGACCGCTTCACTTTTTAAAGGGACTTCGCAGGGCGTTTGTAAGCACACTTAATCTTGATGACGCTCACGCAAACTTCCCTGAGCTTGCTCCGTGCTTTATGGCATACGGATGTGCGCTTCAGGCAGGCGACGTTTCAAAGCCTATGACAATAGATGAAACGCTTGATAAGATAATAAACTCAAAGGCAAGCGATAATATAGTTACCGGCGAGTCGCTTTTTGAAAGCCGTGAGGAGTATGACGAGTTTGTTGCACGTCACAAGCAAAGCGATCTAAAGTACGCTGACATAAGAGAATATGAGGGAGATGCTTATCTCGGAATAGATGCAGGCTCAACCACAACCAAGCTTGCGCTTATTACACCCGATGGAAGGCTTCTCTATCAGCACTACTGCTCAAGCAACGGTCAGCCGCTTGATATTATAGCCGAGCAGCTTAAAAAAATCTACACAATAGCAAATCCTAAGCTTAGGATAAAATCCTCAGCGGTAACAGGCTATGGCGAGGACCTTATAAGATCTGGACTTGGTGTAGATTACGGCATAGTCGAAACCGTAGCACACTACAAGGCGGCAGCGTATTTCTGCCCCGATGTTGATTTTATTATAGACATCGGCGGACAGGATATCAAGTGCTTTAAGATAAAAAACAACGCTATTGACAGCATTATGCTTAACGAGGCATGCTCGTCAGGCTGCGGCTCGTTCATTCAGACCTTTGCTCAGGCTATGGGCTATGATATTGCAGATTTTGCCAATCTCGGACTTTTCGCAAAGGCTCCCGTTGAGCTTGGCTCAAGATGCACGGTGTTTATGAACTCCTCCGTAAAGCAGGCGCAAAAGGACGGCGCAAGCGTTGAGGATATCTCAGCAGGACTTTCCTCATCGATTATAAAGAATGCGGTATACAAGGTTATCCGTGCAAAGTCTGTAGACGAGCTTGGAAAAAATATCGTAGTACAGGGCGGCACCTTCCTAAACGATGCGGTGCTTCGCGCCTTCGAAAAGGAGCTTGGCAGAAATGTTATCAGACCTGCCATCGCAGGACTTATGGGAGCCTTCGGATGCGCACTTTATGCTATGGAAAAGAGTGGAGCTAATGAAGTAAGCTCATCACTTTTAACGCTTTCACAGCTTCAGGACTTTTCATATACCTCATTTGCAACTCAGTGCAAGGGCTGTACCGCTCACTGTAACCTCACCATAATCCGCTATAATGACGGCAGACGCTTTGTATCAGGCAACAGATGTGAAAAGGGTGCAGGAATCAAGATCGAAAACAAGACCGAGAATATGTTCGAGTACAAGTACAATAGGCTATATGAGTACGGCGAAGTAAAGCCAAAGGGCAAGCCGCTCGCAAGAGTAGGACTTCCGATGGCACTGAGCTATCTCGACCTTTTACCCTACTTTTCGACACTTCTGACCGAGCTAGGCTTCGAGGTGGTTTTGTCCGACAGAAGCACACGTGACACGTATTATAAGGGACAGCAGACCATTCCATCAGATACCGTTTGCTACCCCGCTAAGCTAATGCACGGACATATCCTAGACCTTATAGATAAGGGCGTAGACTTTATCTTCTACCCCTGCATGACCTACAATTTTGACGAGGGACAGTCTGATAATCACTACAACTGCCCCGTAGTAGCCTATTACCCCGAGCTTTTAAAGGCGAACATTCCTGAGCTTAACAGCGATAACTTTATAAATCCGTATATTGATATAAATCTCAAGAAAAACACCGCAAAGGCTCTTGCCAGAGCCTTCAAAAAATACGGCATTACCGAAAAGCAGCTGCTTTCAGTGCTAAATAAGGCATACTCCGAGCAGCTGAGATTTAGAAAATCAAACGAGCAAAAGGCTCTTGAGATTATATCTGACGCTAGACAAAAGGGACAAAAGATTATAGTGCTTGCCGGAAGACCCTATCATATTGACGATGAGATTAACCACGGCATACACAAGCTTATAGCATCGCTTGGCTTTGCGGTAGTAACCGAGGACAGCGTAGCAGCCTTGGTTGATGCGCCGCCGCTTGACGTACTAAATCAGTGGACATATCACGCAAGGCTCTACCGTGCGGCAGAGTACGTTTGCGAAAATGACGATATGCAGCTTGTACAGCTTGTATCCTTCGGATGCGGAATTGACGCTATAACAACCGATGAGGTGAGAGCTATACTTGAGGAAAAGGGCAAGCTTTATACACAGCTAAAGATAGATGAGATAACCAACCTCGGAGCGGCTAAGATTCGTCTGCGCTCGCTTGCGGCGGCTCTCGAAGAAAAGGAAAGCAATGCAAAACAGGAGGCTATATAAATGAGCAAGGAAGCTAAATACGAAAAGAAGTTTTCAAACCGTGTAAAGCGCACAATGTTTACCGATGAAATGAAAAAGGACTACACCATTTTAGTCCCCGATATGCTCCCTATACATTTTAAGCTTATCATAAGCGTGTACGAATCCTATGGATATCACATGGAGCTTTTAACAAACCGCTCACGCGAGGTAGTCGATGAGGGACTAAAGAACACCCACAACGACACCTGCTATCCCGCACTGCTCGTTATGGGACAGTTTATGGAAGCACTTAAAAGCGGACGATACGATGTAAATAAGGTCGCACTTTTGATTTCCCAAACCGGCGGCGGATGCCGTGCATCAAATTACATCCATCTTATAAGAAAGGCAATTTCAACCGAGTTTCCACAGGTTCCCGTTCTCTCGCTAAACTTCAGCGGACTTGAGCCTGATGCATCAATCGAGATGACCCTGCCGATTATCATAAAGCTTATCTACTGCGTTTTGTACGGCGATATGCTAATGACACTTTACAATCAGTGCAAGCCCTACGAAATAAATGAAGGCGACACCGATAAGATGCTCGATAGATGGCAGAAAAGACTAGGAAAGCTGTTTTCTACAAGCAAGGACTATACATCGACAAAGAGAATCTACAGGGCTATACTCAAGGATTTTGCTACAATACCGAGAACCAAAGAAAAGAAGCCTAGAGTTGGCATAGTAGGCGAAATTTACGTTAAGTATTCGCCTCTTGCAAACAACGACCTCAATAACTTCCTTATCTCGGAGGGATGTGAGCCAAACGTTCCGGGACTTCTCGACTTTATTCTTTACTTTGTCAGAAACTGCCAAAACGAAAAGGAAATTTATGATAAAAAATCGGCGCTTACTCCAGCATACGACATAGCGTACAGGATTATGCACAAGGCGCAGCGTGACCAGATTGAGGTTATGAACGAGCAGGGCGAGTTTTTCCCTCCTCACGATTTTGACCATATGAGCGCGCTTGCCGACAAGTATATGCACCAGGGCGTAAAGATGGGCGAGGGATGGCTGATAACCGCTGAGATGGCGGCGCTTGCTGAGTCGGGCACCGAAAATATAATCTGCACCCAGCCCTTTGGATGCCTGCCAAACCACATAGTAGCCAAGGGAATGAGCCGTGTAATAAAGGCTGCCTACCCGAATGCAAATATAGTAGCAATCGACTACGACCCGGGCGCCACAAAGGTAAACCAGGAAAACAGAATCAAGCTAATGCTAGCAAACGCTAAGCGCCCTTAGTAGTGGTTAGTGATTAGTGATTAGAATTAGTGGGAGCTCACGCTTTGCGTGGGCTCTTTTTGCGTTTAGTCTTTATTCGGTGTCTAATTTTTAGTCCTGCTTGCATAGAATGTAGAAGTATTGACAATTATATATACATAATATTTACATTGATAAGGAGTAGGAGCATGGCAGGATATGATATGGCGGCATTCACCTCAAAGGGCAGGGAGGTCATCTCTGAAGCGGTTGAGTGCGCAGGAGCATGGGGACACACCTATGTTGGAAGCGAGCATCTTTTGCTTGCAATGACGAGAATGAGCAGCTGTACGGCGGCACAGATTTTAAAAAAGCACGGCATAACCTCACGCCGATGTGAGGAGAAGCTTGAGTATTTGGTAGGACGCGGCACCCCGTGCAGACTTACCATAAACGACCTTACCCCCTCATGTGTGACGATTTTAAACGGAGCGGTCAGCCTTTCTCAAGGCTTCGGAGGCTGTGGCTGTGGCACCGAGTATATTTTGGCACTAATTTTGCGTCAGAGCAAATGCAGCGGTGTTAAGCTTTTAAAGGGCATGGGCGTAAATCTAAACAGAATGTACGCCGATTGTGTAGGCTCAAACGAGCTTATCGCCGAGGGTGTAGATTCAGGTGTAAAGCTAAAAAAGCTTGAGCAGTTTGGGCGTGAGCTTACCTCAAGAGCTGCTTGCATGAGCTTTGATCCGCTTATAGGACGTGAGGATGAGCTTGAGCGCACTGAGGAAATTTTGTGCCGCAGACGAAAGAACAATCCCTGCTTGGTAGGTGATGCAGGTGTCGGCAAAACGGCAATTGTCGAGGGGCTTGCCTACAGAATAATGATGGGAGAATGCCGTGGAGAGCTTGCAGGCAAGCGTATTTTCGAGCTTGAGCTTACAAGCCTTCTCGCAGGTGCAAAATACCGAGGAGATTTTGAGGAGCGCCTAAAGGACTGTATCGATGAGGCGGTAAGCGCCGGAAATGTTATTTTGTTTATAGATGAGCTTCATAGTATAATGGGAGCAGGCGCCGCCGAGGGAGCTATTGATGCCGCAAACATCCTAAAGCCCTCGCTTGCAAGAGGACAGCTTAGAATAATAGGAGCCACCACCCTTGACGAGTACCGCAGGACGATTGAAAGGGACAGCGCCGCCGACCGCCGCTTTCAAAGGGTTATGGTAGATGAGCCGACTGCCGAGCAAACCGAGCGCATTTTAATGGGCTTGCGTGAAAAATACTCATCACACCACAAAATCCGCATAAGCGATGAGATGATTCGCCTGACGGTTTCGCTTGCCGAGCGCTGTATAACCGATTTTCATTTTCCCGATAAGGCGATAGACCTTCTTGATGAGGCTTGCGCCGCCCAAACCCTACGCAATGAAAAAAACTACAGCACAAGGGCATTCGATAGCTACATCAGCGGCAAAATTGACAGGAGCAGCTACTTGACCCAAATGAGTGAGAGCTGTTATCCTGCCCTAACATCACGCACGCTCTGTGAGGTTACATCAAGACGCACAGGCATTCCCTGCGGAGTGCTGACGCAAAGCGAAAACGACCGACTCCTTAGCCTTGACGATAAGCTTAAAGCAGATGTGTTCGGTCAGGATGAGGCTATAGCTAAGGTTTGTTCAGCAGTAAGGCGACTAAGGCTCGGACTGAGCGGAGGCAGCAGACCTGCAGGAAGCTTTGTCTTTATGGGACCTAGCGGAGTGGGCAAAACCCTTCTCGCACGCACCCTTTCACAGCAGCTCTGTCTAAAAAAGGACTCGCTCATAAAGCTCGATATGTCCGAATATATGGAGCGTCACAGCATATCGGCGCTAATAGGCGCACCTGCAGGCTATGTAGGCTATGAGGAGGGCGGCAAGCTCACCGAGGCGGTTAAGAGAAATCCCTACAGCGTAGTGCTGTTTGACGAAATCGAAAAGGCTCACCCCGATATATTTAACATCCTTTTACAAATTTTAGAGGACGGCTGCTTAACCGACAGATGTGGAAGAAGTGTTAGCTTTGCCAATACCTTTATAATACTCACCACCAATGTTGGAATGAAGGAGTATCAGGACACCAAAAGAGTAGGCTTTGTCGAGCGTGAGGCGCACGGACTAAAAAGAGCAGGTGAGTGCGCCCTAAAAAAGCTCATGAGTCCCGAGCTTATCGCACGAATTGACGAGATTATAATGTTTAATCCGCTAGATCTCAAGGCGCTTGAGCAGGCGGCAGCCCACGAGCTTAAGGATCTTAAAAAGCGTTTAAGTCGAATAGGTGTAACACTCGAGGCTGATAATGATTGTATTAAAAAAATCGCCCATCAGGTGATGGACGCAGGAGAGCCGGTTCAGGCAAGAGAAATCCGCCGTCTAATAAGGCGCCTAGCCGAAAATCCCATAAGCGATGAGCTGTTAAAAACCGGATGCCGTGAGTATGCGCTCACGCTTGTAGATGACCAAATACAGGTAAAAAGCAAAATAGCAGCTCCAAGCGTATAAAAAAGTATCCCCCCGCCGTTTAAAGGTGGGGGATGATTTTTGTGTATTTCAAAAGCTCGAACGTATAGGTACGAGCCAAACAAATTGAAAAGTGCGAACACTGTTGATGGCTCGTACCTTATTTAATTTCAAGCCGTCTTGAAGTAGGAGCTGTGCTCTGCTTCTTTGGCAGATTCATATATAAAATGCCGTTTTTGTATTCAGCGTCAATCCTCGATGTATCAACGTCCGACATATCAAACGTTCTGCGATACGATCCAAAGCTGCGCTCACGGCGAATGTAGCTTTTATCCGACTTATCCTCAGTCTCGCTGCTATGCTCAGCAGAAAGCATCAGCGTGTCGCCGTTTAGGTCAAGCTTAATATCCTCTCTTTCAAATCCCGGAAGCTCCGCCTCCATCACGTACCGATCTCCCTCATCACGGATATCGGTCTTAAATTCATTAAAGCTCGAAACTGCTCCGCTGCCGTTAAAAAAGTCGTTTTCAAAATCGTGAAAGGCATTAAATAAATCCATGCTCTTTCTCTCAAAGGGTGTTAGTCCATACATAATTAGTTCCTCCTTATGCTCTTGTCTTTCTTTTAATTTCTTTTCTTTTGTTTTCGTTTTGTCTGTGTGTAAATTTGTCTTAGTTATCCATTGGAATCAGTCCCTTCAATTTTTTCTCTTTCATTCTTTCCTTTTCCTATTGTTTTGTGGTCTACTTTCTCTTTCTGTAATATATAATACCCCCGCTATATGTGCAAATAGCGAACACATTGTGAAAATTTGATGAAAATTAGCACTCTCGACCTGAGAGTGCTAAAATCACATTGATATTCCATTTTACGACTCCTGCCGTCTGCCCTTAAGATATCTAATCAGCACCCATATCCCTAGGCTTATTAGTATTCCGCACAGCGCTCCGAGCGAGTCGATGCCCACATCCCTTATCTGTGATGACCTTCCTGGAACAAAATACTGGTGCAGCTCGTCCGTCATGGCATAAGCCACACAAAATCCGAGTGATGCAAGGGCTGGATATATAATTTTGCCTCTTAGCCGCTCAAATGTCATAAAAAGCTGCATTGACAGCACTGATAGCAGCAGATAAGCCGAAAAATGTGCGCATTTTCTCACAATGTGCTGAAGTCCATCGACAAGCTCTATGCGCTTAGCCTCCTCAAGTCCTGCAAATCTCGGCACTAAAAGATCACAAAACGTCGCTATAAATCCGCCGCTTGTCTGGCTCGACTCATCGCCGCTTTGAGAGGAAAGCAAAAAGATAACCACGCACCAAAGTATAGTCAGTATCCCGAATATCAGCCGCCTGCGCTGACGCCTGTCTAAAAGCCTAAGCATCTCAAAGCTCATTTTTCATTCTTTCCTTTGCCGCCGTAATTAACGCTTCACGCTCGTTAGGAAGGCTTTCAGCCACAACCTCATCAAACAAAAGCCTGAGCATTTTTCCAATCTCGCTTCCCACAAGTCCAAGCTCCATCATCTCGCTGCCGCCCACAGCCAAATCTCTAAGCTTAAAGCAGGCGTCCTCCTCCTTAAGCTCTATGGCAATCCTAGCCAGCTCATCAAGCTCCGACAGCTTTTGCGCTCGC
The DNA here is from genome assembly GCA_021199375.1 of Ruminococcus sp. Lineage (GTDB taxonomy): Bacteria > Bacillota > Clostridia > Oscillospirales > Ruminococcaceae > YE71. The sequence continues at coordinate 6,481 of JAJQIB010000009.1, read as the reverse complement.
TTATACTCCGACTGCGCCAGCGTGTCCGCTCGCCTTACCTCAAGATAATCCATGAAAAAATCATAGTCGTACCTCGCAATCATCCTTCTGACCGATTTTCTTGCCACAGCAATCCTGTTGTCATGCTCGCTTACAAGAGCCACAATACGCTTGCGTGAATACACGTCCGATTTTAACCGCCTTAGTATATCGTCCGCATACTCCGCACTCCTTATCTGATGCCTTTTAAAGTGCGAAACCCCATCCTCGTCCTCATAAAACATGTCAGGCTTTCCGATGTCGTGCAGCAGCATAACGGTTCTCAAAAGAGCGTCCTCTCTACAGTACCCGACAGATCTCGCAATATGCTCCCACACGTCATAGCAGTGATGAGGATTATTCTGCTTAAATCCCACACAGGGAGCCGCTTCGGGTATTATCTGCATGATTATAGGTGCATACTCAATAAGAGCGTCAACTATATATGGCTGTGTAAGCATAGACTTAAGCTCACTGTAAATCCTCTCGACCGATACGCTGTCTAAAAGTCCCTTCATCTCAATCGCCGCCGCCTTGGTTTGCTCCTCAACGGTGTAGCCGGTCTTTGCCGCAAATCTCACCGCCCGAAGTATCCTAAGCGCGTCCTCGTCAAATCGCCTTCTGGGATCTCCCACGCATCTTATTATTCCACGCTCAATGTCCCCCTGTCCGTCAAAGGGATCATAAATCTCCTGCCTTAGGCTAAGACAAATCGCATTCATTGTAAAATCACGCCGCTCAAGGTCGGCTCTTATATCGCCTACAAACTCTACAGCCTCAGGTCTTCTGTGATCTAAATACTCTCCGTCGGTTCTGTATGTCGTTATCTCAAGCGATTGGTGATCTATCCTCACCGTTATAGTGCCGTGCTTTATGCCTGTCTTTATCGTGTGAAGGCTGCTAAATACCTCAAGCATCTGCTCAGGATACGCACTTGTGCAAATATCCCAGTCATGCACCTGCCTTTTTCTTAGGCTGTCCCTTACACAGCCGCCAACGCACCAGCATTCAAACCCCGCCGCCTCAAGCATTCTCAGCGCCTTCTGCGCATATTCGGGAATTTTAATATCCGTTCTTTTAAGCTCCATAATTCTTTTCCTTTTTATGTATATAAGTCTAAGCTTCTGTCAATTCTATTAAGAGTACATTTTTTTGGACATAAGGAGACACAGCATGAAGCTAAGTTCCATTATCCGCATTACAGCTCTTATTTTTTATGGTATATTCTCCGCACTTCTCGAAAGTGCCTTTACATTGCCACTTTTAAGCCTTATTTCGGTGCTGCCGCTCTTTACGCTTTTAGATGTTAAAAGCTTAGCCGAGCTGTTAAGGCGTGGCTTGCCCTTTCTCATACCCTACAATCTAACTAAATGCAGCTTTTTAATTACCACCTATAGGCTGATAGCTCTTCCTATGCCTATTAGTATTCTGCTTGCCGCCCTAGCTGTTACAGCTGTCGCCTCAATCTCGCTTTTCTCACAGCTTTTTGCACTCGCCTTTTATCCGAGGTCTTGCAGCGTCAGTCTGCGAGGAGTGCTTATCCTCTCGCTGCTTTACGCCTTTAGCGAGTATTTTCCCTCACATTTTGGCACCCTTTCATTTCCCTGGCTGGGAGTCTGGGCAGCAGCTGACGGCGCTCCTGCTATTCTTTTAAGCGCAAGCCTTTTTGGCTGCCGCTTCACATCCCTTTTAATCCTCGCTGCCAACGGACTTATCTATCTTTCACTCGTTCGCCTAGCCGAGGCTAAGCTAAAATCCGCTCTAGCCTCACTCTTAGGTGTCACGCTGCTTGTATCATCCGCCCTATTAGGCGGCAGCCAACAGGCATACTATTTAAATAGTATATCTGTTTCGAGTGACAGCATCACCGTCATGGCGGCACAGCTCGATTGTGAGGGCGAGGAGAAGTCAAATATGTCAGCAGATGAGGCGGCGCAAAAATACTCACAGCTAATAAGGACTAATCTTAATGACAAAATATCCCTCGTTTTTCTGCCCGAAACAGCGGTTCATACCTCGTTTAGTCCCGATTCCTCAGCGTTTTCATCACTTTTAGGTCTTACCGAGCGTGAAAATATTACTATTTTCAGCGGCTGCTTTTTTGAGGAAAACACAGATAAATTTAATAGCATTGTATCGCTTATCGGCGACAAGGGTGAGTGCGTCTACAAAAAGCATTTTCTTGTGCCCTTCGGCGAGTATACGCCCTTTCACTCTGATTTAAAGGCGGCGGATAAAACGTGCTATCCCTATGTAAGAAATAGCGTAGCCTTAGCCTCCTGCATCTGTATCGAGTCCATTTTTTCGGACAGCTTGCGTGAGTGCGTTTTAAATGGCGCCAATTTAATCTATATTCCCACAAACGACTCGTGGTTTGGCGACTCCTTTGCCCGTCACGCTCATTATCTTCATTCCAAAATGCGCGCAATCGAATGCTCACGCTTTGTCATACGTGCCTCAAACTGCGGAATCTCCGCCATAATTTCCCCCACAGGCGAGGCAGTAGCCGAGCTTAGCTGTAAATCCTCAGGCGCAATTGTAGGTGACGTCTCTCTTCTTAGCCACATAAGCCTCTACACCCGTGTCGGAGATCTTCTAATGCTCCTTCCAACGCTGATTATCTTCCATAGCCTACTCATCAAACGTAAGCCTAAAAAGCCTCGCACTAAAGGGCTTTGTCAGCCTAACAGAAAGCGATGATGTATTCCTATTCCAGCCAAATTTCTCCTCGTTAAAGTCAGGATAAATGCACTCTACCCTCACATTTTTTCCCTTAAGAAGCTCAATCGGAAGGCTCACGCAGTCGCCCTTCGACTCACGTCTCCAAACAGCAATGTAGGCTTTTCCCTCGTTTTTCAAGCCAAGCGATACCCATTCGTCCGAAAAGCTCGATGTGCCAAGGCTCCAGAAGGGAAGTGCCTCCCTTATATCCGCACGTATCTGCTTGTAAACGCCAATTCCCTGCTTTACAAGCGCCTTACTCTGCTCATCTAAATTTGCCAGATGACCGCTTTGGTGAATACGCAGAAGCATCGCATTTATCATGTTAAATACGACCTCCTCCTTGTCGCCGCCCCACATCGGATAGCTCCACACCGCCGCCTGCTCGGGAGTAAGCGCCAGCGGTGCATTCGCCGCAATGGTGCAGTACTTTTTGTAATCGTCCTGATCTGAGGTTGACTGAATCGAGTAGCGTGAAAGCATAGCATAGTCCATTCTTAGTCCGCCGCTTGAGCAGTTTTCTATTATAAGATCCTTGTGCCGCTTAAACACACCGTCAAGCCACTCAAGATACGCCCTTTCATGCTCCAAAAGTCCATCGCCAACGCTGTCAGTGTTTGCTTCGGTTCCAATTCCAGGCTCAATGTTGTAGTCCATCTTTATGTAGCCAACACCGTACTCTTTTACAAGCCTGTCTATAACCGAGTCGGCATATTCTCTTACCTGTGGATTTCTAAAGTCGAGCTGATAGCGAGATCTGTCATATACCCGCTTGCCGTGACGCATAAAGAACCAATCGTCACCGACCTCGCTCACCTTCGGGCAGTTTATACCCATAACCTCAATTTCAAGCCATACTCCGGGTATCATACCCTTTTTACGTATGTAATCGGTGACCTCCTTTAAGCCTTTAGGAAATCTCCTCCTGTTTTCCTGCCACTCGCCTACGCTGTCCCACCAGCTGCCCTCGGCATACCAGCCTGCATCTATACAAAAGTAGTCGCATCCAGCCTCCGCTGCCGCATCTACAAGAGGGAATTCCTTTTGCGCCGTGGGATCTCCCCATAGGCAGTTCATGTAGTCGTTAAATATTACCGCAAGCGTTTTGTTGTCACGGTTCTTGCGCCTTATTGCACGTCTGTATTTTGTAAGCTCGCCAATAGCCGCATCGAATCCGTTTGCGTTTACTCCCACCGCACATTTTACGGAGGTAAAGCTCTCGCCAGGCTTTAGCGTTTTAAACCAGTGCGATTCAATCTCGCTAGGACCAGAAAGCTGAAGATACAAATGCCCCTCACGATCCGAAATCTCCCAGTGCCAGGATCCGTTTTGCTCAATCTGCCAAACAAGCGTGCTTCCGATCTCGGTGTTTCTAATCATACCCATCGGTATGTACTCCTTAGCCGACCAGTTTCCGACATTGGTGCAGGCAAAAACCTTTGATGAGTGCTGATAGTCGCTAGGCTGAGCCTGCTCAAGTCCCACCTGCTCCAGCGTGTATTCCTTCCACTGCAGCTCTCTTTGCCATGAGTTGTGACAAACGCCGATTCTAATCTTGTCGTCCTGCGGCAAAACGCCCTCCTTTTCAATTCCCGTCAGGCAAAATGACGAAACATATTCAAGCGTCTGCTCCTCTTCTCCTAAATTTATAACCTCAGTCCAGGCTCTTGCAACCGATATTCCGTTATAAAACTGAAAATGCGACACGACCTTAGTGCCCGTGCCCTCGTCCAGCTGTGTAATTTCAAGCTTTCTGCCGATCTGGTTACAGGTGTCAACAAAATCCGAAAACCTAAGCGTGCTGCCTGGTGATGTCACGATATACTTGTTTCCATGCCGCTCGCCCGCTCGGTCAATTCCCGACATCTGCACCTCTGCAAGGTTAAATCCAAACGTTCCCGTACGTGATGTAAGCGTGCTCTCATCAAAGGGGACTGCCGAAAAGTGCAGCAGCCTCACACGGTTTTCATCGTCTATTTCAAGCACAAGGTAGATTCCATTTTCATAAATTTCAATTCGTTTCATCATTTTTCCTCATTTTTAAAAGTCTGTCGAAAATAACGTCCGCCGCCTGAGCCTTGCTCATCTTCTCAAGCTGCTCAGAGCCCTCATGTGTTATGAGCGTCAAAATATTGGTATCCACTCCAAATCCTGCGCCCTGTGTTGTAAGCGAGTTAGCGCAAATCATATCGCACCCCTTAGCCTCAAGCTTTTTGCGTGAGCTTGCCTCAAGGTCTTGCGTTTCCATTGAAAATCCGCAGATAAGCTGTCCCTCACGCTTGCTTTGCCCTAATGACAGCAAAATATCCTTGGTGCGCATAAGCCTTAGCGTCATTTCATCCTCACCGCTCTTTTTAATCTTCTGCTCAGCGGTGTGGGTCGGAGTAAAGTCAGCAACCGCCGCCGCCTTTACTATAATATCGCACTCAGGCGCAAGCCTAGTCACCTCATTATACATATCCTGAGCTGTGGTGACGCTAATAACATCAACAAAGGGCGGAAGGGGTACTGTGCATTTTCCCGCAACAAGCGTGACATTCGCACCACGAAGTGATGCCGCACGTGCAAGCTCTATTCCCATCCTGCCGCTCGAATGATTTGTGATGTATCTCACGGGATCTATCGGCTCAGCAGTTGCACCGGCAGTCACCAGCACCCTAAGCCCAGCCATATCCTTAGGCTTAGCGACCTCACGCATCACATAATTTATAAGCACATCCACATCTGGAAGCCTTCCGTCGCCATAGTCGCCATTTGCAAGCATACCATGCTCAGGTGAAATAATCTCATACCCATACTGCTCAAGCCTTTTTATATTGTCCCTAACTATAGGATTGTGAAGCATATTGTGGTTCATAGCAGGTGCGATAAGCTTTTTACAGGTGCAAGCCATCACTGTAGTAGTAAGCATATCGTCTGCAATTCCGTTAGCTATCTTTCCGATCACGTTAGCACTAGCAGGAGCGATAAGCACAGCATCAGCCGCCTTTGCGAGAGATACATGCTCAACGCTGTACTGAAAGCCTCGGTCAAAGGTATCAATCAAGCATTTGTGGTTAGTAAGCGTTTCAAATGTTATAGGATTTATAAAGCTTGTCGCATTTTTTGTCATTAGCACATGCACATCGGCATGCATTTTAGTAAGCGCCCTAGCGCAGTCAGCCATCTTATATGCTGCAATACTGCCCGTAACGCCAATCAAAATAGTTTTGCCCTTTAGCATTTTGAGAGTTCCTCCTGTTTGGATTTGTGTTTACTATTATTATAGCATTATCGAGCAAAAAAAACAAGAGAAAAATCAGAGTTTTTATCTATACGCGTTTTTCTTTAGTGCTTTAGAGATTAAAAGGTGTAAAAAATGATAACAGCAGCGAGCTTTTTTGGTAAATCTTGCAATTTCCAAGCAATCTTTGGCTTAATAAAACGCTTGACAAGAGTTGCGCATATGTGGTATAATAATAAATATATTTAAGAACGCCATATGAAAATCGGGGACAACCCAAGGACAAGTTTTTTAGAAAAAAGCTTTTTTAGACCGCTTAGAACAAGCAAAAAGTGTTGAAAGTTGCTTAAAAATATTTAATGTTACTGAGATTGACACGGCTTAAAGTCCTTGAGTTTTACGAAATTTTGCAAAATGTTATTTGATTTTACTTGAGGCAAAAGTCATAATTGGTGAAAATATTGTATAATAAATGTATGATGTCCCCCGCCTCTAAGGCGGCGGTTGTAAGAACAAAGT